>CAYXVY010000171.1:0-4120 GCA_964468745.1 uncultured Planctomycetales bacterium | reverse complement strand
TGTTCCGCAAGATCGGCGAGTACAACAGCACGGCGAAGTTCTCCACATGGCTCTACACCATCGCGGGCAATCTCGCGAAGGACGAGCTCAAGCGCCGCGTCCGCCATCCCGCCAAGTCGATGGACTGGGGCAGCGGCAAGGGTGCGGACACGACGCGGAACGTCCCCTCCATGATCGACGGCGAGCAGCCGGCGCCCGATCAGTCGATGGAAAAGGACGAGATGCGCCAGACCGTCATCCAGGCGCTCAACCAGCTGAAGGAGGACGACCGCGAGATCCTCCTGCTCAAGGACGTACAGGGCCTCGCGTACGACGAGGTCGCCCAGATCCTCGAATTGCCGATGGGAACGGTGAAGTCCCGCATCTCGCGGGCGCGTCTTGCCTTCAAGGAAGTCTGGAAAAGTATAGGAGCTTGATCATGCGCGCATACTCGGGTTGGTTTGCGTTCGTCCTCCTCCTCGGATGCGTCATCGGTTTTGCCGCGGGCAAGTTCGATCGCGTCGCGGACGCGCAGTCGGTCGACAATCGCACGACGCGCTGGATCGGCGCTTCGGTGACGTACTCGACCGCGCAGGACGCCTTCTGCCTGTTCGACAGCCAGACGAACCGTCTTCTCGCCTACGGCGTGGGGAACGGGACGCGCAAGCTGGAGCTGCTGGCCGTTCGCGAGATCAGCTACGACCTGAAGCTGGCCAGCTTCGGCGAGCAGAAGCCGACGGTGCAGGAGATCAAGAAGAGCTGGGAGGACGAGGAGAAGAGGGAAAAGGACAAGGAGAAGAACGATCCTCCGAAGGACAAGTAAGCCTCACCGCCAAAGCCCGCGACGAAATGGAGCGACGGCGGATCGCGCGCGAATAGAGTCAGTTAGGGAATCGGGATGCCTATGACCTGCAGGGAAGTCCAGGAGTTCTTCAGCGACCTGTACGACGGCGAGCTTCCGACCGACCGGAAGCGCGTGATCGAGAGCCACGTCGCCACGTGCCCTGTCTGCCACGAGGAAAACGACGTGTTCGTCAAGAGCATGCAGGCACTGACGACGACGGCGTCGATCGAGGCGCCGGAACGGTTCGTGGAGGCGGTGACCACGTCGATGCGAATCGAGCGCGTGGCCATGCCGCCCGAACTCACCATGGCGCCGCCGAAGAAAGCTTCGCCCTGGGCACCCGTGGCTGCGGCGGCGGGAATCCTCGTCGCGCTCGCGACGGGCTACATCGTCGCCATCACGAGCCAGCAGCAGTACATCAGCGCGCTCAAGAACGAGAACGAGAAGCTCCGCAACGTCGTCGTGCCTCCGCCGAAGGTCGAACTGCCGGACAACGTCGTCCTGACCGGCGGCCAGCAGATTCCGATCGAAAAGTACGTGCTGCAGGAAATCGCGAAGCGCGGCTTCATCCAGCTCGAAGGACGGTGGATGACCGTCGACATGAAGGACCGCTTCGAGAAGAACGCGCGCGACATCGAGGCTCAGATCGCGCAGATCACCCGGCTCGAAGGGGACAAGAAGGACCTCGGCACGGCGCTGGAGCGCGAGCGGAACCGCGAAGTCACCGAGAAGCAGGCGGCCGACAAGCTGGGCCTGCAGCGGTACGGCGCGTGGTACGTTTCGCCGGAATGGCGCGAGAAGCTCGACGCAGGAAAACTGCTGCTGCCGGACGGCACGTGGAAGGACCGCGACGAGATCCTCGCGCGCATCATGCAGGAGAACCGGCTTGTCCAGCACGGCGGACGGTGGATGACGGAAGAGCAGCGCGACGGCGCGCTCGCGCAGCAGTACGTGCGCAAGAGCCTGGCGACGCCGGACTCGGCGGTCTCGTGGGTGCTCGACGATCTCGAAATCGGGCCCCCGATGAGCTTCAAGAACCTCACCCTCTACCCGCTGATGGGCGTGCGCGAGGACAAGGCCGCGATTGCGACGCTGCACGAGTCGCTCGGCAGCGGCAAGGTCGAGATCGCAGACACCGCGGGCGCGCTCGCCGTGCGCGTCCGGAACGACTCGCCCAGCGACGTTTTTCTCATCGGAGGGGCGTTGCTCGTGGGCGGCCGCGCGCCGCGCGTGGTGGCTCGCGACACGATAGTGCCGGCCGGCAAGACAGTGGACGTGCGCGCTTACGACGTAGATCCGGCGGCCGGCCTGCACGCCGGCGACAAGTTTCAGCGGGAGTCCGGACATTACCTGCTCACGGCGGCGGTGCGACGCGGCCTCGCGGCCGATGCGGGCCAGGGCTTCGTGTGGAACGCCGTCGGCTCCAGGAAGGGCGGCACGCCCGCCGAGGCGTACAAGTCCGCGGCCGCGCATATTTCGGAATACCGCACGTCGCTCGTCGATCTTCGCACCACCTACCCGCGAGCCGTCGGCGTCGCCGTGGCCATCGGCGACCGGCTTGAGTTCGTGGACGTATTCGCGACGCCCGCGCTCTTCCAGGCCTACTTCGAGCGCATCCTGCTGGCCGCGGCGCTCGAGGCGGCGACGCGTTCGCCGGAGGCGAAGGGAACCACGCTGCCGAACACCATGGCGGCCGTGAAGCAGTTCATCGAGTCGGCCTTCGGTGCGGACAGCGAGGTGATCGACGAGACGATCGTGCTGCGCAACGCGGGCGGGACGGCGTTCGGACGGGCCGCGGTGAAGAGCGAGCTCGCGCTCCACGTTTCGCTATTCGCGGAGCCGGCCGGGCCGGAGCCGCGCGCGGGCGCCGAGGTCAACGCGGCGAAGCTGCAGAGGACGGTCGAGGATTACGAAAAGCGCCTTGAGACGGCCGCGTCGATCCGCAAGCCGGCAATCATCCGCGAAATCGCGTCGCTTCCCCAGAAGCGCGCGACGCAGTCGCTGCTCGGCCTCCTCGCGTCCGCGGACGCGAACGTGCGGCGCGCGGCGATCGAGTCACTCGGACGCCGCGGGGACGCTTCGGCGGTACAGCCCCTGATCAAGCTCATGCGCGACGCGAAGCAGCGCGACCTGGGACAGTTCGCGGCGACGGTGGATGCGCTGGCCCGGCTCGGAAGTGAGGAGGCCGTCAATCCGATGCTCGAGGTGCTTGAGGGCAAAGAGGCGCACGCGGCGGGTATCGTCGCGGACCGGATCGCGACGCTCCTGCTGCAGCAGCGGCGCGACGAGATCCTCGAGCGCGGCGTGGCGCGGATGATCGACGCGTTGGAGCGCGTAACGGACAAGCTCAAGACTTTTCAGCAGCCGCTGCTCGAACCGGAGTCCGGCTACCAGGGTGCGTTGGCGGTGGCGCTGCGCGCGACGACGGGCGTGAACCTGGTCGACGCCGTCGAATTCCGCCGGTGGTGGAACGAGCCGTCGAACCGGAAGCGATTCCTCGAGGGGCGCGCGAAGGACCCGACCCCGCAGGACAACAAGTAGACTACAGCGGCTCCGGGGTCACGAGCGGACGCACGGCGTCCCGCAGCGCGGCGAGGAACGCGCGTTCGAGGGACGGGGTGAAGTCGCGCGCGAAGTCGTGCCGGCGGGGACAGGCGCGGTGCACCATCACGTGCTGCCACGGGGGCGCATGGGGCACGATCGCCGCGAAGTCCATGCTGCCGGACGTTAGTTCGATAATGTACTCGCGCTCGGTGCCGCGACGCACCGTGACGTGAAACCGCTCCTCGCCCAGCGCCGAGTCGTACGGCGTGGCCATCAGGTGGTCGAGGGAGATGATGAGCGGCGTGAGGGCGGCGATGTCCTCGAGCGAGCTGGCGACCGACTCGCGGACGAACACGAAATTGGCCGTGTCCGACTCGGTCAACTCCTCAAACGACGGCAGCAGCGCGACGGTCTCCCGCGCCGCGTGATCCGTCCCCAGCACCTGGATTTCGAGGATACCCAACCCATGCGGATTATAACCCAAATGAAATGGGTGGGACAATAGATCCAGGATTCCGAATCGCGATCCCGGGCCGAGCGCGCGCGGCGCGCCATTTCGGGAGACCCCCCCACCCCGGGTGCGTGCCCTGAGCGAGCGCAACCCATGCTTCGTCGATTGCTTCCCCTCGACTCGCTTCGCTCCCTCGGGGCACTTCGCCTCATCGCGGCCTGCGGCCGCGCGAGTCGAAGTGGTGGCCGGGGCGGGGGTCGAACCCGCATGACCCCTTGCGGGATCCAAGGATTTTAAGTCCC
>CAYXVY010000170.1:0-20290 GCA_964468745.1 uncultured Planctomycetales bacterium | reverse complement strand
GCACGCTTCCTTCCCATGCCGCCGCGGGGAGCTCGAACCCGGCCAACTGCGCGAGCGCCTCCGCCACGCCCCGCGGACCTTCCAATCGATGTTCCTCGTCGACGTGTTGCCAGCATGCGAGGAAGCGAAGGAAGTCCGCGGCGCTGACCGGTTCGATCTCCTTGCGCAGCCGCTCGACGGTGTATCGATGGATGCGCGCGAGGAGTCGCCGGTTGCACCACGCGGCGCGGCCCTCGATGCGACAACGCAACGCCACGCCGTCGCGCTCGATTTCGAGAAGCAGGGGGTCGTCGCTGAAGACCGGCCCGAGCGCTTCGAGGCGACCCTTGAGCACCGCCTTCGGATCGCGCGACGCTTCGACGGCGAACCAGCGGTCGCCTTCGTGCGCGACGCGATTGCCGAGCGCGAGGAGCCAGGGCGCCCAAGGCTTCGCTTCTTCATCCGTCACGTACCCCATCCAGAGAAGCGCCTCGTGCACCTCCTCGGCGTTTTCCGGCGACGGCCACGCCTCTTCGCGCACGCGCGCGATCGCTGTGGCGTCGAGCTGCCCGATATCGTCGGCCGTCTTCGCGTCGAGGGTCCGGCGGGCGATGACCGCCTGCGTGCGGCGCTCCTCGAGCGGCGCGTTGTCGAGAAACGTGTACGGCGCCGACGAGAGGATGCCGCGCGCGAAGGCCGACGGCTCGGGCGTGTCGACGGCGAGCTTCTCGATCGAGCCGTTCTGCAAGCCTTCGAGCACGCGGATGAATCCGTCGCAATCCATCGCCTCCTGCAGGCAGTCCTCGATCGTCTGGCGGACGAGCGGATGCTCCCACGGGATCTCGATGTCGGGGCTCGCGAGGGTCTCAGGACAGGCGGTCGCCTGCGGAAACGACGCGACGAGCTGATCCTGCGCGCGCATCCTCAGCAGGGGCGCGGGGACGCGCTTCCCCGATTGCATGCGCTCGACGAGGAGCGACCGCTGGACGTTCCAGCGCCAGCGCGTCTCGAACATCGGGGCCGCAAGGAGCGCCTGCACCAGGAGGTGCCGGGCCATTTGTGGATTGAGATATCTAAATACCTCATCGAGAGGAAATCCGTGCTGCGGCCCGAGCGAGAGCACGATCGCCTCCTCGTTCGCCGCCGCCTGGAGCTCGAAGCCGAATCCGCGGCAGAAGCGCTTGCGCAGGGCGAGCCCCCACGCGCGATTGATGCGCCCGCCGAAGGGCGCGTGGACGACGAGCTGCATGCCGCCCGATTCGTCGAAGAAGCGCTCGAGGATGACGCGCTTCTGCGTCGGCACGGCTCCGAGCGCCTGGCGGCCCGCGTCGACGTAATCGCGAATCTGGGTCGCGACCGCGGGGGGGAGGCCATCGAGCGGCAGTTGCTCGCGCAGTTGCGCGATCGCGTCGGAGAGTTCCTCCGTGCGCGACGGGGCCTCACCGACCCAGAAGGGAAGCGTCGGCGGCTGGCCCTTGGCGTCGGCGACGCGGACCACGCCGGGTTGCACGCGCAGAATTCTCCAGGAGGTATTGCCGAGCTGGAAGATGTCTCCCGCGTTCGATTCGATTGCGAAGTCCTCGTTCACCGTACCGACAAAGGTGTCCTCGGGCTCCGCGAGCACCTGGTAATCGGCGACGTCGGGGATCGCGCCGCCGCCCGTGATCGCGGTGAGGCGCGCGCGACGCGTCGCCATCAAGCGGCGGTTGACGCCGTCGCGATGGAGGAGCGCCCGCCGGCCCTGGGCATGAAGTGAGACGCATTGATCGAAGTCCTCCCGCGAGAGCTCCCTGTAGGGGTATGCGCGGCGGAAGGCGTCGAAGAGGGCGTCCTCGGACCATTCCCGCGCGACGCACTCGGCGACTATTTGTTGCGCGAGGATATCCAACGGTCGCGGCGGTTGAGGCGTGCGATCGAGGATGCCCGCGCGCGCGCATCGCAGAAGGGCGACGGCTTCTACGAGTTCGTCGAGCGTGAGGGGGAAGAGGCGTCCCTTCGGGATCTTTCGCACGGCGTGTCCCGCGCGGCCGACGCGCTGCAGGAATGTGGCGATCGACCGCGTGGACCCGACCTGGATCGCGAGGTCGACGTCGCCTATGTCGATGCCAAGTTCGAGGGACGCGGTTGCGACGAGGGCGCGCAATTGCCCGTTCTTGAGGCGCTGCTCGGCGTCGATCCGCCGCGCGCGCGACAGGCTGCCGTGGTGGCATGAAACCTGGTCTTCGCCGAGGACGCGCGTCAGGCGCGCGGCGAGTCGCTCGGCGAGCTTGCGCGTGTTGACGAAGAGGAGCGTCGTCTTGTGGGCGCGGATGAGTTCGGCCATGCGCTCGTAGATCTCCTCCCACATCTCGTGCGAGCAGACCGTGGAGAGGGGCGACTTGGGGACTTCGATGTCGATGTCGAGTTCGCGGCGGTGGCCGACGTCGACGAGCGCGCACTCACGGCCGGTGCCGCACAGGAAGCGCCCGACGTCTTCGAGGGGCTTCTGCGTCGCGCTGAGCCCGATGCGCTGGAACTCGCCTGCGAGCGCGACCAGACGTTCGAGCGAGAGGGCGAGGTGCGAGCCGCGCTTGTCGCGCGCGAGCGCGTGGATTTCGTCGACGATGACGGTCTTCACGGTGCGCAGGATGCGGCGGCCGCCGTCGCTCGTGAGGAGGATGTAGAGCGATTCGGGCGTCGTGACGAGGATGTGCGGTGGGCGCTTCGCCATGGCCGCGCGCTGGCTTTGGGGCGTGTCGCCGGTGCGCACGAGGACGCGCACGGTGGGCAGGAGGAGCGCGCTCTCGGAAATCTCGCGCAAGGGGACGTCGAGGTTCTTCTGCACGTCGTTCGAGAGAGCCTTGAGCGGCGAGACGTAGAGGACTTGCGTTTCGTCCGGGAGGTTCGGTCCCTGCCGGAAGAGGCTGTCGATTGCATGGAGGAAGGCGGCGAGCGTCTTGCCGCTGCCCGTGGGGGCGGCGATCAGAGTGTGCCGTCCGGCGCGGATTTCGGGCCAGCCCGCGCGTTGCGGTGGCGTAGGCTCGCCGAGGCGGCTGGAGAACCAGTCCGCGACGGCCGGGTGGAATCCGTCGAGGGGCATGGGAGGGCCAGTGTAACGCCGGTCGTGTCACCCGAGGACACTATCCCGCGCGGCGGATCGTCGGCAGCCGTCGGACCGTGAGCAGGACGTCCGAAAGGGCCAGCACGACGGTGCGGCCGCGGCCGGAGATGGCAAGCGTGTCGCCCGCGCGGAGGATGTAATCGCGCGAGTCGCAACAGCGCGTCAACCAGATCGTTCCCTTGGTGATCGCGATTTCGCCTGCGCCGTCGATCGACCAGGTCTGCCCGTTCGTGAGTGCGATCTTTTCCATTGGGAACCTCCTTGACGCCGAATGAATAATACTCTATATTTAATGGTATGACAAGAATATTAGACGGAAAAGATGTTGCAATACTGAATATTATTCAGTCCAGTGCCAAGACGCCGCATGCCGAGGTCGCCCGGCGCGTCGGCCTGGCGCCGTCGGCGGCGTTCGAGCGTGTCCGGAAGCTCGAACGATCGGGCGTCATCAAGGGGTACGAGGCGCGTGTCGACGCCGCGGCGGTGGGGCAGGGGCAGCTTGCCTTCGTCTTCGTGCGTGCCGACGAGCCGGTGGGAAGCCAACGCGCGGGCCAGCGCCTGGCGAAGATTCCGAACGTGCTTGAAGTACACAACGTCGCGGGCGAAGACTGCTACCTGGTGAAAGTGCGCGTGCGCGACACGGCGGAACTCGGGCGGGTCCTGCGCGAGGACTTCGCTCGCATAGAGCACGTCACGTCGACGCGATCCACGATCGTCCTCGACACGCTCAAGGAGACGGCGATCGTGCCGGTTGCGGGGGGCGAATGAACCGCACGCGCGTCCTCGTCGCGCTCTTCATCGTCTACCTGGTGTGGGGGTCGACGTATCTGGCGATCCGCTACGCGATCGAGACGCTGCCGCCGCTGTTGATGGCGGGGGTGCGGTTCATGTCGGCGGGTGCGATCCTGTACGCGTTCATGCGGCTGCGGGGAACGCCGGCGCCAGAGCGCAGCCACTGGCGCGGCGCGGCCATCGTGGGGGGGCTGCTGCTGCTGGGCGGAAACGGAGCCGTCGTCACGGCGGAGCGGTTCGTGCCGTCCGGGCTCGCGGCGCTCATGATCGCCACGGTTCCATTGTGGATGGTGCTGCTCGACTGGTGGGTTCCCGGGGGCCGGCGACCGACGATTACGGTATTTGCGGGCATCGTGCTCGGGCTCGCGGGAATCGTGGTTCTCGTCGGTCCGACGCGATCCACGCTCGCCATCGATCCCCGCGGGGCGGGACTGCTGGTTCTGGCGACGGTGTCGTGGGCGACGGGTTCGATCGTCTCGCGCCGGCTCTCGCTGCCCCCGTCTCCATTCATGGCGACGGCGATGGAGATGCTGTCGGGTGGGGCGATGCTGACAGCGGCCGGGCTGGCGTTCGGGGAGGTCGGCCGGCTGGATTGCGATGCGATTTCTCCGAAGTCGCTTGCGGCGTTCGTGTATCTGATCGTGTTCGGCTCGCTGATCGCGTTCAGCGCCTATATCTGGCTGCTGCGCGAGGCGACGCCGGCGGTGGTCTCAACGTACGCGTACGTGAATCCGGTCGTCGCCCTGGTGTTGGGCGGTGTCCTGGCGGGCGAGACATTTACGCCGCGGATGATGGGGGCATCCTCCGTGATCCTGGCGGGGGTGGTGCTCATTACCTTGCCGCGTCGTGAAAAATAGAATTCCGGAGGCGCGATTGCGGGGTATGCTCCGATTGATGGGAGAACCGACGAAGAAACGATCTCGCGCCTTCTGGGATGCCGCCGCGAAGGCAACGAAGGAGCCGGGTCGGGAGACATCGATGCGGCGCGTCCGGATCCGGGCGCAAGGGTGGCCGGCGACAGTGGAACCGCGCGGGGCCGCATCCATGCCGGATGTGGCGGTCAAGCTCGTGGAGATCACCCCGGAGGGCGCACGGTTCATCGCACCTTACGAGATGCGAAAGGGTGACGCCGTGCTCATCAGGATCGAGGATCCCTGGTTTCACGAAGTCGTCCTTTGCCCCGCTACGGTTGCCTGGCTGACGCCGCCCCCGCCGGTGGCCACGACGTGGGTCGTCGGTGTGGAATTCGTGGAGCTCTCGCGCGAGCACCAGCTGCGCATCGCGAAGTGGGCCGCGCACTATACGGACGAAGAATTCCGTGGCAGGAGGGAGCGTTCGGCGTAGCGCGAGCTCGTGCCCCCGCATTTCTTGAATACGTGTATTCTACAGATCGTTAGAATACAGGTATGAAGAGCAACGTCGTCCTGCTCCAGCGCCACGCGGAACTCTGCAAGTGCTTCTCGAATGCGACGCGCCTGGCGATCCTGGACACCCTGCGACACGGGGAACTCAGCGTCCTTGAAATCGCGCAGTGGCTCAGGACGCCCATCGGAAGCGTGTCGCCCCACCTGCTCATGATGAAGCGCCGCGGGGTGCTGGACTCGCGCCGCGACGGCAATCGCGTCCTCTATCGCCTGGCCCACCCGAAGATGCTCCGGGCGTTCGATCTGATCCAGGATATCCTCCTCGACATGCTCGAGGGGGACGGAAAGCTGGCAAAGGCCGGGAGGGCCCGATGATCCTGACGCAACACTACCTGGGCTGCCTTGCGCAGGCTTCCTACCTTGTTGCCGACGAGGATAGCCACGCGGCGGCCGTCGTCGACCCCCGGCGCGACGTCGACGTCTATCTCGAAGAGGCCGCACGCCGGGGACTCTCCATCCGGCACGTCATTCTCACGCACATCCACGCGGACTTCATCGCCGGGCATCTCGAGCTGCGTGAACGCACGGGAGCGACAATCCACTTGGGCGCGAAGGCCGACGCGGAGTACGCGTGCGAGAAAGTGCGCGACGGCGGCACGCTGACGCTGGGCCCGACGGTGACGCTGAAATTCCTGGAAACGCCCGGGCACACGCCGGAGTCGATCTCTGTCGTCGTCCTCGAGAAAGGGCGTCCCCACGCCGTCATGACCGGCGACACGCTCTTCATCGGCGACGTGGGGCGACCCGATCTGCTCGCATCGAAAGGCGCCGTGGCGGCCGACCTCGCCGGCGTGCTCTTCGACTCCCTGCACGAAAAACTCCTGACGCTCCCCGACGAGACGATCCTCTATCCTGGCCACGGCGCCGGCTCCGCGTGCGGCAAATCGATGAGCGAGGCGACCGTGTGCACGATCGGCACGCAGCGGCGGACGAACTACGCGCTCCAGTTCGCGACGAAAGAGGAATTTGTCCGATCGGTCACGTCGGAGCAACCCGAGGCGCCGAAGTACTTCGCGCATGACGTAGCGCTCAACCGGATGAAGCGCAAGACCCTCGATGTGTCTCTGCGCGCGTCGCTGCGTCCGTTGTCGCCGGAAGAGATGATGCGGCTCAAGAACGCCGGCGCGCAGGTCCTCGACGTGCGTGAGCCCGAGGCGTGGGCCGCACGTCACGTCGTCGATAGCATCAACGTGCCCCTTTCCGGCAAGTACGCCACCTACTGCGGGACCGTCCTCGACAAGGATCGTCCGATCGTTCTCGTCGTCGACGCCGGCCACGAGTACGAAGCGGCCATGCGTCTCGGTCGAATCGGATTCGACAACGTCGCCGGTCATCTGCCGCCCCCGGACGCGCCGGAGGTGACGCGCTCGTCGGCCACGATGACGGCGCCGCAGCTGGCGGCGGCCCTGGCCGGAGTCGCGCTGCTCGATGTCCGAACGGCGCGCGAGTTCAAGGAGAAGCGCGTCGACGGGTCCATCAACATCCCGCTGCAGAAACTGGAGGAGCGTCTCGCGGAAGTGCCGCGCGGACGGCCGCTCGCCGTCATCTGTCGCACCGGACACCGTTCGTCGATCGCGATCAGCCTGATGGAGAAACGCGGCATCATCGGCGCGACGAATGTTACGGGTGGCATGGAGGCCTGGCAGGCGTCGCAACTCGAAGTGGCGAAATGAGGTGGCTGGCGCAGCCGTGGCCGTGGTGGGTGGCGGGCGCGGCCATCGGTCTCGTCGTGACGCTCTTCGCATTCGTGACGGGGAAGGCGCTCGGTGTGTCGAGCGGCTTCGGCGGCATCTGCGCCGCGTGCATGCCCGGCGTGAAGCACTTCCAGCGGAAGCCGTACACGGACTCGTGGCGGCTCTGGTTCATCGTGGGCATCCCGCTCGGCGGACTGCTCGGCGCGGCGCTCGCGGGCAAGGTCGGCATCGTCTCGACGATGGGCCTCTTCGACACGACCCTCTCGGCAAACGTGTACGTTCGCCTGGCGGTGCTCTTTGCCGGCGGCGCGCTGGCCGGATTCGGCGCCCGCTGGGCGGACGGCTGAACGAGCGGACACTCGATCGTCGGCATCGCGCAGGGAGCCAAGTCGAGCATCCTGGCGACGATCGGGTTCATGGCCGCCGGCATGGCGGTCGTCAATGGACTCTACCGGCTCGTGGGGGGGATCTGATGGCGCGCATCACCAGCCTGCTCTTCGGCGTGCTCTTCGGGTACATCCTGCACCAGGCGCGCGCGACGGACTACGATGCGATCGTGGGGATGTTTCTCCTCCGCGATCTTCATTTGATGGGAGTCATGGGTGTCGCGATCGGCGTCTCCGCCCTCGGGCTCTTTCTGCTTCGCCGCAGCGGCCGCCCGAACGAGGTGAAGCCGAAACCGTCGCATCGTTGGATCATGCTCGCCGGCGCGCTCTTCGGGGCGGGGTGGGCGCTGACCGGCGCCTGACCCGGTACCGCGCTCGCCCAGGTGGGCGAAGGAAAGCTCTACGCCCTCTCCACGCTTGTGGGGCTGACGTCGGGAACACTCCTCTTCGGCGTGACGCGACGAGACGCGTCGTGACGGTGGCAATCGCCCAAGCTGCGCGCTACTAGAGGTCGTGCACGGACTCAGCCCGATCGATCCCGGCCGCACCATCGACTGGGGCAAGGCGTCCATCGATTACGCGGAGTACCGCCCCGGACCCCCCGACAGCTTTTACACCAAGCTCGCCGCGCTCGGGGTCGGACTCCCAGGACAGCGCATCCTCGACCTCGGCACGGGCACCGGCGTCCTCGCGCGACGCTTCGCACAGCAGCGTGCACGAGTCGCGGGGATCGACATCTCGGCAGGGCAGATAACGGAGGCGCGACGGCTCGAGCCCGCGATCGATTGGCGGATCGAACCGGCCGAATCGACAAGCTTCGCGTCGGCCTCGTTCGATGCGCTCACCGCGAACCAGTGCTGGCTCTACTTCGACAAGCCGCGCGCGATCGCCGAAGCCCGTCGCCTGCTCGGACCCGACGGACTGCTCGTGACGTCGCATTTCTCCTGGCTGCCGCGGCTCGACGTCATCGCGCGTGCGAGCGAGGAACTCGTGCTTCGGCACAATCCGCAATGGACGGCGGGGGACTGGCACGGCGAGATCCCGGCGATGCCGACGTGGGCGGAACGCGACTTCCGGCTCCGCGCGATGTTCATCTACGACGAGCCGATCCACTTCACGCGCGACACGTGGCGCGGCCGCATCCGAGCGTGCCGCGGCGTCGGCGCGGCCCTCGACGCGCCCGCGGTCGCGCGATTCGATGCGGAGCACGCGGCCCTGCTGCATCGCATCGTTCCGGAGTCCTTCACGATCTTGCACCGCGTCGATGCCCACATCTTCGAGTTCCGCTGATTGCGACTTGACACAGTCGTAAAACGCGGCAGACTTCCCGGCAGATGAGCCTCGAAAAACGGCGTCAGTCCCAGGCCTTCTGGGACGCGATGAAAAAGACGGCGCGGGACGGCGGCCCGACAGGGGCGCCCGCCGAGCGCGTTCTGCTGACCGGAATGTCCTGGACGGCGAGTGTCGTCCGCGAGGATCGCGCCGCATTCGGGGCGTGGCTCGTCGAGCTCTCCGACACCGCGATGCGGCTCCTGGTCTCGCATGAGTTCGCCGAGGGAGCGGCGCTGAACGTGAAGGTGCACGAACCGGAGACCGGCGAGCGGCTCGATCTGACCGCGCGCGTCGTCGGCGTCGAGCTGCCACCGACGCCCGGCGCGGCGTGGCTGCTCACCGCGGAGATCGCGTCGCTCACCCGGGAGCAGCGCCTGTGCATGGCCCGCTGGGCCTTCCGGCTGTCCTGCGAGCAGGCCCATCGCCGGACGAGAAGCGCCTGACGTCCAGCGGATTCGGCCCCAAACCGCTTCGCCAATGACGTACTGGGGAGTGGTGGTTGTCGATTGTGCAGGGGGTGCGTCATGGCCGATCTCGCCCAGCTTGGTTTCCGGTCGAACCTCGAAGCGCAGGTGCGCAATCCGGACGCGACGATGAGATCCGCGGCCGCCGCGTTTCTCGGCGTGGTGCCCGATCCCGCGATGTCCGCCGTGCTCGGGCAGGCGCTGCTCGACGAGCACGATCCTGGGACTTCGACGGTGCTCGTGCGTGCGCTCCTGCGGCGTGAAGACGCGGACGCCTCGCGCTGGCTGCATCGTGCGGCCGTGCTCCACAGCGACGAAGAGACCCGCAAGCTCGCTCGACGGGCGATTCTCGATCCCAGCGTCTAGCGATCGCTCTCGACGACGACGGCCTCTTCGCCCTTCAGGACGGCGACGGCCTTCTCGTCGTTCTTGAAGATTGTGTCGAGGAACGCGACCGTGTACTTCGCGACGACGGGCGCGTACTTGTTCACGGGCTTGAAGTAGTGGTCCATTCCGTCGACGGTCACGCGCACCTTCGGCTTTTCGAACTTCTTGTACATCGCGATCGCCGCCTTCTCGTCGTTGTTCGAGCCCGTCAGAAGCAGGACCGCCGGCTTGCAATCGCCCTTCAGCTCCTTCGGCGCGCCCGCGCCGTACGCGACGCACGCAACGAAGCGCTTGTCGCGCTTCGCGCAGATGAGGCTCGTGGTGCCCCCTGTCGAGTGCCCCATGGCGATGAACTTCGCCGTGTCGATCTTTCCCTTGAGCGCCCAGCCGTCCTCTTCATTCTTCTTCGTGAACCAGTCGGCCACTTCGCCGAACTCGGAGGCGCGCTTGTCGAAGTCGTTGTTGTTGAACGTCATGAGGGCGGTGACGTAGCCCCACGACGCGTACCATTTTCCAAAGAGGTCGTACTCCTTGCCGTTCGTCGCCTCGCCGCCGCCGGAGAAGACGATGACGGGGAAGGGCCCCTTCTCCTCGGACGGATAGTGGATCTGCGCCTCGGCGTCGCCCGCCTTGCGCGGGATCTTCGTGTCGAGATGCGTCGTTGCGAGCTTTCCGTGCCCTTCGTAGGGCGAAGGCGCGGGGTCCTCTTGCGGCGCATCCATCTGAATCGCGAGTGCAAGCAGCAGCGTGGCAATCATCGGTTCATTCCTCCGACGCGACCGTGACGCCGTCCTCGCCCTTGAGGATGGCGGCGTACCGCTTGTCCTTGTTCACGACGTGGAGCAGGAATGCGGTCGAGTATTTCAGAATCAGGGGAGGCTTCTCGGCCGGGTTGAAGAAGTGGTCCATCCCGCTGATGGTGACCAGGAACCGCGGTTTCCCGCACTGGTTATAGAGCGCGGTGGCCCTCACTTCGTCCCCCTGGTCGCCCGTGATGAAGCACATCGCGGGAGCGTTGTCGCCGGCGACCTTCGTCGGTCCTGCGGGCGCCATCGGGATCGCGGCGATGAATCGCTTCTCTTTCTTTGCTGCGACGACAGTCGCGTGCCCTCCGCGCGAATGGCCGGCGGCGACGAATTTCTTCGTGTCGATCTTCCCCTTGAGCTCCCAGCCCTCTTCGGCGTTCCTGGTTTCGAGCCAGTCGAGGACTTCCGAGTACTCCGCGCCGCGGATGTCGGCGGACTTGTTGTTGAACGCGACGATCACGGTCACGAATCCCCAGCTCGCCCACTGCTTTCCGAAGATGTCGTAGCCGCTCGTGCTCGGGGCGTTGCCTCCCGGCGACAGCACGACAGTCGCGAACGGGCCTTTCTCCTCGCTCGGATAGTGGATCTCGGCCGCGGCGTCGCCGGCCTTGCGCGGAATCTTCGTCTTGAGCACGGCGATCTTGAAGGCGCCCTCTTTGCCGCAGTCCGGCGTCGGGTCCTGCACCAGCAGGGCGACGATGAGCGCGATGAACATGCGCGCAGTTTACGCGACCGCTATTTGCGACCCAACAGCTTTTGCAGCTTCTCGCGCCATCCCTGGAGGAATTTCACCCGGCCTTGCACCGTCTCGGTGTGCGAGTACTTCTCGAAGAGTTCGTCGAGGCGCGCGAGCGCCTCTTCCTTGCTGCCCGACGACTCCGCCGCAGCCGCAAGTTTCTTCGCGGCATCCTCGTCGTTCTTTGTCGGCAGCGTCGTCGTCGTCGCCAGCTTTTCCTTTGTCGCCTTGAGCGCGCGTATCCGTGACTTCACGAACTTCGTGTGCTTGAAGCCCGTCAGCAGGGCATCGAGCGCGGCGAGCGCCTGCTCGCGGCGCGCGTCGTTCGTCGCTTCGGCCAGCTCGCGATAGAGTTCCTGCGCGCGCTCCTCCTCCTCGCCCGTTGCGGTGCGGCAGTGCTCCGCCGCTTCCGCCCACGACCCGCTGCCGAACGGCCAGATCTTTTCGAGGTGGTCGACGTCGATTGACTTGAGCGCCGGCGGTAGGGTCTCTTCGGGCTTCTCACGATACTTCGCGTGCATCTTGCAGAGTCCGACGTACGCCTCGGCCGCCATCTCGGCGACGTCGCGCGCGGGGAGCTTTGCGCGCAGCGTGTGCTCGACGTACGAGTTCCACCGACGCGTGAAGACGCACAGCGCGCGATCGTGAACGGCCGCGTGCTCCTTCTTCCCTGCGGTCCGTCGCATCAGCGTCCCGACCGCGCGATAGTCCTCCTCCTCCTTGAGCTCGTCGCGCCACCAATGGTGGAGGAGGAGGTAGTGGATCGTTGCCGTCGAGGGCACGCCGGTCTCGGGCTCCGCCGCGAGCAGCGCGCGCATCTCGGGCCGCGGGTTGAGCTCGAAGTAAAGCTCGGCGACCGGCCAGCCGGGGTACATCGGGTGCCAGCTCTGCCATTCCCAGTCGTGCCAGTTCTTCGCGCGTTCCTTGCCGTCCTGCGGCGTGCCGCTCGTCAGGCACCAGTGCGTGAAATTCGCCTGCGTGAAGAGCGCGACGAGCCGCTCGCGGTAGCCGAGCTCCTCCTTGCCCATCGTCTCGAGGAACTTGCGGACCTCGTACGTCGAGATGCTCGACGGCTCCGAGAGGAACGCGAAGCACCGGTCGAGGATCTCCGGCGAGACGAGCTTCGCCTTCTCCATGATCTTGAACACGTGCTGCAGGATGGCGTCCTGGCCCGGGCAGCTGATCAACCGGTTGAAGAGCGCGACGAGATCGCTCTTGCGCAGCGTGCGCGTCTCCCACGCCTCGTCGAGGAGGCGCTGCGGTCCGTGATGCGCGCCGGCGCGGATCGCTTCGAGCACGGCGCCGAACAGGTTCGCCTTCCGGAATTGCGTGTCCGCCTTGTCGAGCATCCACGTCGCGCCGGTGAGCTTCGCAATGTAGCCGATCTGCGCGCGCACGTCCTCCATCGACTCCGCGAGCGTGCGGAACTCCTGCGTCCACTTGTGGAGCGGATCGCGCGGGTAGTGATGGAGGAAGCGATAGAAGAGCTTGAGGAGCGTCGGGACGAGGCCCGGTAGATCGGGCTCGAGATTGCGGAGCTGATCGTGGTATTCCTCGACGCGTTCGATCGACGTCTCCCGCTCGAGGAGCGCCTTGAGGCACTCGACGAGTTCCGGCTCGTGGCGGAAGGCGAACGACCGGACGCGCTGGATGACGGCGGCGCGCACATCCTCGTCCACCATCGGGTCGACCAGCACGCGACGATACACTCGCAGGATCGGCGCGCGATTCGCATCGCTCATCGGCACGTTCGTGAGCGCGACGGCAAGCGCCTCCTCGACGCGCGGATCGGTCTCCTTCGCGGCGCAATCGGCGAGGAAGACTTGCACGTCTTCGGGGAGGCGTCCGCCGCCCGCGAACGCCCGTACCATCGCCTCGCGCAGGCTGGATACGGATTCCTGCGGAATCGCGGCGGCGAAGTCCTTCGCGAAGCGCTGCACGTGGCGGCGGCACCGGTCGATGGCCGCGTGGCGCACCCACGGGCTTGAGTCGCGCAGCGCCGCGCGCCAGAGGTCGTCCAGCTCGGCGTCGGCGAGGACATTCAGGATCCGGAGCTTGAGGTCGGTCGAACGCGCCTTCTGGAAGAGCGCGACAAGCTGCGGTACGAGCTCGCGATGCCCGTCGAGCTTGTGCCGGAGCACGTCGAGGAGCTCCCCGCGATCGGGGAACTGCTCGACCAGGACGAAGATCGCTGCGAACAGCGCGGGATCGGTGTCCTTTTTCGCGGTCAACAGGTTCATCGCGGCGGTGCGCGGCTCGTTGCGGGTCTCCGACTGCGCGTATCCCGCGATCGTCCGTGAGACGTCCTCGAGCAACGACGGGAACCGCGCGAGCCTCTCGAGAACGGACACGGGTGAGGCGTCCCATGGGGCGAGCATCGACGCCAGCGTGCGCTGGGCGGCGTCGCGGTCGAGGCGATCGATCGCCGTGAGCAGAACGGGACGCAGCGCGATCGACGCGCGTCGGGCGAACTGCGCGAGCAGGTCTGCCGTTGCGGGGAGGAGCCGCGAGGCGCGCGCGAGCGCGGCGAGCGCCGCAGCCTGCACGTCTTCAGCGAGATCGAACGCCATCGTCTCCGCGAGAATGGCCTGCGCAGTGTCGTCGTGTGCGGCCAGGTGCGCAAGCCGGGCCACGGCGATTAGACGCAGCTGCGATTCGGGCTCGGCGCCCGCGAAATAGGCGAACGCGTCGAGGTACTTCTCGCGATCGTGGAGCTGGGTCAGGTCGACTCCGGCGGCGATCTCGAGCATCGCGCGACGGACTTCGGTCGACGCTTCAGCGCGTGCTCCGTCGAGCAGCTTGAACACCGCAGCCTCGTCGTGCAGGAGGCCGGCGAGTTCGCGAAGCGATTTCAGCCGATCCGCCGGCGAGCGCTCGCTCGAGAGCGCGAGCTCCAGCAGGGCGACGAGGTCACTCATCGAGCAGCCCCGGGCCTTCCGGCTTCTTCAGCTTGCCGGGCATCGGCCGATGGAGTTGTTTGAAAGCCTCTTCGAGGATCGTGCGCGCGTCGTCTTTGACGAGCGCGGCCTTGCCCGCGACATCCTCGAGGATCGACTCCGTCGGCTCCCAGAGAATGTTGCCCGCGAGGAACTTGAGGTACGGCTTGGCCGCCCCGGGATTCGTCTTCGCCAGGACGCGCGTGCGGAGCTCCTTCGCGACCGCGTCGTCGTCCCCCTTGTACGCCATGCGCAGGAGCTCGCGCATCAGGATGGGGTTCACGTCGGGCCGCCGGTCGAGCACCTGCCAGAGATTCTCGCGCAACGTGGGGAAGGACGGGTTTGACCGCAGGATCGACAGGTACTCGTCCGGATTGCCGTAATTCGATTCCTTGGTCAGGACAAAGGTGACGCAGTAACGCGAGATGTCGTCGTCGACGCCGCGCTTCGCCGTCAGGAAGCGCAGGATGACGGACGCGTTCACCGCGTACCCGTACGCGTTGTACAGGTTCACGTCCGGGTGGAGCGCGGCCTTGAGGATGCGCTTGGCCGTGTCGGGATTCTGCTCGTACCGCAGGAAAAGCTCGGGGAAGATCCCCTCGCTGCGCTTCTCGACATCGATCTTGTGGAGCCACGCGTCCCAGTCGACGTCGTCCGTGGCCGCCGCGCCTTCCTCGTACGCGGTTTCACAGACACGCTTGAAGTCCTCGGCGGGCGGCCAGTCGCTGCCCGCAGGTTCTTCGCCCGCTTTCTTCAGTTCGGAGAGCACAGCCTTGGACTTCGACGGCAGCTTCGCGATCTTCCGCGCAAGGGCGAGCTTGAGCTCGAAGTCGACGTGTTGATTGAGCGCGGGAGCGGCCTGCGCGAAAAAGTCGCAGCGGTCCTCCGACATCGGCACGAGCACGAGCCCGGCAAGACCCCAGTCTCGGATCTTCTTGTTGGGCGATTTGAGCGCCGCGAGATAGAGCGGCGCGAGGCGCTCGTGCGCCGGGGGCGCACCCGACAGGGACTGGAGGATCGCCGCTCGCACGCGGTCGTCACGCTCCGATTCGTACGCGCGGACGAAGGCGTCGAGGAGCGCATCGTCCCACGCGACGAGCTTCCCGAGGATCGCGTACAGTTCGGCGGCGAGCGTCGCATCGAGGTTTTCACGCGCGAGGGCGACGAATGCGTCGCGCACCTTCGTCGAGCGGCGGACGTGCTTCGTGAGGAGTCCGAGGATCTTGCGCATCATCTCGGCCGACTTCTCAGTGCGCAGCGCGGTCGCGAGCGCGTCGACGACGTCGGGCGTGAGCTCAAGCGAGTGATGGAACGCGGCCATCGCGTCGTCGCGGACGTGCGCGTCCGGATCGGCCCGCAGCACTTGCAACAGCGTCTCGGCGGAAGACTTGCCGCGCGTGGCGAGGGCGCGCACTGCGGCGGCGCGCAGGCCGACATCGGCGGCCTTGATGGCGATGTGGCGCACCGCGTCGTCCACGTCGATCGAGCGGTCGACCAGGTGGTCGAGCACGCGGCGGCGGATGTGGATGGGTTCGGAATCCGCGAGGAGCGCGGCGAGCGCGCGCGGTTGCAGCGCGTCGCGACGGAGCAGCCGATCGACGAGCCAGTACTTCACGTCGGCATCGACGCGGCCGATTATCTCGGCAAAAAACTCCGCGAGCGGTTTCTGCACGTCTTCGGTCTGGACCAGGGCCCATAGGATCTGCCGCTGCGCGTCGCGATCGCGCACTTTCGCGTACGCGCCGACAAGCGCGTTCGCCGCCTCGGGAGTTCCCGCAAGTCGGGCGAGCACGACCAGCGCAGTGGGCCGGGCGATCTGCTGCTCGACGCAGTCGACGAGGAGCCTGATGCACGCGGCGTGATCCGGAATGTCGCGCGCTTCGAGGCCCGAGAGAAGGCCGAGCATACGGCCGCGCAACCCTGTGTCTTTCTCCCCGGCAGCGAGTTCAATCCAGCGTCCGGCGATCTTTGGATCCTTCAGGCCGCGCGCGGCGAGGCCGAGGAGCCGCTCGCGATTCTCCGTATCGGCGGCGGGGACCATCTCCAGCGCCATGAGCATCTGCTCGACGGTCACGTTGCGGCGCCCGCGAATTTGCTCGAGGAGAGCCTTCATCGCGGGAGCTTCAGCGTGTTCGGCTTCAGTCCGGCGAGCGTGTCGGCGAGTTCCTTCTGCTGGTCGGCGGTGAGCTGCAGCTTGACCAGTTCATCCAGCGCGCGCTGGCGCGAAGTCGCGTCGACCGTCTCGTTGCCGACGATGCAGAGGAGCGGCTCGAATCTGCGCGCGACCTTCGGTCGCAGATATCCCTCGAGGCACGTGCGGACGAGGTCGCGATCCTGGTCGTGCAGGAGGACGTCTTCGAGCGCGGGCGGGATCTCCGCGTGAACTTCCGCGGCGGTGGCGAGGATCGTCGCGCACGCCGCGCGGAATTTGGATGACGGCTCGACGAGTTCGTCGACGAACGCCTGCACGAGCTCCGGATGCTTGGTGATGGAGAGCGGCTTGATGAGCTTGAAGAGCGCCTCGCGCATCCAGTCGTCGCGCTCTTTCGCGAACAGCTTCGCGAGCGGCGTCACGATTTGATCGATCCGCACCTTCGGCACGACGGTCTCGAGGAGTTTCGCGCGCTGTGTCGCGGAGGGAAGTCCTTCGAGGGACGCGAAGAGGCCGTCGCGCACCTTTTCGTCGCGACCCGCGTACGGCGAGAGGAAGTCGACCAGCGCGGTGAACTCCGCGTCGTCGAAGACGGACGGGTTCTTCGCGAATGCCTTCGCAACGGCGGCGCGCACGGCGGCGTCGCGCGCGTAGGGGCGCAGGGTTTCGAGAACGGCACCGCGGACACCCGCGACGTGATCTTCGGCGAGCTGGCCGGCGAGACGCTCGACCTGCTCGGCCGTGAGCTGCGGCATCTCGCGCTGCATCGCGACGGCGGTCGCGCGGAGGGACGCTTCGGAGTCCTTCGCGGCGGTCCAGAGGAGCTGGTCGAGCACCGCCTCGCTCCAGGGCTTGATCTGCCGGATCGTATCCAGGGCGGCCCGGCGCGCGTCGGCGTCCGGGTCCGTGCGGAGAACGTTGCGCAGAAGCGGCAGGTGCTCCAGCGTCAGCGCCTTCGCCTCTCCGAGTTTTCGCAGGATGCGGAGGCGGATCGCGCGGTCGAATTTCACGTCGAGATACGGGGCGAGCGCCTTGAGCACCGGGGCGCCCCACGTCGCGCAGCGTTCCGCGAGCGAGAGCGCGACCGCCTGCACGTCCGCGGGGGCGGTCGCACAGCGTTGCAGCGCCGCGGCCGCGGTGGCCTCGTCGATCGAGGGAAGCGACGCGACGGCGTGCGTCACGGCCCTGCGTTCTTCGTCGCTCAACGACTTCTCGCGTAGCGCGTCGAGCAGCATGGGCGCGACGCGGCTGTCCTGGTGGAGTCCCTCCGCGAGGCGCTGGATGAGGGTCGCGCGAACCGCGCGTTCCTTCTCCTCCGCGAGGACGGCGAGAAATGCGCCGTAAAGCGCCTCGATGTCCTTGAAGCGTGAGGTGTCCATCTCGGCGAGCATCGCGAGGAGGACGACGCGCGTCTCCTGGTCCTTCACCTTCGGCAGGGCCTCGATCAGCGCGGGGAGCACGTCCGGCTCGTGCAGGTTCTGCCGCGCGAGCTCGACCACCTGCCGCCGCATCGCGAGCTCCGATTGCGGGCTGCCGAGGACGCTGCGCACCAGCATGGCCACGTTTTGCGCCATCATTCCACCGTCACCGCGTCGATGTGCGCGCGGGCGATCATCGTGCGGCCTTTCTCGTGACGAACTTCGACGTTGGTCTCGTCAAATCGCACCACGACTCCGGTCACGCGCTGGCCGTGGAGCAGAACGATGATCGGAGTCTGCTCCGTCTGGCTGCCGCGGAGCGCGTCGTCGATGTAATCCGCCATGCTCACCTCTGAGAAGGGTCGCCGAAGGCGGGTTACATGATGGCGAGAGCCCGGCGCTCGGCCCAACTATTTCAGCAGATCGTCGCAGCCCGCGTCCTGGAAGAGCTTCGTGAGATTCGCTGCCGCCTCGCCGCAGACGATCGTTGCGCGGAAGGCCTCGATCGTGTTGGAGTTGGAGCAGAAGAGGCGCACCTTGTAGTCCACCGTGAGGCGCTTGTGCTCGATGACGGACTCCTTCTGGAGGACCTTGTCCTTCGACTTCTTGAGCGACGCGATCCTGCGCGTGTCGTTCCGAGCCTTGTACGCGGCCACGGTCTCGATTCGGAATATGACGTTGAACTTCTGCCGGCCCCGGACCGCATCATGCGGAATCGCGTGCGTCGACGAGTCCTTCGCGGAGATCTTGTAGACTTCGGTCCGGCCGGCGTCTGTCTCGACGCTGCAGACGACGCGTCCCTGGTCCACCTCCGCCACCGCCATGATCTTCGCGCTGAGAATCGGCTGATCGACCTCGATCGGGATCGATACTTCGCCGACCATGGGGTCGCCGGCGTTCGGCGTGCCGGCGTCGATCTTGTAGACGACGATCTTTTCGGCCGTCTCGTTGCGCGGCCTTTCGTCGCCCGTGACGATGGTCATCTCGGGACAGTAGAAGCGATGCGTGAAGGTCTTGGTCGCTTCCTCGTCGTACTGCTGCGACGTGGGGTTGTAGATGGACTTGAATTGCGTCTCGAAGTTGCCGACCATCGCCGTGCCGCCGCCGATCGTCAGTTCCTTCTTTTCCTGCTTCTCGTAGCGGAGGAGGCCCGGCAGCAGCAGCATCCTCTCCTTGCCGCGGAACCACTGGCCGCCGACGAGAACATAGCCGTCGCGGAGCAGCTTCGTCTTGAGCTCCTGCGCGTCCCATTCGCGACCCTCGAACGTGATCGCGCGGCCGCTCCCCGGCTTTACGCCGGGCTCCTTGCCGAGTCCGAGCGCGGTGCGGGTGTCCGCGTGCCCGGGTTCCATCCGGAGCGCCGGCCACATGCAGTACTCGCGAGGGCGCGCGAGGTTCTTGTCCTTGCACCACGTCGCCAGGTCGCGCAGCGCGCCGGCGCCGGCGGCCTTCGCGGTATCGAGCTTCGGCGTGAATTCGGCGCCCGAGCCTTTGCCCTTCTGAAGTTCCTTGAGCTCGGTGCGGAGGATCTTCATCTGCGCTCCCGAACCGCCGGCGATCCAGCGCTGCACGCGAACCTCCGTGGCGGTCTCCTCGAGCACGCGGGCGTCGAACGTCCTTCCGTCCTTCATGATGATCCTGTCGACGGGAAGTTCGTCCGTCAGTCCGGTGCTCAGGCCGCCGATCTTGGCGTCGATGTTCTGCACCTCCGTGCGCCCCGCGTCGAGAACGGGCAGGGCGACGGACTCACGCAGCCAGCGCGCGTCCTCATCGGTCCCTTTGCCCGATGCCACGAGCCGGTCGAGTCGTGCGATGCCGGCATCGCCGATGGCGAGCGAGATGTACCAGCGGGGGAGCGTCAGCGTCTCCTTCGCGCGGGCGAGGTCGCTCGGGAGGAGTGGCTTGTCCTGCGCGAGCACGGGCGCGGCGAGCGCCAGGACGAGGACAGGGACGAAGAAACGCCGCATCGGGGATCTCCTTGGGAGGGGTACAGAACGTGTAGCACACGTGCCGCGGGCGTGCTTTCCCGCATCCGTGCCGATAGACTCTTGAAACATGCCCGACGAGATCAAAGCGGCAAGCCACGACCTGTCCGCGCTGCGGATCAACCGGTACGACGATCGTCCGCGCGGCGGTCGCATGGCGGCAATCGTCGCGATCATCGTGGTCGTACTGGCGTTCGGCGGGTGGCTCCTCTGGCGCCGGGTCGATGCGGGGTCGCGCCTGCCCCTGGTCGAGACGGGACTCGTCCGTCTCGTGGGGGCGAGCGAGGGGAGCGCGCTGCTCTCGGCGAGCGGCCACATCATCCCGGAGCGGCGAGCGAACGTCAGCTCGAAGACGTTCGGGCGTCTCGAGTGGCTCGGCGTGGACGTGGGATCGAAGGTGAAAAAGGACGAGATCATCGCGCGGCTGGCAAGCGCGGATCTGCAGGCGCGCGTGGACGAGGCGAAGGCCGGCGTGGCCGAGGCGGAGCGCGAGCTCGCGCGGTGGAAGAGCCTCCTCGAGAAGGGGGCCGGGGAAGGGGAGCGGGTGGATCGCGCGGAGACGCAGGTGAAGCTGGCCAAGGCACGCCTCGCGAGCGTGGAGGCCGAACTTGAGTACATGAGCATTCGCGCGCCGTTCGACGGCGTGATCGTCAGGAAAAACGCCGAGATCGGGGAGACCGTCGGGCCCGCGGGCGCGGC
>CAYXVY010000169.1:0-3298 GCA_964468745.1 uncultured Planctomycetales bacterium | reverse complement strand
ATGTAGAGCGGCGTGCCGAGAATCGCCCCTGTGCGCGTGAGCGCGGGAGCGTCCGAATCGGTGACGTACGCCAGGCCGAAGTCGCCGATCTTCGGGCGCCCATCCGGCCCCACGAATATGTTCGACGGCTTGATGTCGCGGTGCACGATCCCTTTTGCATGCGCGGCCGCGACGCCCCGCGCCACGTCGGCGACCAGCCGCAACGCCTCCGTCGTACCGAGCTTCCGCGACTTCGCGATCTCGGACAGGGGGCGCCCTTCGACAAGCTCCATCACAAGGTAGCGCTTGCCGTCGGCCTCGCCGGCGTCGTGCAGCGCGACGATGTTCGGGTGCGACAGGCCGGCGGCCACGCGCGCTTCCCGCTCGAAGCGCCCCTTCGCCATGGGCGCCGCCCCCTCGGTGCGCACGATCTTGAGCGCGACGGCACGCCCCAACTGCAGGTCACGCGCGCGATAGACGATGGCCGCCCCGCCGGAGCCGAGTTCGCCCAGGATCTCGTACCGCCCTGCAAAGACGCCCTGTTCCGGTGTGCCCACCCGCCATGATGGTACCCCGACGAGCTGATGTGTTGTGAGTTCCAGGTGATGAGTGGCTAGACTCCGGCCCTGTGAGCAATGGCCTGCCTCCGGCTCTCAATATCCGCACCCGGACCGTGATCCTCGGCAGCTTTCCCAGCGAAGCGTCGCTCGCCGCACGACAGTATTACGCCCATCCACGCAACCAGTTCTGGCGGCTCATGGGCAAATTGCTTGGGCACCCGCTTGTCGATTGCGCGTACCCCGAGCGCATCACTCGACTCCTGAATCGCGGCATCGGCCTGTGGGATGTCTTTTCCGCCTGCGAACGCGAGGGCAGCCTCGATGCCGACATTCGAAAGGCCCGCGTCAATGACTTCTCCAAGCTGCGCGAAATCGCGCCCAGACTGTCGCGCGTATGCTTCAACGGCCAGACGTCCGGAAAACACGCGCCTGGATTCAGGGAAGCGGGCTACGAGGTGCTTGTGTTGCCCTCGTCCAGCCCCGCACACACGATGGCCTTCGACCTCAAGCTGGCCCAGTGGCGAGGCACAATCAGGAAGTGATGAGTTGTGAGTTTTGGGTGATGAGCAGGCGCGGACTCGCTACTCATCACCCACAACCCATCACGTCTTCCTACTCCGTGACTTCGATCTCCACCGGCTTCGACACATCGCGATTCGCCGGCGTGTAGTACTCGTACGCCGCCGTCTCCGGCGTCTTCGCCTTCACCGGGTACTTCGCCCTCAACCCGTACGTGAAGTCCACCATCTGCCCCGGCTGCATCGCCCCGAAGTACAGCGTCGCCTGCTTCGACGTCGCCGTGAACTTCATCAACTTCTTGTCCTCGACCATCTTCTCGAACGTCGACGCATCCAGCTCGAACCCCGGCGGCAGCCCGAGATCCACGATCACCATGTACGTCGACACGTCGCCGTTGTACGTCAGCCGCACCTTCGCCCCCAGCACGTCGTTCTTCTTCAGCTGCGAGCGATCGTACGTGACGTCCACGTCGATGATCTTCTTCTCCTCGGTGTTCACCGTGCTCCACGGCGCGAAGTGCCGTCCGACGACCTGGTACATCATCGTCGACTGCCCTTCCGTCTTGATCACGATCTCGTTGTCGCCGACCTTCGTCAGATCCTTGAGGTCGAGCATCTGCAGCACGTCCGACTGATCCTCGCTGACCTCGATCACCTTCTCCGTGCCGTTCACCGACACGCGCAGCTTGACGGTGCCCTTCTGGGGCGACCCGCTCATGCCCTTGACGAGCGCCTTCAGCGCGAGGATCGTCGCCTGTGTAGAGCCCCACGCGCCGCCCGCCTGGCGCTTGCTCACCAGATACGCGAGCACCTTGTTGACCGTCGGTGTGAACCCGCCCGTCCGCATCATCGCCAGCGCGATGAGCGACGTCGCCTCGATATTCCCCGCGTCGCCGCGCGCGTACGAGAACGTCTGGCCGTCGAGCCTCCACGACGCGAAGTCCTTCTCCTCCACCTTGCGGTCGTCGAGCTTCGCAAGGAGATCGCGCGCGTCGTCCGACTTCGGATCGATCGCCGCCAGCGCCATCGCCGCGAGCGCGAGACCGTAGACGTTGTCCTTCACCTCGTCGAGATGAGCCTTGATGTACTTCCGCGCCTTGTCGATCGGCGCGCCCGTCTGCCCGCAATCCGCGAGCGTCCACGCCATGTACGCAGTAAGCGGCACGTGCGTCCCCTTGAACGCGTCGATCGCCTCGCCGTGCGTCCCGCCCGCGGCCTGCCACGAGCCGTCCGCCCCCTGCTTCGAAATCATGAACGCCACTGCGCGATCGATCACCTTGCGGTCCACGTCCGTCACGCGCGACGCGTCGATCAGCTGCTGCGTGCCGTACGCCGTCACCCACATCACGGGCTCGTTCTGTCCCGCCCACCACCCGAACCCACCCTCCTGCGTCTGGAACGTCAGGATCTTCTGGTACCCGACGTTGACGTACTCCTGGAACTTCATCAGCATCTCGGCCTGGGCCCTACGGGCCGTCTTCATATAGTCCACCGCGAGCACGTTCGGATACGAGCTCGAGGAGGTCTGCTCCATTCAACCGCCCGGCATGCGCAACATGCCTTCGAGTCCGTCGAGCACCGAGGCGAACACGCCCGGGTACGCCTTGAACAGGATCTTCGACGCGCCGTCGACGGATCCCGCGGGGATCGTCACGGTGTGACGGATCTCCCCCGTGAGCGAACCGTTGAACACCGTCTCCGTCAGCTGGCCGTCCGGCACGATCTCGATCGACCGGCGGATCGCGTCCTTCGCTCCCTTGCCGCCCTTCGCGTGCACTTCGAGCTTGTTCGTCGCGCCGAGCCCCTTCGCCTTGATGCGGTAGTAGACGACCCGCACCTGGCCGGGCTCGAGGGCGACCTGCTTCTCCGGCTCGTCACGCAGCTCGAACCACTCGTCCTTCGCGAGCGTCAGCGTGACCGTCTGCTTCTCCTTGAGATAGTTGTAGACCGCGACCGGTACGCTCACGACGTCGTTCTGCGTCAGCGAGACCGGCAGGTCGATGTCCACGAAGAAATCCTGGAAGACGAGCAGTCCCGCAGTCGTCGAGCCGAGCCGCCCGTCGGGCGTGTTCGCGCTCGCCGACAGGCGCCACGTCGTGATCGTATCGGCCATCGTCAGCGCGAGCTGCGCGCGGCCGTCGGCATCCGTGATGATCGACGGTCTCCACGCAAGCGTCTCCGGGAAGAAGTCGCGCACGCGCGCCGGTCCGCCGTCGTCGTCCGCGGATTCGTTGTGATCCA
>CAYXVY010000168.1:0-2130 GCA_964468745.1 uncultured Planctomycetales bacterium | reverse complement strand
GAGAGCAAGGTCGCGCTCGAGGCGTACAAGCGGATGATCGACGACTTCACGAAGCAGGAGAAATGGGAGAAGGTGCTCTCGACCCTGCAGGAGTTCAAGGACAAGTACCCGAAGGAATGGAAGGCGGACCTGCAGAAGAAGATCAATGAGGCGCTCGAGAGGCTCTTCGACTGGAAGCGCCTTCAGATCCAGCTTCAGATCACCGCGGAAAAGTTCGGCAGCGAGCGGATCACGCACGGTGACCAGGAGATGAGCGTGACGGACTACTGCGCGCGCAAGATGGAAGAGATCACGGCGCGCATCCCCGAGGTCGCCGTCCCTCCCAAGGGGTCGCTCGTCAAGCTCGCAGATCTCGAGGGAGCCAAGCCGGCGGCCGGGGCCCGCGGCCTGTGGTCGGGGCTCGTTCCGCTCAAGGTGCTCGGCATCTCCCCGGCGGCGATGGGCGCGGACGGTGAGTTCTTCGCGCGAGGCTCGTCCATCGAGTACTGGAACGTGCGCGAGAAGCGCAAAATCTGGTCGGCGCCGCATCCCGGCGGCTACCTCGGGGCTGCGTACCAGGACATCAAGGCGGGCGCGGATCCGGGCGTGCAGGTCATCGATGTGCTGGCTAATTCGCCCGCCCAGCGCGCCGGACTGCGCAACGGAGACGTCATCCTGCAGTTGAACGGGCGCACGGCGCGAATGGACGACTTCGACGAGCAGCTCAATGATGCCGGCGTCGGAGCCGGCGTGCGCCTCACGATCTCGCGCGACGGCAAGACGCAGCAGGTCGAGGCCAGCCTGGGCATGTGGCCCGCATCGGTCCGCCCGGGCATCGTAGGTGCCGCTTTCACGCGCGAGTATGCGATTGCAGTGGTGTGGGAGGATTGCGTTGCGACGTTCGATGCCGCGACAGGACGTCCCGGCTGGACCTTCCGCGCACTTCGTGATCGCTTCACTCTGCACACGGTCGGCGCCATCGACGGCCGACTGTTCGTGCACGAGCATTACCGCAGCGACCGATGCCGGGGCGCCCTGCGCACCATCACTTCGCAGCTCGTGAATCAGCTGCTGCCGGACGCGGACTGCTACAGCCGCCTCGTGTGCCTCAGCGACACGACGGGAGATGTGCTTTGGGCGAAGAGCTATCCGTTCGACGCGTCCACCGCGCCGCAGCACAGCGTCTCGGTCTATGCCGAATACATGAGCGCGAGCGTGTCGGTGTACACGCGTGCCTATCGCAACAGCGTGGCAACAGTGGAGCTGCAGATCCTTTCCGCAGAGGACGGTGTGCAGCGCCGTCGCGTGCCGATCGGGAATGCGATCATCGCGTCGACCGTCGACGCCACGCGCGGCATTCTGTACGTCGTCGATGCGCAGTCGGGCAAACTGCTGCGCGGCGTGCGGCTCTGGGGAGCCGAGGCGGAGAAGGGCGCGAGTGTCCTCGAAGTCACGCTTCAGCCGAAGTACATGGACCCGAACGCGCAGACCTGCAGCATTGAAGCGGCCGGCGACTGGGTTGCGGTAATCGTCCCTCCGTATCAGCAGGCACAGCAGAAGTGGCGCCGCGGCGCCGAGCAGGACGTCGCAACGGTCGGCAGGGTGACGGTGTTTTCCGCCAAGACGGGGAAGGAGCATGCCGTCATCACGTTGCCTGAAGATCGCTCGATACCGATCAACCGCGCGGGAATCGCATCGCTGGGTCCCGACGATACCTTCTACCTCTACACGGTTCCCTCCTCCAAGCCGAACCCGCCGGCGGCGGAGCGACGGGCATTCCTTGCGGCCTATCGACTGACGAAGGAGGGGGCCGAACTCGCGTGGGAGGCGATCGCGCCGTGGATCGCGCCAGGCACGGGGTTCGCCGCGGAGATCCATCCGGTGGGCGGATCGGTCCTGTTCTACGCGCAAAAGGGCAACCTGCCGCGCGAGGGCACCGATAAGACGGTGGCTGCGGTGTACGGCGCCCGCGACGGCGGCTATCTACAGCTCGTCGTCGACGATTTGCAGGTATTGACGGATTCTTCGGGAGTCTCGATCGCGCCGGTTCGCTGCATCGGGAGCCGCTTGTACTTGCAGACGGCGGGAACGCTCTCGGTATACGGCAACTAATGGCGCTGCTTGTCCTTCTCGATGTCGAGAACGGCGGCA
>CAYXVY010000167.1:0-6520 GCA_964468745.1 uncultured Planctomycetales bacterium | reverse complement strand
TTCGTTGGCCGAGCGCAGACTATCCTGCGCGGTCTCGATCGACTTCACGAGCCCGCCCGCGGCCGGATCGGCCTTCAGACGAGCCTTGAGATAGGAACCATAGTGGCCGAGGAGAGTCTCGCTCGACCACCCACTTTTCGGACTGAACATAAAAACCTCCATTGGTTGTTGAAACACGTTGAAAACATCACACGAAGACAGTGCATTGCCTGCGGCGCGGCCAGGCGGACCCCGAGCCGGCGCCGCGGGAACCCAGGCCATTTGTGGCTGGGGCTGTCCGGACGTCCGGATGCGGTCAGCCGCCGGGGGCTGACCTTGTACCGACGTCGGAAACGCCTTAGCCACCGGGGGCTGACCGTGTACCGACGTCCGGACACCCTTAGCCACATGTGGCTGACCCTGTACCGACGTCGGAAGCACCTCAGCCACCGGGGGCTGACCGTGTACCGACGTCGGAACACCCTCAGCCGCCGGGGGCTGACCCTGTACCGACGTCGGAACACCTTCAGCCACCGGGAGCTGACCCTGTAGGGACGTCCGGAGACGCTTGGCCACATTCGGCCAAGCCCCTTCGGACCCCTCAAAAACCATCTTTTTGCTTTTCATGTCTTAACTGTTAGTCCCGGTTCAATTCCGGCCTAAAATTCCGCCCACGATTTGAAAATAGTGCAGGTCGTCCTCACTCATCGCACGTCTCCCTACTCCCCCTGTTAGGCCCGGAGCAAAACGGCAGTACGAAATCGGAATTCCGCGCGGAGAAAGTTCCGAAAGTTCGTGTCCCCCTTCGCCGTCTCACTCACTCCGACGATTCTTGGGAAGGCTGCGGGGGCCAAGCCCCTCTACCCTCTCTGTTATGGCTGGGGCGAAACGAACAAGAAATTCCGCTTTCCGGGCGCAGAAAGTTCAGAAAGCGACCCGGGAGAGGTGCGGCGAGGGGCGCGCGCTATTCGACGGCTGCCGCCTTCACGGAGAACTTGTAGGTCTGATCGCCCACCTTGATCTCAATCACGGCCGTCTTGGCGCCCGCCGCCTTGGGGGCGAACTTGACGATGAGGCGCGTGTGGCCTTGGCCCTCGACCGTCTCGCGCGGGGCCTGGGCGATGGTGAAGTCCTCGCCCGCGATCGTCACCTTCGTCTTGAGCGGCGCGTCGCCTAGATTGCGCAGCAGGAACTCTCGCTCGACCGTCGACTTCAGCTTCGCCGACCCGAAGTCGGTATGGTCGTACGTCGTCGGCGATTCGTCGTTCTCAGCAATCTCGACGCCGTTCCCCTCGACGCCGAGCTTCGCGGGCCGGCCCGACGGGAGATCGCCCTCGCTGACATAGATCGTCATGCGCGCGATGTCCTCGGACGCGCCTGTCTTCACCTTCAGCCAGACGTCGTAAATGCCGGCCTTGTCGAAGACGTGCTGCACGTTGGGATCGGTCGCCTCCGCCTTCGGCATCGCCGGCTGGCCGGGGGCGCGGAGCGGGAACGCCCACTCGCACTTCTGCGCGCCGATCGACCCCTGCGGCGTGAACTTCACCGTGAGCGGCGCTTTGCCCGCGACCTTGTCGGCGTTGATCTTCGCGAAAATCCTCGGCATCACCTGGATCTTGATCTGTTGCGCCTCGTAGTTGTTGCCGCTCGTCCCGTCGCTCCCCAGGATCGTCAGCGGCACGTCCCCCGCGGGCTGATTGCGCGGGATCTTCCACGACCAGACGTTGCCGTCGAACGCGCCCGGCTCACCGGTGCGCTTCGTGTACGTCATCGCGAATCCGTCGGGATCGATCGCGCGAAGCGGGATCGTGATCGTATCGCCGGGCTTCGCGGCGATGTCCTGCAGGCCCACGACGATCGGCCGCCGGTTCGAGAACTTCACGTCCCACTTGTAGTCGTCGGGTCCGCCGCCGGACGGCGGGAGATCCCCCTTCTTGCGATAGATGTTCACCGCGGCGGGATTGCCGTCGTGCACGCCGTTGTTGGCGACGAGGATGAGCGTCGTGCGCCCCTCGGGGAGCGCGTCGTCCCACGGCACCTTGATCTTCCAGACCTGCGTGTCCCCCTCGCGCTCGCAGCTCGCGCGCTTGTTGCCGTAGAGCAGCTTCCAGCGAAACGTGAGCGGGCGGTCCTGCATGTCGTAGCTCTCTTCGGCGGAGACGCGCAGCTCGACGTCCTGTCCCTTCTCCTGCACGATGCAGATCGTCTTCTTGAGCTCGTAGTGTTTGCGCCCGCCGGTGTGCTCGACGATTTTGACCACCGCTTCGGGGGGCGCGACCTCGAGCGTCCTGCACGTCTCGATCATGCGCTTCATGTGCTCGCTGTCGTCGTACTGGTGGAACTCGAGGCACATGTCGCCGCGCGAGATGCCCGCCGCGCCGTAGCCGCCGGGGAAGGTGAAGCGGTTGCCGACGGCGGCGTAGGCGACGCGATGGCGCCACTCGGCGTCGAACGGGCTGTCGATGGGGATCGACGACTTCCAGAGCCAGAGCATCGTCGAGGCGTACTGGCCGCTCTTCTTCAGCTTGAGTTTCATGTCGGGCGACAGGTGTGCGCCGGCGATGACGAGTTTCGTGATCGCCATCGTCTCGCTGTCGGAGCTGCCGACGGAGTTGTAGAGGGTCGGCATATACGCCATGTAGAGGTCGTTCGCGGCCGCGGCGCTCGTCGCCTGCTCCTCGGCGAGCGAGAAGTGGCACGGCGAGCAGATGAGGCCGGAGGCGAAGTAGATCTTCTCGTACGCGAGGGTCGTCTCCGGGCGCAGGGCGTTGGTGATCGTGTGCGCCATGCCGGTCGTGGACTGGTGGTAGAAGTTGATGCCGAGCTTGTAGTGGTTGTCCACGGGGTCCCTGTCGACCAACGCGATGATCGCGTCCTTGATCCCCTTCGCCTCGACACCGCTGGGGCTTTTCCACACGTCGCGCACCCAGCCGTGCGTGCCGGACCAGCTGCCGTAGACGTCGTCCCAGGTGCCGGCATACTTTTTCGACGGGCGCGGCGCGAGGTCGAGGAATTTGCCCGGCGCGTCGGTGGGCCAGAGCTGCTTCGCGGGATCGGGCGGCTTGATGATCGAGTTCCCCTTGTCCTCCGGCGGCACGGAGGCCTTCGCGTCCTTGATCGGCGACGGGTCAAGCCGCCAGACGCGCCACTCGGTTTTCTTGAAGTAGGGGTTCTTGAGCGCGCCGGTCTCTTGATGGGCGGACGCGGAGAACGACACGAAGACCGCGACCACAAACACAACGAAACGCATCAGGCTCCCCACAATACACTACGCCCGCCGAAGCGTCTGCGTAATCCGCGGAGATCCGATTAACGCGGAGGGCGCAGCACGGCTGTGCCGCAACCCCACAGCGAATCGTCGGAATGGGCCGCCAAGAACGCCAAGGGGGTCCAGGGAAGACCGGCGAACCTCCGTCGCTCCGCGCGAGAAGGGGACCAACACTGAGCGAGCCGAGGAAGCAGAGGGAAGAATGGGGGGAACTCTCACGCCCATCGAGGGATGACCGATTACCTCGGAAGAGGTGACAATCGGGTGAATCGCCGTTCGCGTCGCGCCACCGATCTGCCGGAGGGTTTCCGATCGCTTTCCCCGGCGACCCCGAACGCAGTCTTGGCGCTCTTGGCGGCTCGCCTTCTCCGCGGTTCTCTACGCGGCGAGAAACCGCTGAGCGGCGCGCTCGACATCCGCGTCGGCGAGCTGCGACGAGAGATCCAGCGTCCGCACATCGGCGCGGAGCGGATCGAGGAGGCGCGACACCCGCCGCGGGAGGCCGTCGAGGGTCGCGATGCAATGCGTCATGCCGAGGAGCTGCGAGCTGCGCGCAAGGAGATCGGACGAGAGCGGGATGCCGGAGAGCACGAATCCCTCGCCCGCCGCGCGCGTGGCCGCGGTGCACAGGAGCGCCTCGACGAGCCGGTCGTCCACGAAGTCCCCGCCGAGGAAGCTTTCCGAAAGAAGCTCGCCCAGCCGGCTGCCGCGCGTAATCTCCTCCTGCGCGAGGGCGTAGAGCGAGAGGTGCGGGACGCCGAGCTCGCGGCCGAGGGCGACGGGCCACGACGGCGCCTGCCCCGGGGGCGGCACGGCGAGAATCCGGTAGATGTTGAGTCCCCTCACATGCATGTAGACGCTTGAGCGCGGGCTCCGGATCGCTGAAAATGGAAAGTAATGGAACAACTCCCCCAGCTCCCCTACGAGCGCGTGATCTTCGTCTGCTGCAAGGAGCGCGACCCCGGCAAGGACGCGTGCGCGAACCGCGGGTCGGTCGACATCCTCGAGAAGCTCAAGGAGACGGTCTACGCGAAAGGATTGAAAGGTCGGATCCGCGTGGCGCGCTCGATGTGCTTCGACCTGTGTTCGATGGGGCCGAACGTGGCCATCATGCCGGAGAACGTGTGGTACCGCGGGGTGACGATGGACGACGTGCCGAAGATCGTCGAACAGTGGGTGGACCCGCTGACCGCGAAATCCCGGTCCTGAGCCCGATCCCGATCATTTTTCGGGCAGCTTGTACTTTGAGAAGAACTCCCAGATCAGCTCGCTCGCGTTGATGTCCTTCGTCGTCTTCCCGAGCAGCTTCTCCAGCGGCGCCTTGGACCCCGGCCACGTGTGCCCGCCGCCGGTGATCTTGTAGAAGACGACGGGGGCGGTCTCCGACTTGTACGTCCAACGCTCGACCGTCGTGCCGGCGTCCGCCTTGTCCTCGAGCTTCTCGACCTCGGGCTTCTCGGCCGCGCCGTTCGCCTTCGCCCACCACGCCACGAGGTCCTCAGCGCTCAGCGACATCTTCCGCTTGCTGAACCGGTCCGCCCCGTCGTAGCCGCAAATCCCGTCCTCCGTGCCGTGGAAGTACGCGACGGGCATCGCCCGCGGCGCCTTCAGCGCCATCAGCTTCAGCATCGTCCCCGCCACCGGCGCGATCGCCGCAAGCTTGTCGGAGAGATCGCATGCGAGGCGGTTCGACATGTACGCCCCGTTCGAGATACCCGTCGCGTAGACGCGCTTCGGATCCGCCTCGCCGGACTTCACGAGCGCGTCGATCAGGTTCTTGATGAACTCGACGTCTTCGCTTCCCGACTGGTACTTCCAGATCTTGTTCTCACCGTCGGGATACGCGACGGCGAACCCCTTCTTGTCCGCGATGTCGTTGAACCCCGTCATCAGCTCCGTCTGCTGGCCGTTCGATCCCATGCCGTGCAGCGCGATGACGAGCGGGGCGGGCTTCTTCGCCTCCTTCCCCATGTGGAAGCGATACGTCCGCTGGTCGAGCGTGCGCTCCTCCGCCGTTCCGGTCTGGGCCGCAAGGAGCGTCAGAAGCAGCAGGGTCATGCTGATTCTCTAACACGCGCGCGGGCCGTGCGTCGCGCAGGATCGGGCGTCACTTCCTGCTCGACTCGATCCGCAGCGAATCGACCAGGAACTCCTGCGCGTCGCCCTTCGTGCGTTGTACGAAACCGACACGGAGGAGCTTCTCCGGATCGACCTTGCCGTTGCCGGTGCCGCTGGAACGCTTGAAGTCGGCGAGCTTGATGATGAAGCGCTTCCAGTCGTTCGTCACCAGTTGCACGTCCGCGGTAAACTCCTCCGTCGGGTCTTCGGCGAGCAGCAACTTCACGGGGGCGGTCAGGCCCTTCTTCGCGTGGCGCAGCCATACGGTCACCTGGTCCGCCGTCGCGTCCGACCCGGCGATCGGCTCCAGCGTGAGCATCGACCAGTCCCCCTTCTGGAACGTCGAAAAGATGCAGAGCGCCGCGCGGCGGCCGTTGGGCGCGTCCTGCGACCACTCGAACCGCGCCTTCGCGTCCGCGTTCCCCGACGGCTTCAGCTCGTCGCCGTCCTTCTCGAACTCGATGCGCACCTGCACCCCCGCGCCGTAACCGCCGTCGCGCTCGCACGCGTCGCGAATCTGCTTCAGGAGCGGCGCGGACTCGCGAACCGCGGCCGTATCGGCGAAGTCCTTCTGCAGCGCTTCGATCGCCGTCCAGCACTCGTCCCAGTAGCGCTTCTGCGTCGCGTCCTTCGCGGCCTTCACCAGCTCGCGCGCCTTCTCGTCGCGCCCCTTCGTGCGCAGCTGGCCGAGCGTCTTGAAATGCGCCTGCACCTCTTTCGAGAGCCGGTTGAGGTACTCGTCCGTCAGCTTGTACCTCTGCTCCCAATCGCGGAGCATCTGCTCGGCCGCGTCCAGCTTTCCCTGCGAGAGGAACGACTTGGCATCGCGATCGACCTGCGGCCACGAGGCGCGGGCGGCCGCCTCCATATCCTGCTTCTTCGCGATCATGTGCTCCGCGCGCAGCTTGTCGCGCGCTGTCGCGCTCGACCCGTACGCCTGTGTCGTGCGGAACTTCCGCTCCATCGCCTCGAGCAGCCGCATCACCTCGTCCCAGTTGCGCGCCAGGGCCGCGAGGCGCGCGTCCGCCACGCACTTGTCCGCCTCGAGCTCCAGCTGCGCGCGGCCGAGCCAGCCGTCGACGTTCGGCTTCGATTGCCAGCCGCTCACGGTCGCCGCGTGCCGCCGGCCGAACTCCGCCGCCTCCGTCACGACCG
>CAYXVY010000166.1:0-18083 GCA_964468745.1 uncultured Planctomycetales bacterium | reverse complement strand
ACTTCGGGCTGGCGCGCGACATCTCGGCGACGATGAGCGCGACGATCACGCAGGGCGGGTTCGTGATGGGCACACCGGACTTCCTCTCGCCCGAACAGGCGATGGGGGAGCGCACCGACTCAAAGAGCGACATCTATTCGCTGGGCGCTACTCTGTATCGCATGCTCGCGGGGATGCCGCCCTATCCGGACGGCAACCCGATGACGGTGATGATGAAACACGTTCGGGAGAACGAGCATCCCACGCCGTTGCGCGAGCTTAATCCCGAGGTGCCGCAGGCGGTCGAATCGATCGTGGCGAAGATGATGGCGAAGAACCCATCGCAGCGCTACGCGACAATGGAAGAAGTAGCGGCGGCGATCGATTCAGTGAAGGGGGTCCGCGGCACGTCGCTCATCAACCAGCTCGCGGTTCCCGGCGTGCGCCGGCGCATGGTGCTGAACATGTCGATCGGGATCGGCATCGGCATCGTCGCGGTCATCGTGCTCATCCTGCTGGTGCGGCCGAACGCGGCGGAGCGTGCGCTGCGGCGGGGGCAGGCGGAGGAACAGAGCGCCGAAAAGGATCCGACGCGCATGCCGTCGGCGATCGGAATCTACCGCGACATCGTCCGGGAGTTCCCCGATACGACCCAAGCAGAGGCAGCGCAGCAGCGCCTGCCGGCCCTCGAAGCGCGACTCGAGGCGATGAAGATCGACGAGCGGCTGAAGGAGATCGAGAAGGCCTATCCGGGGCGCTCGTTCACGCGCTGCGCCGGCGAACTCCGCGAGATCGTCGCGAAGAAGCCGGCCGCCGTGCTCGCGCGTCGCGCTGAGGATCTCCTGCGCTCGCTGTCACGACAGGAAATTCTGACGCGGGCGCGGACCCTCGTCGAAGCGGCGCATGCGGACACGCTCGAGGGCGTGGATGACCTCGTGGATCCCGAGGATCGCAAAAACAAGGGGCTCGAGAAATTCCGATCGCTCTTCCGCGTCATGGTGGGCGGCGATCCGTCGAGGCTCGAACTGGCGCTGCACGCGGACCTGCTGGAGCTCGACATGCCCAAGGGGCGCGCCAAGTTGCCGGTCACCTCCACCCTGCGAAGGCCGAACGGCAGCGTCGTGACGAATGAGCCGGTGTGGTCCTGGAAGCTCGTCAACGACGCGTGGTATTTCGATATCAAGGACTGACCGCTGCGGCCGATCAGTCGTTTCGAGCCGAGGCGGTCACGAGTCCGTCCGGACCGACCCATTCGATGGCGCCGTAGTGAAGCGAGAAGCTCTCGTACACCGGATTCTCGTCCCCCTGCGCGCTCGCGCTCTGCTGGAAGGATGCGACCGAGACATCTCGCAGCCGCATCTCGAGCAACTTCGATGGGCTCCCGATTCCCGCCCAGACCTCAAGGCGCGCCTCGCCCAAGTGCCGTCCGTCGCCGCACGCGGCGAAGATCCGCGGGCTCGACACATCAAGCATCTTCGTCAGATTGAGATCCTGATGATGCGTTCGCGCGGACGCACCGCCCTGCCGGGGCTGCATGTCCGCCGCGAGGCCGTGCGAAAAGGCGGAGATTTCGATCCAGCCTTCATGCCCCTTATGGACACACGAGCCGTCGATGCCTTCGATTCTCAGGTAGGTTCCCATTCTGTCAGCATGAGAAGTTCGAAGGCCGCCCGGTTACGCATGAAACGGCGCGACGAATTCGAATCGCGCGTGTTCCATCGATAGCGGAGGACCGGACATGAGACTGGCGATCGGGATCGTGTTGTCCACGGCGTGCGCCGTGCACGCGTGGTGTCAGGAGCCGGCCGCGCAGGGAGGCCAGGCGGCGCCCTCGGACGAGCAGGCGGACGCCGCATGCGCCGCGCTCAAGAAGGCGCTGGCAAACAGCGCCGAGGACGGCAAGATCTCGGCCTTGCGGGAAGCCGCGTCCGTGAAGCACGAGAAAATCGTCCGCGCAGTGGGTGCGCTGCTGACGAAGGACACGGAACGGGTGCGCATCGCCGCCGCGCTGGCACTCGGAGACATCGATCATCCTCAATCCTCGAAGCTCCTCGTCGGCGCGATCGCCCCGCACGAGAAGACGCCGGCCGTGCTCGCGGCAATTGCGAAGTCGCTCGGCAAGCTCGGCTGGGAGTCCGCGGCCGCCGCGCTGCACGAGGTGCTGAAGAAGGTCGGCGACGAGCAGGTGCGAGCGGCGGTGCCGGAAGTTCTCAGCGCCCTCGGCGGGATCGGCAGCGTCTCGTCGATCGATCCACTCATCGACTTCCTCCACAAGCTGGCGGGAGGGCGCCGGGCGTGGCCGAACGAGAAGGAACTGCGCAATGCCTGCAATCGCGCACTGCAGGCGATTACAGGCGGGGATGCAAGCAAGCCGCTCGATTGGGAGCAGTGGTGGAAGGCGAACAAGGAGCTGAGGATGGTCTCCGCGCGCACGTGGTATTGGAACAAGCTCACCCAGTCGCGGACCGATTACGACGCCAAGGCGACGGCGCCTCCTGACTGCGTTCCGATAGGCACGCGAATCAACGACGCGCCACCGGTCGCGGAGCAGCCGAAACGGGGAGAAAGCGATAAACCTCCCGAGAATCCCAAGTAAAGCTGCGCCCCTCTCACGCCGATAATCGTTTCAGGGGCCGCGCCGGACGGGTGCGGCCCGGTGTGGTGAGAGGGGACATGCGAAGCGCGGCCATTCTGCTTTCGGCCGTCCTGGTATTCCTCGCCGGCCAGTTCTCGGCGCGCGTAGGAGCCCCTCGCGCGGAAGCCACCGCCGAGTCGCCCGACCGCCGCATCACGCGGCTCGAAGAGTCTGTCCGCCAAGCGCACGAATCCGTCGACTTCCTGGCGGGGCTGACCCACGAGCGATTCGAGCGACTGAAGCAGTCGCGCGAGAAGGCGGCCCCGGAGGTGGTGCGTGCGCTTCTCCATCCGTCTGTGCAGGTCAACGCCACCGGCGGCGCCGGCGGAGGCACCATCGTCTTCTCGCGTCCGGAGAAGGGCGAGGCGTACGGCACGTATGTGCTCACTGCGTTCCACGTGGTCGCCAAGGCGATTCAGAAGGACGAGCGCGGGCGCGAGCTGCGACGGACCGTCACGGTCACCGCTTATCGAGCCGACGGCAGCGAAGACGAGCGGATCCAGGGCGATCTCCTCCTCTGGCACGAGAAGCGCGACATCGCGCTCCTGCGCCTTCGATCCTCGCGCCCGTTCACGGTCGCGCGTCTCGCTGGAGCGGCTCAGCTCTCGGCAGTGGCGGTTTTCACGCGCGTCACCGCGGTCGGGTGCCCGCTCGGTCACGACCCGCTGCCGTCGCAAGGCGAGATCTCGACCGTGCGAAAAGACGTCCAAGGGGAGCGATTCTGGATGATGAGTGCCCCGACGATTTTCGGAAATTCGGGCGGCGGCGTCTTCGCGCGCGAGTCGCTCGAACTCATCGGCGTGAGCGCGATGCTGTGCACGTTCGACAATCCGCGCGCGACCCCCGTCCCGCATATGGGGATCCTCGTCCCTCTCGGTTCCATCCGGCAGTGGCTGGCGTCGACCGCGTACGCCTACGTCGTCGCCGAACGCCGGGAGTGGTAGCGATCGCTACTGGCTGAGCGCCTTCCTGCAAAACGCGATCAGCTCATCCATGCCCGGAGCCTCGTACTTCAGCGTGCGGCAGCGCTCGAAATCGGCCAGCGCCTCCTTGAAGCGGTCGAGCTTGAGGAGCGCCTGCCCCCGGTGGAAGATCGTGTACGGATCGTCCGGCATCCCCTTGAGGGCACGGTTCGCGTCGTCGAGCGCATCGGAAAACCGCAGCTGCTTGAGGCGCAGGACGCAACGATATCCCCATACGCGCGGGTCCCCGGGATCCAGCTCGACGGCCTTCTCGATGTGCACGGACGCCGCAGGTTCGTCGCCGCCATGCATCGCGAAGATGCCGAGGCACATGTGTGAGAAGGAGTCGCGCGCGTTGATGGCGACCGCCCGCTTGAAGTCCTCGACGGCCCCCGAGTCGCGAAGTTCGAACCGGATCGCGCCGCGCATCGCGTACGCCTCGTAGTAGTTGGCGCGCAGCTCGATGGCGCGAGCATAGTCGGCCACGCACGCCTTGATGTCCGTGTTCGACCGCCGGTCCCGTTCGAAAGACTGCAGGTAGCGCGCGTCCGCGCGCAGCTTGAAGACCTCCTCCTTCGTGTCGTTGCCGGCAACGAGCACGTCGCAGAGCGCGATCGCGCTCTCGAACTTGCCCTGCCCGTAGGCGATCGTGGCCGCGACGAACGATGCGTCGTCCCCGAAGCCGCCGAGCTTCTGCGCCTGGACGAGGTCCGGCATCGCCTTCTTCAACGACTCGTCCGCCGTAGAGCCGCGCGACTGCGCGCGCGAACTGCGAAGCGTCACGCTGCTGACGAACTTGTTCAGGTGCAGCCGGCCGCGCTCCCAGTACGGCGCACCCCAGTTCGGTACGAGATCGATCGCCCGGGTGAAGTCCGCCTCCGCTTTCACGACGTCGTACAGGCCAGCGTAGGCGCGACCGCGCAACAGGAAGGCCTCGTGATGCCGGGGGTAGATGTCGATCGCCGCGGTGAAGTGCGCGACGGTTTGCTGAAGCGTCCGCTCGCGGCGCGCCAGATCCGCTCCGGGCTTGTACAGGTCGAGCGTCGTCGACTCCAGCTTGCTCTGGCCGCGCGCGAACTCCGGCTGCGCCTTCAGCAGCAGCTTCTCGCGGTCGTCGGGAGGAGGCACGACCGCGACGGGCTCCTTGCCAAGCCGCTGCAGCTCGTCGAGCCGCTCCTCGAGTTTAGCCTTCTCCGGGCGCGCCAACGCGCCCGCAAGCGCGATCGCCTTGGCGCAGTCCGCCGCGGCGGCGACGTACTTCTTTTCGGCCGCAAGCGCTTCCGTCGACTTCAGGAGCGCCTCGAATTCTCGCGCCTGCCGGGCGAGCGATTCCTCACGCTCCTTGCGTTCCTTATCGTTCCTTTCGCGCTCCGCCTTGGCGGACGCCTCGGCCGCGACCCGTTTCTCCGTGATCTTGGCGGCGCACTTGTCGATCATCGCCTGGAATCTGCCGTTCCCCTCGTCGAGTGACTTCGCATCGCGGAGGATGCCGACGGCGCGCTCGTAGTCGAATGCATCCATGAACTTCTGTGCGTCCGCCAGTTTCACGGCAACCTGCTCGTCGCGCCGCGTGGACGAACGCATTGCGGAGACTAGGAGCACGATCGGAATTAGAACGGCGAGGCCGAACGTGACCACGGGCGCCCAGCTGCGCTTGAGCTTGCGCTGGATGAGCGTGAGGCCGCCTACGCGGCTCGCTGAAACGCGGCCGCCCGCGAGCCAGCTCTCGAGGTCCTTCGCGAACGCCTTCGCACTGGGATAGCGGTGTGCCTTGTCCTTCTCGAGCGCCTTCAGGATCACCGTTTCGATCTCCGGCGGACACACCGAGTTCAGCTCGGAGGGAGGCTTGGGCTCGCTCGAGACGACGAATTTCAGCGTCTCGATGGGCGTCGCGCCCTTGAACGGGGGGCGTCCCGTCACCGCCTCGTAGAGGACCGCGCCGAGCGCGTAGACGTCGGACTGCCGGTCGATCTGGCTCTGCTTCCCCTCGGCCTGTTCCGGCGACATGTAGCTCGGCGTGCCGATGATCGTCCCGGCGACAGTGACCGAGGATTCGCCGGAGAGGGACTTGGCCAGGCCGAAGTCCATCACGTGGGGACGGTCCTTAGGGTCGATGATGATGTTCTGCGGCTTGATGTCGCGGTGGATCACGCCTTTGTCGTGGGCATACCCGACCGCCTCGGCGATGTCGCGCAGGATCTCGCACGCTCGTCGGATCGGGAGGCGCTGCCCTGCGAGAAGCTTGCCCTCGATATACTCCATCGCGATGAAGTGGCGCTTCTCGTGCTGGTCCACCTCGAAGATCGCGACGATGTTGTCGTGTTTCAGCGACGCCGCGGTCTGCGCCTCACGGTAGAAGCGCTCGACCTCCTCCTTGCGGCCCTGGTGGAGCAGGACCTTTATCGCGACCAAACGCCGCAGTTTCGTGTCCCACGCCTGGTACACGGCGCCCATGCCGCCGCGGCCGAGCTCGCGGATCATCGAGTACTTGCCGAATGTGTTTTTTGGGTTCGCCATCGCGCGCTGGGCGGCTTCCGGGACCGAGCTCTTCGTCACACCGCTGGACACTGTCGACTGGCCGCCGCGGATGCCCGAGGCGGATGTCTGCCCCGGGCGCGCAACCAGGCTGCCTCCGCATTTTGCGCAGACATAGCGGCGCGCGGCATCGTACTTGCCGACCGAATGCCCTGAACTGCACTTTCCGCACGTCAGCTGCGTCCGATGCTTCTGACTTTCGGCGACCTTCTCGAGCGCGTCGAATGAAAGAAACCCGCGCTTGATCAGCACTTCGCCAAGACGCTGCCCGCTGCCGGCCTGCGCCCCGAGGGCTTCCTCGAGCTGCTTCTGTGTGATGAGCTTGCGGGCGATCAGCAGCTGCCCGATCATGACGTTTTCCGAGCCGGCGGGATGCGGCGTGGTTCCGCCCGAAATGACGTCCGAAATCTCCTTCCGGAGGGCCTCAACCTGCCCCTTCTCGAGGTACCCCTTCGCGATGAGCACGTCGCTGAGCTTGCTCGTTTTCGTCGATTCGCCGTGGTCGCTGCCGACCTCCCTCAGGCACTCGACGAGCTTCTCCTGCGGGACGAGCCCGCGCTCGACGACGAGCTGCTGGACCAGCGTTTCGAATTCCTTGCTCATGGTTCAACGGGCGGCGCAAAGCCACCCATGGGGTATACAGCCTCCGGACGCCTCGTGACTTGCCGAAGTTGAGACGGCGGCAGGCCGCTCGCGTCCTGGTGCTATTCTTGAGACGGCAGCGCTTCCTCGGCTCCGGCCGCGGTCCGGGACGGAATTCGCAGCGCGGTGCCGCAACGGTAGCATTGGATGGATGCCCCGGGGCGGAACATGACCACGTTGTATTGCGTGTCGCACTGGGGGCAGTAAAGGATCAACCCCTGCTGCGTATCCAGGATCTTGCGGACCTGATCCACGGTCAGCACGCCCCGGATGACCATGATGTCCCCGAGGCGCATGAACCGGTCCTTCGGAAGCGATTCCTGGAACGCGAGGCACTCCTGGAGTTGCTCCTCGTTGCAGGAGGCGAGCCGGATGGCGACCTTGCCGAACAGCGTGTCCTCGCGCACGGCCTTGGCCCTGCTTTCGGCCTGGTTCGCGAGAGCTTTCTGCGCCTCCACGATCCGCTCGAGGTCCTGCTGCTTGACGTACTTCATTTCCATCAGGATCAGGCCGAGCGGCTTGTGCTCGTTCGCAAATCGCTGGAGTTCAAGCGCCTCCTCCAGTTGGGCCCGTGTGACGATGCCCAGCTTCATGGCGATCTGGCCGAACAGCGAGTCGGCCTTTTTTCGATGCTTATCTTCGTCCATGGGCGAGCATGAGCCCCACGATGGATTTCGCGTCCCGAATCCGGCCCTTCCGCACCATCGCCATCGCCTTCCCGTACGCCAGGCGCACGGGACGGATGATTTCGTCCTCGTCCCCCTCGGCATGCGCCGGCGTCAGCCCCTCGGCTACAAACAGCCGCATCTTCTCGGTGCAGAACCCGGGGACCGTATAGAACTCCGAGATTTTCCGGAGCGTCCGGCAGCGGTATCCCGTCTCCTCGATCAACTCGCGCCGGGCGGTCGCCGACGGCGGCTCACCGGGCTCCAGCGTTCCCGCTGGCAGCTCGTACAGCCACGCGCCGATCGCGGCCCTGAATTGGCGAACGAGCAGCACGTCACCGTTCTCGAATAGAGGCACGATCGTCACCGCTCCCGGGTGCTCGACAACGTTCCACGTCGCCTTGCGCCCGTTCGGTAGCACCACGTCCTTGACCACGACGCGGATCACGCGGCCGCGGAAGACCTCCCGCGCGCGCTGGACGGTGAAGGGCACGCGTGGATGATAGCACGCTCCACCGGCGACCGCTACGTGGCGCGCACGCCCTTCAGATAGGCCTCCTGGCGCTTCCACATCACGCGTTTCTTGGCGGGCGTGGCGTCGTCGTACCCAAGCAGATGGAGGATGCCGTGTGCGACATAGCGAAGCACCTCCTGCTGCACGGCGAGGCCGCGTTTCTTCGCCTCGGCCGCGGCGAACTCCGTGGAGATGACGAGCTCCCCGAAAACGCGATCGATTTCATCCTCCAGCAGAAAGGAAAGGACGTCTGTTGCGAAGTTGTGCCTCAAGAACCGTCGATTCACATCCCGGATCCGCTCGTTATCGACGAAGGCGAGCGAGACGGATCGATCGCCCACTCCTTCGCCCGCGAGCACGGCCCTCGCCAGTCGGCGGATCTTCGCAAGCGGCAATCGTATCGCTTTCTGCTGATCGGCGATGAGGATCACAGGGAGTCCTGCGCCACGGGTACCTGGGCCGTCAAGTAGGGTTTCATTAGCCTGCCGGTGATCGACCGCTCGTTTGCCGCAATCTGCTCCGGCGTGCCCTGCGCCACGATTTCTCCACCCTGCTCGCCTCCATCGGGCCCGAGATCGATGATCCAGTCCGCGGTTTTTATCACGTGCATGTTGTGTTCGATGACGATCACCGTATTCCCCTGCGTGACGAGGCGATCGAGCACCACGAGCAGCTTCTTGATGTCCGCGAAGTGCAGGCCGGTCGTCGGCTCGTCGAGGATGTAGAGCGCGTGCCCGCTGGACGTCTTCCCCAGCTCCGCCGAGAGCTTGATGCGCTGCGCCTCGCCCCCGGACAGCGTCGTCGAAGCCTGCCCCACGTGCATGTACCCGAGCCCGACGTCGTCGAGCGTCTTCAGCACGCGATGGATCTTCGGGAAGCTCGCGAAGAAGTCGAGCGCGTGCTCCACGGGCATGTCGAGGATCTCGGCCACGTCCTTCCCTTTGTACTTCACTTCCAGCGTCTCGCGCCCGTATCGCCGCCCCTTGCACTCCTCGCACATGACGTACACGTCGGGCAGGAAGTGCATCTCGATCACCTTCGTACCCTGCCCTTCACACGCTTCGCAACGTCCGCCCTTGACGTTGAAGCTGAAGCGGCCAGGAGTGTAGCCGCGAGCCTTCGACTCCTTCGTCATCGCGTAGAGGGCGCGGATCTCGTCCCACGCGCCCGTGTACGTGGCCGGATTCGACCGTGGCGTGCGGCCGATCGGCGACTGGTCAATCTCGATCACGCGCTCGAGGTAGATCTGGCCTTTCAGCATGTCGTGTGCGCCGGGCTTTTCCTTGGACCCCAGCATGAGCCGTTTCAAGCCCCGGTGGAGGATGTCGCCGACCAGGGTCGACTTTCCCGAACCCGACACGCCCGTCACGCAGACGAAGCCGCCGAGCGGAAAGCGCACGTCGACGTTTTTAAGGTTGTTCTCGCGCGCCCCTTTCAACTCGATGGCACGGCCGGGGATCAGGCGGCGGCGCTGCACCGGCAGGGGGATCACTTCGTCACCGGACAGGAATCGTCCCGTGAGCGATCGCTTCTCCGCGAGAATCTGCTCCACGGTTCCCTGCGCGACCACCTCGCCGCCGTGCAGACCCGCTCCGGGTCCGATGTCAATCACGTGGTCCGCGGCACGGATCGTCTCCTCGTCATGTTCGACGACGATGACCGTATTGCCGAGGTCACGCAGCCGGATCAGCGTCTCGAGCAAACGCTTGTTGTCGCGCTCGTGGAGACCGATCGTGGGTTCGTCAAGCACGTAGCACACGCCGACGAGACCGCTCCCGACCTGTGACGCGAGCCTGATACGCTGCGCCTCGCCGCCGGCGAGCGTCGAACTTTTTCGGTCGAGCGTCAGGTAGCCGAGCCCGACGTCGGCGAGGAATTGGAGGCGGTTGCGGATCTCCTTGAGGATCATGCGTGCGATGTAGCGCTCCTGCTTGGTCAGGTCGATCGTCTCGAAGAATCCCACAGCGGCCTCGATCGTGAGGTGCGTCACGTCGTCGATGTTCCTGTCCCCGACGCGCACCGACAGCGCCTCGGGACGCAGCCGCTTGCCGGCGCAGTCCGGGCACGGCAGCTCGCTCATGTAGGCCATGATGCGACGCTTGATGAAATCGCTTTCGGTGTTCTCGAAACGGTGCATGAGGCTGGGTATGACGCCTTCGAACCAGCCGCCGTGCTTCTTCTCGTCCTCCGGTTTCGTTCCGTGAATCAGGATGCGTTTCTTCTCCGGATCCATCTTGTCGAACGGCGCCGCGTACTTCACGCCGAACAGCTCGCAGAATTCGCGCAAGCGCCGCCCGTAGCGGATTGTCATCCGCTTGCCCAGGCGCCGCCACGGCTCCACCGCACCGTCGCGCAGCGACGCTTCCTTCTTCGAAATAATGAGGTCCTCATCGAGTTCCAGCTTCGTGCCGAGCCCGTCGCATGTCTGGCACGCGCCGTACGGGCTGTTGAACGAAAAGAGCCGCGGTTGCAGCTCGCCGAACGAGAGGCCGCAATGCGGGCACGCGTATTTTTCGCTGAAGACACGGTCGCCGTCCCCCGCCACGATCATCAGGCCGTCCCCGAGCTTGAGCGCCGTCTCCACGGAGTCGGTCAGCCGGCGCCGCGTGAGCGACGCATCGACGACAAGCCGATCGACGACCGCTTCGATTTCGTGCTTCTTGTTCTTGTCGAGCGTCAGGACGTCCCTGAGCTCCATGGTCGCGCCGTCGACGCGCACGCGCACGAAGCCTTCCCTCCGGATGCGCTCGAAGACGTCCTTGTGCGTCCCCTTCTTGCCGCGTACGAGCGGGGCAAGGATCGAGATCTTCCACCCCTGCGGCGAATCGAGAATGGCGGCGACAATCTGGTCGGAGGTCTGCTGCCGGATGGGGCGCCCGCACTTGTAGCAGAACGGGCGGCCGATGCGCGCATACAGGAGGCGGAGGTAGTCGTAGATTTCGGTCGCGGTGGCGACGGTCGATCTCGGCGTGCCGTGACCGTGCCGCTGTTCGATCGAGATGGTCGGCGGGAGTCCCTCGATGGAGTCGACGTCCGGCTTTTGCATCTGCTCGAGGAACTGGCGCGCATAGGCGGAAAGGGATTCGACGTAGCGCCGCTGCCTTTCCGCGTAGATCGTGTCGAAGGCGAGCGAACTCTTGCCGGAGCCCGAGAGGCCCGTGATCACGACGAGCTTGTCGCGCGGGATGCTGAGTGAGACGTTCTTCAGGTTGTGCTGGCGGGCACCCCTGATGCTGATCTCCGTGAGGCTCATGGGAACCACGCATGCTAGCAGAGGCTCGCCACCGTGTCGACCCGCCCTCCGGAAGGCCGCTATAATGGCGCGGTGGTGATGGACCGCAAGGGACTCGTTTTCCGCATTGTGCTGCTGGTCCTGCTGGGTTGGGCGGGGGCGGTCGCTTGGACCTATCGCCAGTCGACAGCCGAGTACATGCGCCTGGAGCGCGAATCGCACGCTACAGCCTGGCGAATCGAGCACCTGCGGACGGCTCTCGAGCGCGTCGACCGGATGTCGCGGCTGCCCCCCGACGAGGCCCTCATCAACGACATTCGGGGTCAGTGCGACGAACTCGTGCACGCGGCAACGGAGGCGGCTAGCCTCTCGCGAACGCGCGACGACGTGATCCGGCTGAGGGGTCAGGCCCACGAACTGCGCTACGACTTCGAGAAGGCTCTTGCGGACTACACCGAGGCCATACGCCTCTTCGACGCGGCGACCGCGCGCTACACCGATCGATCAAACGTGCCGTTCTCACTCGCCTACGGGAATCGAGGGATGCTGCGCGCCCGAATGTTCCTCCGACGCGGCCTGAGCGACGCTGACGATGCGACGCTGCGAGACGCCGCCTTCGAAGACCTGCGTCGCGCGAACCACAATCAGCCCCAGAGCGCCTTCACCTCACGAACGGTCTGGCTCGTCACAATGGACCTCACACGGCAGGCGTACGCGCAAGCCGTCACGAACGCGGATCTGGCGAGCAGGCTCGACCCGACGGATTGGCGCCCCCCGTTCTACCGCGGCGTCGCGCGGCTCGCGTTGAAGCAGGATGCGCTCGCCGATTTTGAGCAGGCCTGCCGGCTATGCCCTTGCGTTGCGGAGGCCCAGGCATGGCGTGCGCGTGCCCTCTATGACGCGGGAAAGCTGGAGGAGAGCCGTCGAGCCTGCGCTCTTGCCGCGCTCGCAGACCCTGAATATGCGGAAGCCCTGCTGCTTCGCGCCGCCGTGGAACTCGAATGCGGACGGCCCGACACGCAAGCGCTGAAATCGGCACTCGCGTCCCTGGCCAATCCCCGGCGCGCATCCGACTTTATTCTTCGCGCACGCATTCACCTCGAGCTCGGCTCGAACGATGCCGCGATCGGCGACGTCTCTCAAGCACTTGCCCTTCAGGGAGGCTTCGCCGACGCACACCTCATCCAAGGGCGGGCACTCAAGGCGAAGGGGGACAAGGTGGCCGCGCGCAGTCAATTTGAGATTGCCAAGACGCTGGAGCCGAAACGCGCGGTGGAGATCGACGCGCTGATCAAATCACTCGACTAGCGCGCGCGCCACTCCAGGCGGGCCGCGCCCTCGACGAGCGTACCCCCCGGGAACCAGAGCGCCACGCGCACGGGACCCCGCGCCCACAACGACGTCAGCCACGTATGCCAGAGTGATTGCGCCCTTTCGACGTTCCCTTCGAGCGCCTCAGCGGCCAGCCACGGGTGATCGCGCCGCACGATGTCCGATTCGGCGAGCCACGCAGGCTTGTACTCGACGGGGGTGTCGCTTTTGACAGCCATCAAGCGCGCCACAACGAGTGCCTTTCGGACGTCGAGCATCCCCTGCTGCTCGCCGACCCAGTCCGCGCGACCGACATACCGCCCCTGGGTGAGCAGCGCGAACCACGTCAGGAGACCGATCGTCGCGACGAGCAGTCCCACGCCGAAGCCGCGCTGCGCCGGCCGCACCCCGATGAACAGCCCGCCCCAGGCACACGCGAGCGGCAGCGCGAGCTGCATGACCGGCCAGCCGCCCGCGCGAAAGTACCCACCCAGCGCGGCATACACGGCCCCCATCGCCACGGCGATGACGCCCGCCCACAACGCGCGTTCGCGATTCGGCGCTGCCGAGAACGCAAAAACGAAGCCCCCCGTCAACAGCGGCACGAAGAGCAGGCACGCCGCATGGAGTGTGCCCGCGAAGTCGTCGAATGCCACTCCGCCATTATAGGAAGTCGATACAGTTGCCTCGATGAACACACCCGCATAGAATCACGCGCTCTCATGACCACCGACCGGTCCGACATCTTCCAGAAGTGCCGCAATTACCGCCGCCACATCGAAGCCGAGCAGCAGGGCGTGTATCCCTACTTCAAGGCGATCGAGTCGGGTGCAGGCGCCGAAGTCGTCATTCGCGGCAAAAAGCTGATCATGATCGGCTCGAACAACTACCTCGGCCTCACATCCCATCCGAAGGTCAAGGAGGCCGCGAAAAAGGCGATCGACAAGTACGGCAGCGGATGCACCGGTTCGCGCTTCCTCAACGGAACGCTCGACATCCACGAGGAACTGGAGCACCGGCTCGCCCGCTTCACGCGCAAGGAGAAGTGCCTGCTCTTCTCGACGGGCTTCCAGACCAACCTCGGCGTCATCTCCACGCTCGTCGGCAAGGACGACGTCATTCTCTGCGACAGGATGAACCACGCGTCGATCATCGACGGTTGCCGCCTCGCATTCGGCCGCACCGTGAAATTCAAGCACAACGACATGGTCGACCTCGAGCGCATCCTGACATCCGCCGATATGGAGGAAATCGTCGGCGCGTCGCTGCTCGTCACCGAGGGCGTCTTCAGCATGGAGGGTGACCTCGGCGACCTGCCGGACATCGTCGGGCTCAAGAAGCGCTACGGCTTCCGCATCCTGCTCGACGACGCGCACGGCATCGGCTACATGGGTGCGAATGGCCACGGCGCCGCCGAACATTTCGGCGTCGAGAAGGACGTCGACCTCATCATGGGCACCTTCTCGAAGTCGTTCGCGTCGCTGGGGGGCTTCATCGCGGGCGAGACGGCCGTGATGGACTACATCAAGCACCATGCACGGGCGCTCATTTTTTCCGCGTCGATGCCGCCGTCCTGCGTCGCGACGGTCCTCGCCGCGCTGGACATCATCGAGAGGGAGCCGGAACATCGCGAGCGGCTCTGGAAAAACACGCGCAAGATGCACGCGGCCTTCCGAGACCTCGGTTTCGACATCGGTAAAACGCAGTCTCCGGTCGTCCCGCTCATCATCGGCGACTTCGAAAAGACGCTGCTCTACTGGCGCGAACTCTACGAAGCCGGCGTGTTCGTAAATCCGATCGTTCCCCCCGCCGTGCCCGCCGACATGTGCCTGCTGCGCACGAGTTTCATGGCGACGCACACGGACGACACGCTCGATCGAGTCATCGAGATTGTCGAAAAGATCGGGAAACGCCTGGGGGTCATCTGATCCCTGGGGCGATGGCTCGTCGTGGGTTCAATCGTTATACTTGCGCCATGGTCGACGACGGATCCTGGACGTGTCCGAGCTGCGGGCAGAATATGGCCAGCACCATGCGCCAGTGTCCGTCGTGCAGGGTGACCCGCATTCACCGGACCAGCGAGAGCCCGCCGCGTGGGACCCCGGCGGTCACCCCTGCGGCGAAGAAAGTGGAGCCGGAGGTCGAACTCCCCTGTTTCTTCGCGGACGCACGATACAGCATCGTCATCCCGGGGGGCGGCGCCGCGACGTGGACGAGCGGCATCACCTACGTGACGAAGCACGGCTACTACTTTCTCAGCGAAAAAGACGGCTACGATAGCGAGGCCAAGGCGGCCGAGGTGGCAAAAGAGGGCGGCGAAGAGCCCAAGCGCCTGTCCTCCCTTTCCGTATTCGTCCCGAAGGTGACCGTGTCGCGCCTCGTGCACGGAAACTTTGTCGGCCATTTCCTCGAAATGACGAATCTCAAGATTCCGCTGCGGCTCTCCGGAGAGCAGTGGACACGCATGGTCGGCGCCACGAAAAAGCTCGCGATCAAGATCGACAGCTAAGTGGCCGGCACTATATGGTTAGTCATTACCGGCCACTTACCCTGAGTGAGCGAAGCAAGTCGAAGGGGTGCAACCCTTCGAGCCCCCCCAGGATAAGCAGGCCGAGGGAAATGACTACGCACTCTGTACGGCCTGCTTAGACGTGACGGACATCTCCGTCGTACGCGACGCGCGCGAGCTCGACCGTTTTATCCGCATGCCGTGGGAGCTCTACCGCGGAGACGCCAATTGGGTGCCCCCGCTGGTATCGGCGGAACGCAAGACGCTCGACCGGGGCCGCAACCCATTCTGGAAGCACGCGGAGGCTGAGCACTTCCTCGCCCGGCGCGACGGGCGCATCGTCGGACGCATCTCCGCCATCGTGAATCACGCACACAACGAACTCCACAAGGAGTCGTGCGGCTGGTTCGGCTGGTTTGAGTGCGAGAACGACCCGACCCCGGCACGCGCCCTTTTCGGCGCCGCGGAGGAATGGCTCAAGGGACGGGGCATGACACGCGTGCGCGGCCCCGCAAATCCGTCGACGAACGATCCCGTCGGCATGCTCATCGAGGGATTCAAGTGGGCGCCGTTCGTCCTGATGAACTACAACCCGCCGCACTACCCGACGCTCGTCGAGGGATGCGGCTACGCGAAGGCCGTGGACCTGCTGGCCTACGGGCTCCTCGCGAACGAACTGGTCCGCGACAAGATCGACCGCGTCGCCGCAACGATCGAGGCGCGCGCCAAGGTGCAGATCCGCTGCATCGACTTTTCGCGCTTCGAGGACGAGCTGCGCATCCTGATGGAAATCTACAACGACGCGTGGGAGAAGAATTGGGGGTTCGTCCCGATGACCGCGGACGAGATCCGGTTCACGGCGGCGGACTTGAAGTCGATCGCGCTGCCCGAGCTCGCCTTCTTCGCGTACTACAACGGCGAGCCGATCGGATTCGCGTTCGCCCTGCCCGACATCAACCACATGCTGAAACGCTGCAACGGGAGCCTCTTCCCGTTCGGCTGGTTTTACTTCCTCAGGTTCAACCTGCGGAAGATCCCGACCTTCCGGCTCGTGGCGCTCGGCGTGAAGCGCGAGTTCCACAGCCTCGGAATCGGCACGCTCTTCTACCAGAAGTACATGGCCGACGGATTGAAGCTCGGCTACAAGGCCGCGGAGCTGTCGTGGGTGCTCGAGAACAACGACCAGATGAATCGGCCGCTGATCCAGATGGGTGCAAAGGTCTACAAAAAGTACCGGATCTACGAGAAGCAGTTGTGAGCGACGAGAATTGAGTCGTAAGAAGGCGGGCCCGACCCGCAACTCATCACGTACGGCCGGCACCGCCGTGTCGTGCTTCACGCCGTTCGCAACCGGCCACGGGTCTTCCGCTACTCTTCTCGTCGGGGCGGAACGTGCCCGTACGGCAGGACCATGATGCCCACCTGCCCGGACGCCGCATCCTTGGGAATGGACACGGTGCCCCGCGCCGCAGCATCGCCGTACGGCGCCACAAGCGTTTGCGCAGGAGGAGCGGGTTCGATCGGCCGCAGCGAGAGTTCAGGGACCGGCGCGTAGCGCGCTGCCGCCACGTCCACCCTCCGCGGCCGCGCCGCGACCAGTAGGAACAGCCCCACACCGAGCACGAAGCCCAGCGCTACGGCGATCCAATCGCCGTACACCCGCGTCGGCATGACGGTGGGGACCCACTTAATCGCACCCGGTCCGACAAATACCACCGCTTCTATTCTACCTTGAATTCGAGCTTTGCCCAGCAGGGTCGGGCCGCGTCTCCCGTCTCCGCCAGCCGATCGACGAAGTCGTTGAACGACGGGGTCAGCGTACCCTCGTGCACGGTCTTTGCGTTGAGGCTGATGCGCACCGGTCGCCCGAAATCGACCAGTCCCGGTGCCAGACGAAGCCGCACTGCGGACGCCCCGGTGCTGGAAATCGTCGCGCCTTGCCCCTCGATGGCGCCCGTACCGCCGTCCAGCCAGCCGTCCGTTGGTGGACGCGCACGGGACATGAGCCAGTCGAGCGCATTGCCACGATCGATGAGAAAACCGTCCGCCCCGGCCTCCGCATGCTCGCGCCCAACGACCTCGAATGCGCCCTGCGCCGGCCCCTCGCGCCCGAGAGGTCCGTGCGCGAGCCAGCAAGGCATCGCAGGCAACTCCTTCGGCGGCTCGCCGAAGTACGCTACACCGGCCAGCCGATCTGCCGGGCCGGCCGCCGTCGCGTAGATTCGATCTGAATCCACCGGCAATCGCGCACAGATTTCGCGCAGAAACGCCGCGTCAAGCCGCTCGGTTCGGGCAACGAAGAGATCGGTCGCACCGAGCTCGACCCACGGCTTGTGCGCGTCGCGGTCCGGGGAAACGACGACGAGCAGCGGTCGCGCCGATTCCTTCGCCTCGCGCGGAATCCAGACGTCAAATCCGCCGAACTTCTTGAATCCGTGCGACCATGGAGGAGGCCCCAAGCCGCCCGCAAGCGCGGCCTTCACCTGGCCCGGTGTCCACGCGGAGAACGAACGGATTGACTCGCGGTCTCCATTGAGAACGAGTTTCGACGCCGCTTCGCGGAAGTTCAGCTGCTCTTCAGTAGCCTGTGGGGGCGCGATCGCAGCTTCCGTTTTCGCGAGGACAAGGCCGAGGTCGTCGAACCATGCCTCGCCAATCCCGCGCACGATGCAGCGGACCAGGAGGATCCGCGTCCGTGCCGGAATCAAGCCACGCGCGCGCCGCTGGGTCCAGGGCGTCGTGCCCCAGACGGCGCCGTAGCGCCGCACACCGTACGAGACGATCTCGAGCTCGGCCTCGTCGAGACACTGGATGCGGACGTCCGCAATCGTCGCCTGGTCTGTCTTGATCCATGCCGTCAACTCGACGGTCTTGCCGCGCAATTCCGCGCAGTCAACCTTCTGGGTGAAGCTCGACGGCTGTCGATTCCGCGGATTCGAATTTCGGATCCGGCCACACTTTCCCGTCCGCGCCTCTTTCGCATCATGTGCGAACTCGACCGCCTTCTGGAAGTCTGCGGGCGCGATCGCCTTCCACTCGGCGGGTAGCTCCTGGCTCGTCGCCTCGAATCCGCCGTTGGCGAGAAGTTCCTGCAGCGGG
>CAYXVY010000165.1:0-13177 GCA_964468745.1 uncultured Planctomycetales bacterium | reverse complement strand
TCCACACCGCGCGATGACGGTAACGCCCCGACGGAGCGCCGCTCGTCGGAAGCGCCGCCACCCACGTGTCCGTCGACGGATTGTATCGAGCACCCGTATTCAGCCACGTCGCGCCGTCATGACCGCCCCAGACGATCATCTCGCGTCCCGTCCAGACGGCGCTCGGAGCGGTCCGTCCCGTCGGCGCCCCGGTCGTTGTCGTGCTCCCCGTCCACGTATCGCCCGTCGGATCGTAGAGCTGCCCCGTGTTGAGGCTGCTGCTGGCATCCACTCCGTTGCGTCCGCCCCACACGATCATCGAGCTCCCCGTCCACACGGCGACATGCTCCTGACGCGCAATCGCACCCGTCGTCGTGGTGGAGCCTGTCCAGCTGTCGCCCGACGAGCTGTATCGGTACCCCGTGTTGAGCAGCGTGCCGTCCCATCCGCCCCAGACGATCATCTCGGAGCCGGTCCAGATCGCGGTGTGCGCCTCGCGCGCCCCCGGGGCCCCGGTCGTCGTCGTGGACCCGCCCCACACATCCGGACGATAGTAGTAGCCCGTGTTGAGGCCGCCGGAACCGGTTCCTCCCCAGAAGATGATGTCGTTCCCGTTCCAGACGGCGCTCGCATAGCGGCGCGCGGTGGGAACGCCGGACGTCGTCGTCGCCCCGAGCCACGTATTCGTCGCGGGATCGAATCGTCCGCCCGTGTCGGTGTCCGACGGCGCGACCGCGACGGATCCGCCCCATGCGATCATCTCGGATCCCGTCCACGCCATTGAGTGCACCCAGCGCGCTGAGGGGGCGCCCGTGGTCGACGTCGCGCTCTCCCAGCCGCCCAGCTGGTAGTCGGCATCGACGTGAATCGTCAGGGTCGCACCGTCGATGCCGGACCCTGGCAGGACCGTGAGCCACGGCTGATCCGATGTCGCCGTCCAAGTCAGCGTGCTGCCGACGTCCCCGCTGTTGGTCAGGGTGACCGTCTGATCGGCGGGATCGGCGCCGCCTTCCGTGCAGGCGAAGGCAAGCGCAGTCGACGAGAGACCGATGGCCGCAGTCGGCGCTGCGGAGTCACCACCGCCACCGCCGCAGCCGGGGTAAACTGCGGCCATCGTCAGCAAGATCGCACGTCTCAACACGACTCACCCATCATACGCGAAGCAGCCCGCATCAATCCCGCGCCTTCGGCAGCAGCGATATCCGGTGCCCGATGAGGACAGTCGCTAAACCCGGGATGACCAAGGGGCAGAGGTTTCCCTGCGCTCCATTGATCAGCACTTGAACGATAAACATCGCCAGGAACAGCACGATCGCCACCCCCGCCCCCACATACGCGAAGGCGTTGATGCGCGTCGCCGCGAAGAGCCCGCCCGCCAGCACCATGAGGGCTCCGACTCCGACGACGGTGTATCCAATCGCCGTCGCTCTCTCCCGCGCCTGATGACCCGGGGGATCCATGCGCGCAATCATCCACACGATGAAGATCAGGAGCGCCCCGGATCCGACGAGGAAGATCCAGATCTCGCGCACCAGCTTGCGGCGACTGGGAACGGGCGCAGGCGCCGGCGGCACATACGTGCCAGCCGCAGGCTTCTTCAACTCCACCTTGCAATAGGGACACACCCACGCCGTCTCGACGATCGACTTCCCGCAGGCGGGGCAAAGCATGCGCAACAAGTCTACCCCCGCACCCTCCGAAAAATCTTCGCCCCAGATTCCGATTACCCCGTGACTCTCGCCGGAATTCGTACAGGTGATCTATGTGACGACCAAGAAGAACAATACTGGGACGGACAAGACGACGCGCACGGCGGCGCCGGGCGTTGCGATCCGCCTCTCGAACCATAGAACGGCACCGCAACCGGTTGCGAACCTCCTCTATGGTTCTAGAGGCACCCCGCAACGCGTTGCGAACCTCTTCTATGACCATAGAAGCACTGCGCAACCGATTGCGGACCTCTTCTATGGTCATAGAAAGGCACATGCATGCGTTGTCGGTGCCTTTCTAGAAACTAAGAAGCACACCGCAACCCGTTGCGCACCCCTTCTAGAGTTTAAGAAGGGCGCAGACACGCGTTGTCCCCTCCTTTCTAAGATTCTAGAAAGGCACCGCAACGCGTTGAGTGCGTTTTTGAGGCGATTCAAGCGTCGCCCCGACTCCTGAGGATAGCCCACACGGAACCCAGAGTCCCGCCAACGCCGACATGTTGTCGGTGAAGGCACAGTTGCGACCGCCGGCATTTCGTCGGCAGCGCATGACCCCAATCAAAGAAAGAGAGAATGGTATGTTCATTCCCCAACTCAAGGTTTCCAGTGAGACCCTGCTGTATACGTATGGCGTCTATCTCCACGCGAAGCTGAAGGCCGGCCCGTTGACGGGCGACCTCGTCGCGACGCTGGAGAAGGCCCAGCAGGCCCTCTCGGACGTTCACGATCGCGAGTTCAGTGCTCGCATCGACCTCACTCTCGCGCGGGCAGCCCGCGACGAGGAGGATTTCACGATGGACCGGTTGCTGTCGCACTTCGAACTGGCCGTGCTGACCGAGGTGGAGCGTGACCGCTCCAACCCGATCTACGCGCGCCTGTTCCCGAAGCCGATGAGCGTCGTCGCCCGCATGTCGCCGACCCGTGAGCTTGACCGTGTCAAGCGCATCGAGGCCGTGCTGGCAGGGGCGGCGGAGGCCGCGGCTCTCACGAAGTGGATGCCGAAGCTGGCTGAACAGCGCGCGAAGCTGGAAACGGCTTTCGTCGCCTGGCAGACGGTCCGGCACCACGTCGCTGAGGTGCGCACGTCGGAAGCGCTGGAGAAGAAGCGCTGGCTCGGCACGTACGTGACGATCCACGGCGATCTCCAGACGATCTTCCCGACGGATCGGAAGAAGGTCGAGAGCTTCTTCCGCCCGGGTCCGCAGACGGACCGCCCGAAGGCGGTTTCCGCCGCGGACGAGACCAAGATCATGGAGCGACCGATCGCTCAGGGGGAGGCTCCGGCCGCGTGATGCAGAACTGATCGCGGGCCGCGGGAGGGCGGGCGGATGTATCGCTCGCTCTCCCTTGTCCCCCTTTACTAATATTCAGCGACTGGAGAACCGTCCGTGGCCTGCACACACCCAGCCTACGCGAAGTCCGGCGGCGACTGCCCCGCCTGCCTCGCCGAGTTTCGGCGGAAGCAGTCGGCCTACAAGCCGGGCCAGAGCACCATCGCCGAAGAGCCGGTCTTCCCGATCCCGCTCGGCAGCACGTGGACCGCGATCGCGGAACCGTCGCTCACCGACGCCACCAGGAAGCAGGAGCGGCAGTTCGAGATCCTCGACATCCTCGGCGCCGGTGGGATGGCGGTCGTCTACAAGGCGCGCCGGCTCGACGCGCCGCGCGCGAACTGGGCTGCCGCGCAGGCCGGCAAGCAGAACCCCGTCATCGCGCTCAAAGTCCTCCTGCCCGACCAGACCAACGAAAACTCGGTCCAGCGATTCTGGCGCGAGGCGATCGCGACGATCACCCTCGACCACCCGAACATCGTGCGCGTCCTCGAGTGCGGGCACGACCCGCTCGCGTGGATCACGATGGAGCACGTCGAAGGGGACATGCTGCGCAACATCCTGATCCGGGAGAAACAGCTCCCGTCCGAATTCGTCGTGCACGTCATCGTCGAAGTCTGCAACGCGCTCCAGTACGCGCACGAGCGCGGCATCGTCCACCGCGACGTGAAGCCCGAGAACATCATGCTGACCGCGGACGACGTGGTGAAGCTCGCCGACTTCGGCCTGGTGCGGTTCGATCACGGCGACCATCCCGCGGGGCTCACGCGGCCGGGGACGTTCGTCGGCACGCCGCCGTACGCGGCGCCCGAACAGGTCGCGGGCGCCAAGGCGGCCGATCGTCGCGCCGACATCTATTCCGTGGGCGTGCTCATGGTCGAAATGCTGACCGGCACGAAGCCGGAGGGCGAAGTGCTCCTCCACCTGTCGAAGGAGCTGGCGGCGATCGGGGCGCTGGAACCTGTCATCCTGAAGGCGACATCGAGAGACCCCGCGGAGCGCTATCACAGCGCGGCCGCGTTGAAAGTCGCCGTCCAGAAAGTCGGCGACAAGTGGGTATCGTTCTACGAGGCCCGCAAGATCCTGGGCATCGAGAAGGACGAGCTTGCCGCCATGATCGCGCGCGAGGAGATCCAGACGCGCAAGCACGGGCGCTGGACGATCCTGTGGCGCAACCAAGTGGATGCGCTGGCGCTGCGGCTCAAGCGCGGAAAGGTCGATCTGAATCCGGAGAAGCTGCAACCGCAGGCGGTGTGGGGGCAGTGGATCGCGCTCGGGGCGCTCCTGCCGATGGCATTGTTCTTCCTGGCGACGCGCAAGGCGGTGCGCGACATGCACCTCACGGGTCTTGAGGCGGCGGAGCTCGTGTTCTTCGCGCTGTCGGCGCTGCTGGTGACGGGCGGATTCACTCTCTGCTGGACGTCGTCGCAGGAGACGAAGGGCGACGACACCGCGTGGCAGTCCAACCAGACGGCGATACGCGGCATGGTCATTGCGGCGGCGGCGGCCATAATCCTGATCGGCCTCGCGTGGCTGAGGTGGAAGTGATGAGCGGCCGCGTGTGCGGGACGTGCGGTGGCCGCAGCATCATGAAGAACGGCGACTGCTTGCAAGGCATCTGGAAGTACATGCTGGGGGAGCCCATCACGGAAGAGCAGCGGCGCCTAATTCAGGCGTAGACCGTTTTGCTTGACAGGGTGGGCTCCCGCCTCGTCAACTCACGTCCGTGCACCCCACGGCGAAGCGCGGTCGTTGGCATTGCCTCGCGGCGGCGTTGATTTTCGGCATCGTCGGCTTCTGGGTTCAGCTTCACCTCGCGGACGAGCACCACGAATGGCTCGAGGACATCGAGCCGGCGCACCCTCCGGAGGATTCGGATCACAGTTCTCACTTCGCCGCCGATCACGAGATTTCCGCCAGTTCGCGGCGCACCGATCCGGAGCAATCGATCGAGGCGTTGACGGACCGTGTTTTGGATGCCGTCGACCTTCGACTCCTTGAGACCGTGTCGTGCGCGCCGCTCGACACGCCTGCGAGCGTTCCACGAGCCGTGTGCGGCCGTGCGCGCGCCCCTCCCATCGCTTGAGCGAATCGTCTCCCCGTTCCCTTTCGCTCACGATGGAGGTATTCCATGCGCATCCCAGTCTCCGCTCTTTCGCTTCTCATTCTCCTCGCTTGCGACGGCTCGCATTCGCACGACGCGCCCAAGGAGCCCGAGGAGAAGACCGGCCAGGTCACCGTCTGGGGCGACCGCTTCGAGATCTTCGCCGAGCATAAACTCATCGTCGCCGGAGTGCCGACGACGTTCGTCACGCACGTGACGGACCTCAAGACGCTGGAGCCGCGCCGCGAGGGACCGGTCACGTTCGTGATGCAACTCGGCACCGACCCGCACGTCGAGTCGACCGATCCCGCCCCGGCCCGCGCCGGAATCTACACCCCCAAGCTCACCTTTTCCAAACCCGGCGCATGGGATGTGTCGCTGCGCATTCCGATCGACGGCGCGGAGAGCGTCGTCCTGCTTCCTCGCTTCACGGTGTACGCAAGCAAGGATGACGCTCAGAAGGCGCCGGAGCAGGAGGCGCCCGAAGGCATCAGCTTTCTGAAAGAGCAGCAGTGGAAAGTCCTGACGAAGACCGAACCTGTTGCCAGGCGTCGCCTCGTTGAGCGCCTGCGGGTTCCCGCCACGGTGACGGCGCGCCCCGGCGCCCGGGCCCTCGTGGTGCCGCCCATCGCCGGACGGATTCTCACGCTGCCCGGCCGATCCATGCCGTCGCTCGGTGAGCGGGTCGAGGCGGGACAGGCGCTTGCCATGGTGCAGCCGCCCTTTTCGGACCTTGCCGTCAAAATCGTCGAGGCGGAGGCAAACGTCGTGCGCGCCAAGCTTGCGCTCGATCAGGCTGAACTTTCTCATGCCCGCATCAAGCGGCTCGTCGCGGAGAACGCCAAGCCTGAGCGCGAACTCCAGGAGGCCGACTTCGCCGTGCGCTCCGCACGCGCCGCGCATGAGACGGCCGTGGCGCTGCGCGGCGTGTACGAAAAATCGGGCGCCGTTCTCATCCACAACCTGCCCGTTCTCGAGCTCAAGTCGCCGATCGCCGGCATCGTGGTCCAGATCGGAGTCGCGATCGGGGAGTTCGTCGATACCGAACGGTCCGCGTTCACCGTCCTCGACGCATCCGTCATTCATATCGAGGCGCGGATCGCGGAAGCGGACATTCCCCGCCTCGCCGCCACCCGCGGCGCGCTTTACGAGACGCAGGACGCGAGGGGGCGCTTCGAGACCATCCCGACCGAACCCGTGTTCGTCGGCCTCGATATCGATCCGTCCAGCCGCACGCTGCCCGTGGTCTACGAGGTGAAAAATGCGGATGGCCGTCTGCGCGCCGGCCAGGCCCTGACGCTACACATCGAAAGCGCGCGCGCGGAAGACGCGCTCGCCGTTCCGCTTTCGGCCATCGTCGACGAGGACGCGCGACCGATCGCCTTCGTGCAGCTTTCCGGTGAAACGTTCGAAAAGCGGCACCTCAAGCTCGGCATTCGCGACGGCGATTTCGTGCAAGTGCTGGACGGCCTGGGCGAGGGCGATCGAGTGACGACCAAGGATGCGTTCGCCATCCGCCTCGCTTCCGTTTCGTCCGTCATTCCGGCTCACGGTCACGCTCACTAGGAAGCAATGCCATGATGGACGCACTGATTCGCTGGTCGCTCCGCAACCGCCTGTCCGTTGCGGTGCTGGCACTCCTGCTTGTTTGCGTGGGCACGTACGTCGCAGTCCACCTTCCGGTCGATGTCTTTCCCGATCTCACCGCGCCGACCGTGACCGTCATCACCGAGGCGCACGGCATGGCGCCAACGGAGGTGGAGAGCCAGGTCACCTTCCCGATCGAGGCGGCGCTGAATGGCGCCCCCGGCGTGCGCCGCGTGAGGTCTTCGACGGCGGTCGGCATTTCGGTGGTCTGGGTGGAATTCGAGTGGGGCGCGGACATCTACGCCGCGCGTCAGGTGGTGGGCGAGAAAGTCACGCTCATCTCCGGGGACCTTCCACCGGGCGTTCAGCGCCCGATCCTGGCGCCGATCTCATCGATCATGGGGGAAATCCTCTTCGTATCGCTCACCTCCGAGCGGCACGATCCGCTGGAATTGCGAACGACCGCCGACACGGTCATCCGCCGTCGCCTGCTCTCCGTCCCCGGAGTCTCGCAGGTCGCGCCCATCGGCGGCGGCGAGAAGCAGTACCAGGTCGTGATCTCCCCGGCGAGCCTGCAACGGTACGAAGTATCCATTCGCGAGGTCATGGAAGCGCTGCGCGCCTCGAATGAAAACGTTTCCGCGGGCTTCATGATCGAGCGCGGCTCCGAGTATCTAGTCACCGGTCTCGGCCGCGCCCAGTCGGCGGACGATCTGCGCGAAACCGTCGTGACGAAGCGCGGAACGACTCCCGTCCGCATCCGTGAGCTGGGCGACGTGCGCGTGGACGCCGCGCCGAAGCGTGGCGAGGGATCCGCGAAGGCGCGCCCTGCCGTCATCCTCGGCGTTCAGAAGCAGCCGGGCGCCAACACTCTGACCCTCACGCGCGAGCTCGACGCGGTGCTCGACGACCTTCAGTCGAAGCTCCCCCCGGGCATGATCATCGACAAGAGTCTCTTTCGACAGGCGGACTTCATCGAGGTCGCTGTACGAAACGTGATGCACGCGTTGCGCGACGGCGGTTTCCTCGTCGTCGTAATCGTCGTGGTTTTCCTGGCGACGTTCCGGACCACCCTGATCACGTTGACGGCGATCCCGCTCTCGCTGCTGGCCGCGATCATCGTCATCAGCGTCGCGGGATGGAGCATCAACACCATGACGCTGGGCGGCCTTGCGATCGCCATCGGCGCTCTCGTGGACGACGCGATCATCGACGTTGAAAACGTCTTCCGGCGCCTCCGTGAAAACGCCACGCGACCCGAAAGCGAGCGGCGATCCATGTTCGACGTCGTCTACGGGGCGAGCGTCGAAATCCGATCGTCGATCGTATTCGCCACGCTCATCATCGTCCTGGTCTTCGTGCCGCTCTTCTTCCTGCCCGGCGTTGAAGGGCGCCTGCTGCGCCCGCTTGGTCTGGCCTACGTCGTTGCGTTGGGGGCATCGCTGCTGGTTGCGGTCACGGTCACGCCGATGCTCTGCCTGCTGCTGCTGCCGGGGAGCAAGGCGGTGCGCACGGCGCACGAGCCCGGATACATCCGGGGCCTGAAAGCGGGATACAGCCGCGTGCTGGCCGGCATCCTCCGTCATCCGTGGGCGGTGACGCTGCCCGCCGTGCTGCTGCTGGTCGGCTCGCTTGCCGCCACGCCCTTCATGGGCCGGGCGTTCCTCCCCGAGTTCAACGAAGGGGCGCTCACGATCAGCGCCGTCACGCTCCCGGGCACGGCGCTTCGCGAGTCGGATGCGCTCGGACGGATCGTGGAGAAGACCATTCTTGGCCATCCGGAGGTCGTGTCCGTGTCCCGACGCACGGGCCGGGCGGAGCTGGACGAACACGCGCAGGGCGTGGAAGCCGCCGAGCTGGACGTCTCGTTCAAGTTGAAAGATCGTTCACGCGAGGAATTCCTCGGTGCGATGCGGAGCGAACTCTCGCTGGTCCCGGGTATGAACATCACGATCGGGCAGCCCATCTCGCACCGCATCGACCACATGCTCTCCGGCACGCGGGCGAGCATCGCGGTGAAGATCTTCGGCGACGACCTCTACAAGCTGCGCGATCTGGGGCGTCAGGCCGAGCAGGCCATGCGGGCCGTCCCGGGGGCGGTCGATGTTCAGCTCGAACAGCAGGCGGACATCCCCATCCTGAAAGTCCGGATCGATCGCGCAGCCGTGGCGCGCCACGGCCTTCGCATCGAGGACGTCTCCCATACGCTGGAAGCGGCGCTTCAGGGCGTCACCGTCTCCCGCATCCTCGAGGGACGCAACGCGTTCGATCTCGTCGTTCGTCTTTCCGCCGACGCCGCCTGGGATCCCGAGTCGATCGGCGACTTGCCGCTGGACGCCCCCGACGGCCCGAAGATACCCCTTAAATCGGTTGCCGAGATCGTCAAGGACACCGGTCCCAACACGGTGAGCCGCGAGAACGTGGAGCGCAAGATCGTGATCTCCTCGAACACGTCGGGGCGCGACGTCGCCTCGGTCGTCGCCGACACGCGCAAGCGCGTCGATCCCATCGTCAATGCGCACCGCGGGTACCGGGTCGAATACGGCGGACAGTTCGAGGCCGCCGAGGAGGCGGGAAAGCGTCTGCTCTGGCTCGGTGCGGCGGTCATCCTGGGAATCGGCCTGCTCCTGCACGTCGCGTTCGGATCGCCACGCGACGCGACCTTCGTCATGCTCAACATGCCGCTGGCGCTGATCGGCGGCGTGGCGGGCGTCTTCATCTCCGGCGGCGTGCTCTCGATCGCGTCGCTCATCGGGTTCATCACGGTGTTCGGCATCGCGGCACGCAACGGCATCATGCTGGTGTCGCACATCCGCCACCTGCAGGAGCACGAGGGCGTCACCGACTTCCGCGAGGCGGTGCACCGCGGATCGGTCGAGCGGCTCGTGCCGATCCTCATGACGGCGCTCGCGGCGGGGCTCGCGCTGATTCCGCTGGCGCTCGGGGGCGGCAAGCCGGGCAACGAAATCCAGACGCCCATGGCGATCGTCGTGCTGTTCGGACTCCTCAGTTCCATGCTCCTCAACATGATCGTCGTGCCGGCGCTCTACCTGCGCTTCGGCAAACCGGTGGCCGCGAAACCTGCGGGAGGTGCCCGATGAGAAGACTGTTCGCATGCATGTTGCTGGCGGGGTGCGCCACGTCGACTCCCCAGCCGGATTTCCCTGACGTCGTGCCGGACACGCCTCCGCAGGGGCCGGCCGCGAAGCGGACGCCGCGGACGATGGCGAATCTCACGCTTGAGCGGGCGCTGGAACTGGCCGACAGGCATCCCGACGTCGAAGTCGGGCGCATGCGTGTGGCGTCGGCCGAAGCACGCGCCCGGCAGGCCGGCGTGATTCCGAACCCCGAGGCCGCGCTTCGCATGGAGTCCGCCCGCTTTGGCGGCGGTTCGACGGGCGACGCGGAATTTCTGGCCGGGATCCGCCAGCCGTTCCCCATCGGTGGACGGCTGGGTGCGGCGGAGCGCGTCGAGGAGGCGGATCGCGTGCGGCTGCTTCACGAGCTTGAGATCGCGCGGCGCGACATCCGGGCACGCGTGCGCGGAGCCTTTGCGACCGCGCTCTATGCGTCCGAGGTGGTTCGTGCGCAGCGAGACGTCAGGGAATCCGCCGCGGCCTCCGTGGTGATCGCGAAGGCCCGGCAGGCGGCAGGAGATGCGCTGCCGGAGGAAGTCGCTCGCGCCGAACTTGAGGAGATTCGGGTCCGGCTGGACGTGGAGACGGCGGAGTCGATGCGGGACCAGGCGATGGCCGGACTTGCGGCGTCCGTCGGCGACGCGGGAGTCATCTTCGAATCGGTCGAAGGCGCAATGGAAGCGGCGATGGAGATTCCGGAGATCGAGACGATCCTCGCCGCTCTCCCGGACTCGCCGTGGCTGAAGGCCGCGGGCGCTGAAATTGAAGCGCAACGGATGCGCGCGGAGCTGGCGCGCGCGCAGCGCATACCGGACGTCAACGTGGATCTGCTGTACCGGCGCATCGGCTCGACGGACGACAATGCGTTCGACGTAGGATTTTCCGTAGCTTTGCCCATCTTCGATCGGAACCAGCACCGTATTCGGGAGATCGAGGCGGAAATCCGTGGGGCGGAGGCGCGCCGCCGGTCCATCGCGAGCGGCGCCGCGTTCAGCCTGCGCGAAGCGCACACGCAACTCGTCCGTTCCGGCGCGATCGTGCGCCTGCTCCGGGACGAAATAACGCCGCGCGCGGAGACGGTCTTGAAGGGCGCCGAAGCGCGATACAAGGCGGGCGATACCAGTCTCGCGGAAACCCTTCCGCTCCGAAGAGAGCGGACGGTCGTCCGGCTGCTGTATCTGGCGGCGTTGCGAGACATGCATGCCGCCTGGGCCCTGCTCAGCAGATTTCTCGACATTCGACGACCGTAGGTGAAATGAAGAGTGGCGGCCAGGGGCTCAACGCCGGATTCGAGACCTATGAACGACGACGCGTTGCGGTTTACCATGGGGGTCATCTCCGAACAGTCCCACAGATCGGATCCGGGAGCGCCGCACTCGCGAGACCCGATGTAATTGCCGTCGGCGGCTCCGGTCCGCACGGAGGCCCTCCCGCCGGAATCCTCACCGAGTCACCTCGCACGCGCCCGCGTGGCTCATCTCCCGCGACTCCGCGGGCCGCGTTTGATACACTCCGCCCCTTCATATAGGAGGTCGCCATGCTGGTTCGCCTGTCTCTGCTCGCAGTGCTCGCCCTTTCCGGCGTCTCGTCGGCAAGCCCTCTCCTCGCCCGCGACTGGTTCGTCCGCGCCGGATCCGACGGGGGCGACGGCACGCAGGCGAAACCCTTCTCCGATCCGTGGCAGGCCCTCGAGAAGTGCGAAGCGGGCGACGCCATCCACATCGCCGCCGGCAAGTACTTCGGCAAGCTGAATGAAGGCGCGTGGGCCGTCCCCTTCGACAACGTCCAGCTCATCGGCGGCTACGACGCCGAGTTCAAGTCGCGCGACCCCTGGGCCAACCGAACCGAACTCCTCTGGGACAAGACGTCGAAGAACTGGCCGAAGGAAGACAGGCTGCTGTCGCTCCAGAAGGGCACGGTCGTCGACGGCCTCGTCTTCGACATGCAGGACCAGAACGAGTACGCCGATGCCAAGCGCACCGGCCGCACCGAGAAGTCCGGGCAGGCGGCGTTGCGCATCGAGCACCCCTGCACCGTCCGCAACTGCGTCTTCCTCAACCCCGGGCAGGAAGCGCTCGTCTGCAAGAACGGCTCGACGATCGAGAACAACCTCTTTCTCAACACGATGAACACCGCGATCAAGCTGAACGGCTACGTCGCGGATCCGAAGGGCGTCGCGACCATCAAGAACAACACGTTTCTCTGGTCGTGGTGCGACCGCGCGCCGGGCAAGGGCCGCTACAGCGGCGCCGGCATCCAGATGGGCGGCCACGCCAACATCACGAACAACATCTTCGCGCACTGCGACAACAACGCGATCTACTGCACGATCAACCCGGAGAAGACCTCGATCACGAAGAACGTCTTCTTCATGAACCTCTGGTCGAACTTCAAGATGTTCGTCGAAGGACGCGACGTGGCCGTCGACGACAAGTCGATGGACACGCTCGAGGAGTGCGGCCTCAAGGCGTGCGACGGCAACGAGCTCGTCAACCCCGAGATGCCGCTCGACAAGGATTGGATGGACGGCACGTCGAAGCGCACGTCGGGTCAGCCCGGCAAGCTCGTCATGGACGACTGGAACAAGCTGCGCCAGGCGATGGGTCTTTCGCTCAAGGGCGAGGGGGGCACGCCGGCCAGCGGCGTCGCGCCGGCCTATCCCGCGAAGGACGCGATGGCGCTCATGACGCCGAAGAACGCCGCCGTCAAGGCGGGCGCGCGCGTGCTCAAGCTCGAGGTCAAGCTGAGCGGTGCCTCGGCCGCCGGCCCGGCGAAGGAGTACGCGAAGAGCGACGTCGCCGCGTGGGCTCGCAAGCCGGACACGGTTCACGAGAAGTCGCTTGAGATGATTGTCGGCATCGGGGGCGTCGCCAACATCGGCCAGATGCCCGAGCAGTACAAGAAGGACCAGATCGTCGGGTTCATGTTGCACGACATCGAGGGCAAGAGCGAGCGCGTCACCGGCTTCATGATGAAGGGGTCGAACAACGAACGCGTCTGCAACGACGCGGTCGGCAAGTGGAACGGCCAGGGCAAGCCAGACCGCCTCTACCTCGCGAAGGGGATCGCCTACGCGGTGAACAACGTGCCGAAGGCCGCGTTCTTCATCGAGTCGATCGAACGCTACGAGCCCGCGGCGGGCGCGACATCGAAGCGCCCCCCGGGTCGCGACTGGTTCGTGCGCGCCGGCTCCACCGGCGGCAACGGCTCGAAGGAAAAGCCGTTCAAGGATCCGTTCCAGGCGCTGGAGCGCGTCGAGGCCGGAGACTTCGTCCACGTCGCCGAGGGCGAGTACGTTGGCAAGCTGAAAATCGGCTCATGGAAGATCGA
>CAYXVY010000164.1:0-15215 GCA_964468745.1 uncultured Planctomycetales bacterium | reverse complement strand
AGGCTGTGGAAGCGACGACGGTGGGGGCGGCGGGGGTGGAGGCGGAGGAGGGGGTGGGGGTGGAGGCGGGGGCGGAAACGTCTCTGACGGCACCGACGGCGCGGGCGTCACCTACGGGGGCGGCCATCCCATCACGTGGCTCACGACAAGCTCGGCCGTGCTCGCCGAAGAAAACACGATCCACACCCTCGTCAACAACCACCGCGTCTCCATCGGCCGCGGCGCGCTTGCAATTGTTCCCCTCATGTCCCAGACCGCGCGTGGACACTCGAAGCACATGACGAATACCTTCCACGACTTCTTCGCGCACACGAATCCGGAAGGCGACGGCCCGAGCCCGCGCTACGCCCTCGCGGGCGGCACGGGTGGCTGCGGCGAGAACATCGCCGCCGGCTATGCAAACGGCACAGCCGCCTTCAATGGCTGGATGCTGTCGAGCGGCCACAAGGCGAACATCGAGAATGCCGGCTACACCAAGACCGGCATCGGGTACGACCCGGGCGTGATCACCATCTACACGCGGGGCTACACGCAGATGTTCCAGTAGGCGCGACGGGCGTTCGCGCGAGCGAAGGCTGCCGACAGCCCCTGTCGCGCGCGTGCGCGACGTGAGATCGCGGAAGAAGAACTGCGGAAACGGACCTACTTCTTCTTGTTCTTCTTGCGCTTGCGGCGCTTCTCGCGGCGCCCGCCCTGAAAACCTGCTGCCATGGCGCGAAGTTGTAGCACGCGCCGCCGCAACCATCAAGCCTTGCGGACAGCCGGGCGCATCACATCGGACCGCCGCCAGAACAACCAGAACATCGTTGCGCCTAAAACATACAACGCGATCGTCACCAGCATCGTCACCGTATAACCGTCGCGCACGATCGGCGTCGTGACGGGGTGCGCGATCATCCATCCGCCGAGCCACGTTCCCAGCATCCACGTGAGCTGCCAGGAGATCCTCTTGAGCCCGGCGGTCATCGTCCGCTGCCGGTCCGGCACCGCCTCCATCATGAAATTGCTGGCCACGGGCTCCGCCATGTTCATCAGCGCGTGGCGCCCGAGGAAACACGCGATCGCAAGCGGCAGCGACATCGTGTACGCCATCCCGAAGAAGAACGGGATCGAGAGCAGCTGGCACACGACGATCGTGCGCGCCCCGCCGAACCGTCGGGCGAGTATCGGCGCCGAAAGGAAGGCGACGAACGTCACGACCTGCGCCGCGGACTGGATCAGCGAGAATGCGCGCGGTCCCTGTGCGAAGCGTCCCTGGAAATAGAGATTGATGAAGGGGATCGTGAGCCCCGCGCCGAGGCCGATGATCGCCGCGGGTACGCAGAGCTTCAGCACCGGCCCCGGCTCGAACTCGCGCGTCTTCACGGTCGGCTCCTCCGCCTTCCGCTCGCGCAGCAACATGAACGCGGGTCCCGCCGTCATCGTAACGAGCGCGCCGATGAGGATGATGCGGCGCTGCGGATCGAGTCCCTCTCCCCACATCGTCGAAAGCGACCAGACGAGCGCCGCGCCGATCACGATTGCGGCGGGATCGAGCGCTTCCGCGATGCCGAACAGGTACGGGCGCTCCTCCGGCGTGGAATGCCGCGCGTAAAACGTGGCCGCACCAACGGTCATCATCGAGACCCCGATCCCCGCGCAGAAGCTCGAGATCATGAGGGGCAGCGGCTGGGGATAGAGCGCGGTTCCCACCAGCCCGGCCGCCTCGATCAAGGCGCCGACGACGAGAAACGGCCGCAGTTTCCAGCGGTCCATCACGAAGGCGAACGGCAGCGTGACGAGTCCGCTCCCGAGGGCGGACACCGCCATCGCCTGGCCGATCACCTCTTCTCCCAGCCCGCATTCCTTGAGATAGAGATTGCGCAGCACCATGAATGTCCCGTGCCCGATGCCCGCGAGCAGCTCGCCGAGAAGGAAGAGCTTCGCCGCGCGCTGGAAGCCGGGAACAACACGGAGGTAATCGCCTACCATGGAAAGCCGATCATCCTAACATCGGACACGTCGCGGGCAGGATCACAGTAGCCTGAAGTCAGCTTTGTCGAACCGTGCTCGGCAGCGTCGGTTCGGGTATCGTAGTCGCCTCTCCCGCCTTCGCCGTGAGGAGCATGAACCGGCGGGCGCACCATGATAGAAGTCGATCGGTTGACAAAGACGTTCGTGGTCCACAAGAAGGACCCCGGGCTCCTCGCCTCGGTCAAGTCGCTCTTCCACCGCGAGAAAGTCGAGAAGCACGCGGTGAAGTCGGTCTCGTTCCGCGTGGACGAAGGAGAGATCGTCGGCCTCGTCGGCGCGAACGGCGCCGGCAAAACGACGATCGTCAAGATGCTCGCGGGGATCATCCACCCGACGGCAGGCGACGCGCGCGTCCTCGGCTTCCGGCCGTGGGAGCGGCACAACGACTTCCGCCGCCAGATCGCCCTCATCATGGGCCAGAAGGCGCAGCTCTGGTGGGACCTGCCTGCGGCGGACTGCTTTCTCCTGCTCAAGGAAATCTATCGAATCCCGGACGACACGTACCGCGCGAATCTCGACTATCTCGCGAAGGTGCTAGGGCTCACCGACCAGCTGAACGTGCAGATCCGGCGGTTGTCGCTCGGCGAGCGCATGAAGGCGGAGCTCATCGCGGCCCTGCTCCACGCCCCGCGCGTCGTTTACCTCGACGAGCCGACGATCGGCCTCGACCTCACGTCACAACGCGCGATCCGCGACTTCATCTTGCAGTACCGCGAGCAGAATCGCCCCGCCATGATTCTCACGAGTCACTACATGGAGGACATCGAGCGGCTGTGCAAACGGATCCTGATCATTCGCGAGGGAGAGATCGTCTTTGACGGCAGCCTGGAGCAGGTCGTCGAAACATACGCCGACCACAAGGTCGTGACGGCGCACCTGCACAAGAACGGCAAGCCGTTCGAGAAGGACGGGCTGGCCGCGCTCGGCGAGGTGGAGACCGTGACGGAAGACATGGTCAAACTGCGCGTCCCGCGCGGACGCGTAGCGGAGGCGGCTGCGGAGTTGCTGCGGCGGCTGCCTGTTGCCGATCTCGCGATCGACGAGGTCGACGTCGGAACCATCATTGAGAAGATCCAGCGCGCGAAGGGCGACGTGCGATGAGTCGAGTTTTCACCACAAAGACACCAAGACACGGAGGGATGCGGTGGCGCTCCGCCGCGCGAGTCGCCTCCACGGGCTTCATCAAGTGCTTGGTGTCTTCGTGCCTTTGTGGTGGATGTGCCGAGGTGGCGCGTTGAATCCCAGACTGTTCTTCCAGATCGTCAGCCTCGAAATGCGCAAGCGCATGTCGTACCGCGCCGACTTCTGGATCAACGCGGTGGTCGGCCTCGCCGTCACGATCGGGATCACGTACTTCATCACGCTCGCCGTTTTCGATGGATCAGGACAGGACATCGTGGCGGGATTCACGAAGAGCAGCATGCTCGTGTACTTCGTCGTCGTCGCGCTGGTCGCGAAGCTCGTGACGCTGACGGAATTCGAGCACGCCGTCTCGGAGGACATCTACGCGGGCTCCCTCAGCAGGTATCTCATCTACCCGGCACCGTACGGCGTCGTAAAGTTCGCGATGTCGCTGGGCCCGCTGGCGCCGGGCGTGCTCCAGTGCGTCCTCTTCGCCGCGTGGATGCCGTTCACCTTCGGCTGGCCCGAGGGGATCACGTGGGCCTCCGCCGCGATGTGCGCACCGGCGCTCGCGCTCGCGATCCTGCTGCAGTTCCTCATCACGTTCCCGATCCAGTCGGTCGCGTTCTGGGCGGAAAACGTGTGGAGCCTGATGGTGGCGAACCGGCTGGCGTCGCGCTTGCTCGGCGGCATGCTCATCCCGATCGCGCTCTTCCCCTCCTGGTCACAGAAGACGGTGCAGGTTCTTCCGTTTCGATTCCTCTTCGCCTTTCCTGCCGACGTCCTGCTCGGGCGCGTCGGACCTGCGGAGTGGGCGGTCGGACTGGCCATCGGTTCCGCGTGGTGCCTCGGTTTCATCGCGATGAGCATGCTGATCTGGCGGCGCGGGAGCCTGCAGTACACCGGAGTCGGGCTATGACGCGCTACCTCCGCCTCTACGCCCACTTCGTCCGCTTCTCGTTCAGCCGGGCGATGATGTTCCGGTTCGATTTCACGTTTCGCATCTTCATGGATGCGCTGTGGTACTGCGTGAACACGGCGTTCTTCTGGGTGCTCTTCGAGCACACGGACAATCTCGGCGGCTGGACGTTCGACCAGACGTTTCTCTTCCTCGGCGGCGTTTTCGTTGCGGACGCGATCCAGATGACGCTCTTCGCCAACAACATGTGGATGCTTCCGATCGCCATCAACAACGGCGATCTCGACTACCACCTGACGCGGCCCGTGTCGTCGCTCTTTTTCCTCAGCCTGCGCGAGTTCGCCGCAAATTCGTTCATCAACCTGATCATGGCCGTCGGGATCTTCGCGTGGGCGATCGTCCGCTTCCCCGGCCCGCTCGGCGCCGGACCGTTGACGCTCTACGTGCTGCTGCTGCTCGTCGGCGTCTTCCTTCACTACTCTCTGCAGCTCATGTTCCTCATCCCAACGTTCTGGATGCACACGTCGAGCGGCCTGCGCGAGATCTTCTGGTCGGTCGACCAGTGCGGATCGCGCCCGCACACGATCTACCGCGGATGGACGCGGCGCATCCTGCTGTCGCTGCTTCCGCTCGCTCTCACGACGTCGCTGCCCGCGTACGGACTGTTCACCGGCTATTCGTGGATGCTGCTGGCCCACATCGCCGGCGTGACGGCGTGCGCCTTCGTGCTCATGGTCTCGATGTGGACGATCGGCCTTCGCTCGTACGCGTCGGCGTCGTCGTAGCGGAAAGTACAATCCAGCCATGCAAATCGACGTGGTGCCGCCGCTGACGGACGACGATTGCGAATTGCTCGAAGAGGAACTGCTTCAAATCGCGCACGATCTGAAGATCGCGGGCATCGATATCGCGGGAGTGGAAGTGAAGGGCGCCCAGCGAATCGGCTCGCTCGAGATTTTCTACGAAGATGAGGCGAAACCCGACGACAAGCCGCTCGCCGCACTGGCCGCTCGCATCCTCGACACGTTCCGTGCACGAGTGGCCCGGCCGCAGCGCGCCTCGGAGGACCTGCGCGCGTTGCTTCGTCACCGCGGCACGATTACGCTGAAGCTTGCCCCCTGATCTTGACGCGACCGGGGCACGTCTGTAGCATCCCGCCCCTCTACTCTTCTCAGGAGAATCGCATGAAGCACATCATGAGCGTGGGGATCGTGCTCGCCGCGTTCGCGTTCGGCTGGCTCGGCGCGATGGCAGCGCAGGACAAGAAGGAAGTGAAAATCGTCGACTCGGCCAAGGTCGAGTTCAAGGAACTCGCACCCGGCGCCTCGATCGCGACCCTCTGGGGCGACCCTAACCTGGGCGCATCCGGGAATTTCGTCAAGTTCGAGCCGGGCGCAAAATTCGACATGCACACGCACACAAGTGACATGCGCCTCGTCGTACTGAAGGGCGCGTACGTCTACAAGCCGGAGAAGGGCGAGGAACGGCGCATCAGTGCCGGCCAGTACATCTCACTTCCCGGCGGCGACCGCCACGTCAGCACGGGCGACGCGAAGGACGGCGCGCTGTTCTACCAGGAGACGTCAGGGAAATTCGACATCGTCTTCGACAAGAAGTAACCGGCGCGCGCCCGCGCGTCGTGATAGGCTCATTATTGATGGGCACAGGCACGGCGCTTCGCACGGCACTTCTTGGCGTGATCCTGACCGCGGCGGCGTCCGGCGATACCAGTCGTCCCCAGGATCTGGCGCTCCTGGGGCACTGGTCGTTCGATCGCGGCGACGCCTCCGACTCCAGCCTGTGGAAGCAACACGGCACATCGCACGGCGTGACGTTTGAAGCGGGCTGCGCCGTCTTCGACCAGCGCGACCATATCGAAATTCCGACGCGCGCGTTCGACACCGCCCGGGGATTCCGGACGATCGAGATCGAGGTGCGGGTGTGGCTTGAAAACCCCGCAACCTACTACAACACGATCGCCTCGCATGCGCTCTTCGTGACCGCGGTGCACGCGCTCGGCTCATCGAAGGGTCGGCCGTGCTTCAATTTCCCCACGCTCGTCTCCGATCTTGCGCCCGAGGAGGGCGGCGACACGCGCTGGGGCAAGGGCCCGCCTCTTCAAGATGACACGAAGGACCGGTTCTACTACTGGGGCTGGATCGGGATCGGTTCGAGCGAGATTCCGGCACAGAAGTGGGTGGTCCTCAAGACAACGTACGACGGCAAGGTCGTGCGGCAATACGTGGCAGGAACACTGACCGCCACCCACGCCATCCGCAATACGGGCGCTCGCATCGCGGCGGCGGACGGGACCCCAACAGGGTCGATGCTCCTCGGCCGGCACCGTCCGGACAAGGAAGGCGAGCACCCCTTCCGGGGCAAGCTCGACTACGTGCGCGTTCGCGGAGTGCGGTAGACGCGGCACTCGGAGCGCCGAGCGCTCAGTTTTGCACGACCACTTCCCACGTGGCCCGCTCGACCAGCAGGTTCTTGTCGTCCTTCACGACCCACGGCACCTTGACCGGCTGCTTCGTTTCCGGGTCCTTCTTGTCGTCGCACACCTCGTCACGCACCTCGACCGTCACGACGTACCGGCCCGGCTCCAGCTTCAACTTTGAAAAGTCCGGGCGTTCGAGAGGACGCCCCTTCTTGTCGGGCCTTACGAGCGATTTGCAATCGTCGCCCTCGAACGGAAGCGACACGCCCGTGCGACCGCGCTTCGCGGGCGCCGGGTCGCGTGGCTTTTCCACCGCCGACTCGCCGGTCGGGGTCGAATCGACTCCGAGGAACTTCACTTTCCACTTCACCGTGAGCCTGTGTGAGAAGGGTTGCATCGGCAGCACCCACGGCAGCGCGTCGGGATCTTCGAGCGCTATCTTGTCGCCGGTCTTCTTGAGCCGCACGCGCGATTCTTCAAGTGGAGCCGCGTCGTCGATCGGGTTCACGCGCGTGTAGATGTTGAGCAGGATGCGCTCGCGGCAGATCGGGCAGAACGTGCCGCCCGCGCTGTCCATCGTGCAGCCGCCCGGGGTCGGACGCCACTGACCTTCCTCGTGCGCGTTGCCCCCCTTGAAGACGCCGACACCTGCTGCGCGCGCGACTTCGGGTCTCTCCAGCCAATGCGCCCACGGCACCTTCTTCGGATCGGCGGTCTCTGAAATGTTCACGCCGCGTCCGATGGGACGCCGGAATCCGTTCGGCATGCCGCCCGGCTCGCTCGTGTACTCGTCCATGAGTCCGCCGAACGAGTGGCCGAACTCGTGGATCAGCGTGCCGCCGCCCGACCACATCACCGCGGACGCCTGTCTCGACCCGCCGCCGGAATCGACTCCCCCGCCCATGCGGATGAGCACCAGCCACACGCCGTCGTTGCTCGGGATCTTCGCGGCGACGGCCGCGGCCTTCGTGTCATCGAGCCAGTAGCCGCCGCCCGCGTCCGACGTGCTGCCGCCGAGCGCCGTATCGAACTTCTTCGTCTCGGTCGACGTCCCTTTCTCCTTCGAGGCGAGCGAGACGCGCCAGCAGTTGAAGTAGTTCTTGTACTCGCGGAACATCCCCCAGTCCGTGAGCTGGATCGAGAACCCTTTCGATACCGTCAGCCACGTGCGCTGGTCGGCGTTCGTGTAGCCGAAGCTGTCCGCCATGATATGGACGTCGATGCGATTCTCGGACGGGCCCGTGTCGTGCACCTTGCGCACGTCGATGACGCAGTTCTCGCCGCCGCGGTAGTTCGCGATTTCGGCCGTCTTCGTGTTCGGCCATTTCTTCGCGATGTACCAGAAGGTCACGCGCGCCTGCTCGAACTCCTTTGCCTCGATGAGCGCGTCCGCCCTGCGGAGCATCGCTTCGGCCAGCTTTTCCTCGTCCTTCTCCTGTTGTGGCGAAGCGCCCAGCAGCAACAGAGAAACGACCGCCGTGCTCGCCCACCGCACCATGACCGACCTCCCACCCAGCTATTTGCAATTCGCCGATGCGTTTCTTCATCTATTCGACACCGTCGCGCACGCGGGCCGTCGAAGTTCATTACATCGCCGGGCGTTGCGAGTGTCGCCAAAATAGTTCGGGGAGCGGAGGCTCGATCATGCGCCGGAGCAGACCCGGAATGTTAACGGGACTTTCCGAACGAGTCGCACGACGCTTTCGATTTCGTCACAGGTGTATGCCCCGACGCAAAGGGCGCTGACGGATTTGTCGGCGCGTCGCGGCTCGACTCACGGGGCATTTTCGAAATATCCAGGGGTGCGTGCCCCGGCGCAAAAGTCGTTTTCGATTCAAAAAGCGGTGTTTGAGTAGAAGCACGGCGCGCTTACGAAATCGTCAGTGCTCCGGGATGGGGCGCATAGCCTGCCGACGACTTGAAAAACGGCGTGTGCCAGGCTTCCCGGCGGGCATTTGGTTCCGAAAGTGCCTCGACGTTCATTCGGAAGTGGCCGTTAACACTCGAAAGCGCCGTGAGATGGGTGTCCCCCCTGCATTTTCCAAATCGTCAACGGTGTATGCGCGGAGTGTCGCAGCGCTTTCCGGACCGTAAGCGCGATGTGCGTGCAGGCACGCGGTGCGTTTTGTTTCGAAAACGATCCGTGCTGGGTGTACCTCCTATGTGTAAGAAATCGTCAGCGGGGTGCGGACGGTGCCCGGTCGTGCACTCGATGTTTGACAACGGCGCGGGAGCCGTGCGATCTTCGCATTCCCGTTCCAAGGCGCTTCACCATGTTCACACCCCAGGCGCGCCGTTCCGCCAGGACGCTGCTTCGCCTCTACGGCGAACCGTTGATCGCGCGCTTGACGGCGGACCCTGAGACCCGCCACCTCGCGTCCGCGTTCGAATGCGCGCAGGGGGACCTCGAGCATGCCGCGATTCGGACGAAAGGGGAGGCGGGGCGGCTGCGGCAGGCCGTCGTCATCCGCAATCGCGCCGATGAGGCGCTCGCCTCCGCCGTTTTCCGGTTCGAAAACGCGGTACAGGTTCACGTGGAGCTGAATCGGCGGTGTGCGCAGTATCGCCGGTACTTCCCCGGGGGGCGTACCGCCCATTCCAAAATCACGCCGTCGCGACGTGTCGCCAAGGCGAGCCTGATCGAACTGCAGCTGGTGCGGGACGGACAGGCCGGCGCCCTGCGTCGATTCCTCCCGCTTCTGTCACAAAGCCGGTCGCGTCTTGAGAAGGCGATCGTGGCGGTTCGCAAGGCACGCACCGTCGCCGCTGAGGCGCGGTCCGCGGGGGAGGTGACGCGCAGCGAGTGGGTGGCGGCGTATCGCGTCGTTTACGCGAGACTCATCGTTCTTTTGCAGCGCGATCGCCGGAGGGTGGACGGCTATTTCACACAGGGTCCGACCGCGAAGCCACGCCGCTCGCCGTGAACAGGCGGATCAATGGAAGCAGCGCCGCTGGTTCCCCTGTGTATTCGGTTGCCGTCGGCTGCGTTTTCACCGCGTTTCTCCAGTGGCGCCATCTCCGCCTATAATGAGGCGCTCAGCGGATCCCGATGCGTCCAAACAACAGGCAAACGAAAAGCTCTAGATCCGCTCTCCTGTATATCCCATGGGTGAGATGAGCGACGTTACGTTCGGCGAGATCGTCATCCGGAAGGGCTACGCCACTCCGGAGCAGGTGAGGGAGTGTCTCTCGCTCCAGGCGGCCTCGTCCAAGGATCCGAAGGGCAAGCCGGTGCGGCTCGGCGACCTGTTGATGCGCAAGGGCTACCTTTCGCTCGCGTCGGTCGAGGACGTCATCCGCGAGCAGACCGGCCACACGCCGCCGACGGGCGCGCTCACCGGCAAGTCGGTCTCGTTCAAGGAGATGCCCGAGGACGCGAAGAAGGCGTCGAAGGACCCCAAGCGGCAGCTCGGGAAATACACCCTCATCAAAGAGATCGGCCGCGGCGGCATGGGGCAGGTCTTCAAGTCGTGGGACTCGGGGCTCAACCGCATCGTTGCCCTGAAGATCCTGAAGTCCGACACGTCGCCCGACGACATCAAGCGCTTCTTCCGCGAGGCCCAGACAGCGGCCGGCCTCACCCATCCGCACATCGCGGCCATTTACGACATGGGCGAGCAGGACGGAAAGTACTTCATCGCGATGCAGTTCATCGACGGCAAGACGCTCGCGGCCGCGAAGACGTCGCCGAAGCGCGCGGCGGAGGTCCTGAAGCCGGCGACCGAGGCGATCGAGTACGCCCACACGCAGAAGCTGGTCCACCGCGACATCAAGCCGCAAAACATCATGCTCGACACGCACGGCCATGTCTACGTGCTCGACTTCGGCCTCGCGAAGTCGCCGAAGGGCAAGAGCGACGTCACACAGCAGGGCATGGTGATGGGGACTCCGAGCTACATGGCCCCGGAGCAGGCGCAGGGGAAGCCCCTCGGGCCGCGGAGCGACGTCTACTCGCTCGGCGCGACGCTTTACGAGCTCGTCACCGGCCGCCCGCCGTTCAAGGGGGCGACGCCGATCGACACGGTGATGCAGCTGCTGCACAAGGACGCGCCGCTGCCGTCGTCGCTGGTCAAGGGCGTGCCCTCCGACCTCGAGCTGATCATCCTGAAGTGCATGGAGAAGGACCCGAAGCTCCGCTACCCCACGGCGCAGGTGCTGGCGGACGAACTCGGCCGCTTCATCAGCGGCGAGGCGATCCACGCGCAGCCGCCGACGGTGGCGACGAAGCTCGTGAGGGGGCTCAAGCGCAACCGCGCACTGCTGCCGCTCATCGGGGGCGCGTTGCTCGCGGCGGTCGCGGCGCTCATGTTCATCCTCGGCTCGGGGGGACAGGCGCCGCAGGTGGACGAGACGCTCCAGCGGGCCGATGCGATGTTCGATAAGAGGCAGTTCGAGGGAGCGCGCGCTCTCTACAAGGAAGTGCTCGCGATCGACGACCAGAACGAACGCGCCCGTTCGCGGATCAAGAAATGCGCCGACGGGCTCGCCGCCGAGACGGCGAAGCTGGAGAAGGAGAAGGAAGAGAGGGAGCGCCGGCAGCGGGAGGCCGACAAGCAGAAGCAGGATGCAGACAAGCAGAAACAGGAAGCAGAAAAGCAGAAGCGGGCGGCCGACGAGGCGGCACAGCGGCGCCAGCAGGCGATGCCGGAACTCTCACGCGGCAAGGAAGTGCTCGACGAGGCGATGAAGGACCTCTACCGGCCGCGGGCCGACCTCGCGGAGAGCCGCGCGAAGGCGGTGACGGCGATCGAGCGATTTGACGCGGCGATCGCGCTCGCGCCCGACCTGGCCGACGCCTACTTCTACCGCGGCCGTGCGCACCAGTACCGGCTCGAGTGGGCGAAGGCCGAGAAGGACTGGGACGAGGTGCTGAAGCACGACACCAATTACGTGCCGGCGCTCATGGAGCGCGGCCGCACCCGGATGCGCCGATACATGGAAGCGTTCATCGACTGCGGCGGGGGCGGCTATCTCAAGGACAACAAGGCCGCGAACGACCTCAAGGAGAAGGCCGCCGCGGACTTCGCACTGGCGGCGAAGTCAGGCGCGGTCGAACAGCAGATCGCGGCGGAAGCGATGCTGAGCCTGACCGAGGGCAAGGCGCAGGTGGCGGTCACCATCGCCCTGAACGCGCTGGCCAAGCGTCAGACCGACGAGGAGCTTTGGAGACTGCTCGGCGACGCCTACTTCTTCAGCGCGCCCACCGACAACTACCATCGCGCTCATGCCACGGCCGCCGAGGGACACCGGAAGGCGGTGGAGGCGTACACGAAGGCGATCGATCTGCGGACGAACTTCCCGGAGGCACGGGCGATGCGGGCCTACATCCTCGAGTTCAACGGCAAGCTCGAGGAGGCGCTGGCGGACATCGAGGTCGCGCTCCAGATCGACCGGAAGAACTTCATCGCGCTGGCGATCGGCGGGACGTTGCTGGGCGGCCGCGGCACCGGCCCCGATCCCGAGCGCGCGATCAAGCTCTACACGGAGGCGATCGAGGCGAAGCCCGACACGTACTTTGCCCGCGTGAACCGCGCCGTGCTGCTCGTGGCGAAGGGGCGGCTCGACGAGGCCGGGACCGATCTCGACAAGGCGATCGAGCTCAACCCGAACCACATGTTCGGCCTCCAGCTCAAGGGGGCGCTCCTGGGGAGGGTGGGCAATACGCAACTCCAGACTGACCCCAGGAAGGCGCTCAAGACGCTGCGCGAGGGGATCGACATCCTGGTCCGGGCGCTCGACCTGGCGCCCGATTTCCCGACGATCTGGTACAACCGCGGAGCGTTGCGTGCGAGTGAAGCGTCCGCGCACCAGCGGCTCGGCGACGCTTCGGCCGCGACGGCCTCCCGGGCGAACGCGATCTCCGACATGGAAGAGGCGATCAAGAGGGGCCATCCGAACCCCGACGCCGTGCGCGCGCTGATCAAGCAGCTGAAACAGTAGACCCGTCGACGGCCGTCTTCCTCCTCTGGACTCTGGGCTTTATCCCCCGGAGCGAGCCGGGAATTGCGCCTGGAGACATGGCAATCCCCTGCACGCGCAATTCCGGGATTCCCGTGCGACTAATCGTCGAGCCGCCCCGGCATTTCCGCCAGCGCGTATGCTGTCGTCGCCATCACAGCGACGCACTCCGCGAGCTCCTTCGGATCGACCTTGTCCATCGTGTCGGCGTGCGTGTGGTGGTAATCAAAGTAACGGGAGTTCTCGACCTCGAAGCCCAGGAGCGGAACGCCCGCCTCCTTCATCTGACCCACGTCCGCAGCGGAGCCGCCGGGAATGACCGCGAGCGGCGCGATCAGGGGTCGCAGCCGCTCCGACATGCGGTCGAGCGCCGCCTTGTCCTTATGATCGATGCTGTACGCGCGCGGCTTGAAGCACCCGTGGTCCATCTCGATCGCCGCGACGTGCTTCGCCATCTCGGCCGCGTGGTCCTTCACGTACTGTCGCGCGCCGCCGAGACCATTTTCCTCGTTCGTCCACAGCACGACGCGGATCGTCCGCCGTGGCCGAAGCCCGAGCTTCCGCAGCACGCGGATCGCGTCCATCGCGGCGACGCAACCCGATCCGTCGTCCTGCGCCCCTTGCCCCAGGTCCCACGAGTCGAGGTGGCCGCTGATGACGACGACCTCATCGGGCTTCTCGCGTCCGACGAGTTCACCGATGACATTCGCGGACGGCACCAAGCCCTCGTCGCGCGCCTCCATCTTGAGCGTCACGACGACGCGGATGCCGCGCTCGACGAGACGCGCGATCATCTCGGCGTCTTCGATCGTAATCGAAGCCGTCGGAATTTTCGGGGCATCACCGTACCGCATGCCGCCGGTGTGGGGCGACTGGAAGCTCGTCGCGGTGACACTGCGGACGAGTGCCGCGACGGCGCCCTTCTCGGACGCCCACTGAGCACCGTTGACGCGATACGCAACCGTCTCGCCGTAGCGTGCGCCTTTGACGGGGTCGAACTTCGGCATCGGATAGTTCCAGACGACGATCTTCCCTTTCGCGTCGCGCAGGTCGTCCTTGCTTCGCGCGACCACGACTTCCGCAGTGATTCCCTCGGCGGGCGTCGCGATGGAACCGCCGAGACCGAGCATCGGCATCGGATGACGGCGCGGTTCGGTCATCTCGCACGACTCGCGTCCGCGCACCCACTTCGGGACCATCACCTTCTCGGCGCGCACGTTCTCGGCACCGTCGGCAGTCATCGTCTTCTGCGCCCACGCGATGGCCTTGTCGAGCGACTCGGAGCCGCTCAGTCGATGGCCGATCTCGTCGCACAGCTGGGCGAGCGTGCGCCACGCGTGATCATCGGCCGTGGCGGCGGCATGGATCTGCTTCGCGACGTCGTCGGTTCGATGCGGTTTCTGTTGCACGGAGCATCCCGCGAAGAGCAGCGACAGTATGAGGAGCCTCACGGCGGCGAAGTGTAGCATGCCCGCATGAGACTTGTATTCGCACTCGCACTCGTTCTGCCTGCGGTGAGGGAAGTCGAACCGTTGCTGCAGGACCCCGCGACAAAGCCGCTCGCCATCGAGAAAGAGGGGGACGGCCTCGCCGCGAAGTACCCCGGCGACGTGGACATCGCGAAAGACCCGCAAGTCGTGCTTGCGGAGACCTTCGAGTCAGGCGACCTCAAGCAGTGGACGGAGACGACCGGCAAGCCGGAGTTCGTTGAGGATGCGCACAGCGGCACAAAGGCGATCAAGTTCACGGCGGAACTCGGCACGAAGTCGGGCGGGCATCTCTGGAAAATGCTCAAGCCCGGCCACGAGACGCTGCACTTCCGCTTCTACGTGAAGTTCCCGAAGGACCACGAGTACGTGCACCACTTCGTCCACATGTGCGGCTACAACCCGGCCACGGCGTGGCCGCAGGGCGGGGCGGGCGAGTGCCCGGCGGGCGACAAGCGCTTCTCGACGGGGATCGAGCCGTGGGGCAACTGGGGCCGTCACGCCGCGCCGGGAGCGTGGAACTTCTACAGCTACTGGTGCGAGATGAAGAAGTCGGGCGACGGAAAGTACTGGGGCAACAGCTTCGCGCCGGAAAAGCCCGTGCAGGTCGAACGCGACACGTGGATCTGCGTTGAGTTCGCGGTGAAATGCAACACCGTCGGCAAGGACGACGGCGAGCAGGCGTTCTGGATCGACGGCAAGTGCGCGGGCCGGTGGGGCGGTTTCCGCTGGCGCACGGACGAGGCGCTCAACGTCAACGGCGTCTGGCTGCTTTACTACATGACCGAGAACGCGCCGAAGCAGAACGGGGTCAAAGATCCGCGGAAGAAGAGCGCGGTGATGTTCGACGACATTGTCGTCGCCACCGAGTACATCGGGCCTCGGAAGGAGTAGCGGCAGCGGTCGACTAGCTGCGCTTGGCGAAGGAAAACTCGTCCGTCTTTGCGATTTTCACTTCAACCACGTCGCCTTCCTTGAATTTGCCCGCCAAGATTTCCATCGCCAGAGGGTTTTCGATCTTCTTCTGGATGAGCCGCTTGAGCGGCCTCGCGCCGAACGCCGCGTCGTAGCCATCGCGCGCCAGGAGATCCTTCGCCTTGTCGGTCACGCGCAGCTCGATCTTGCGATCGGCGAGCCGCTGCTGGAGAAACCGGAGCTGGATGTCGACGATCTTGGCGATGTCGTCCTCATTGAGCGAACGGAAGACGACGGTTTCGTCGATCCGGTTCAGGAACTCCGGCCGGAAGTGTTTGCGCAGCTCCGGCAGAGGGTTGCCGCG
>CAYXVY010000163.1:0-6074 GCA_964468745.1 uncultured Planctomycetales bacterium | reverse complement strand
GAGCTGGGAGAGGCGTTCGAGACGTCTACGTGAGTGTCGTGCAGCCGCGCCGACGCATCTGGCGCGCGGACGCCGGCACCCTGCTCGACGTGCTTGCGCGTGAGCACGAAGACGGCCAGGATCGCGATCCCGACGACGACGCCGAGTTGGGTCAGCGGGCGCACGAGCCTAGAACCAGGTTGTCCGCAGCAGCAGCTTCATCGGCACCTGCTGTGACGACTGGCCTTCGTAGAGTGCGAATGCGCCCCAAACGGGCGTATGGTCGAGCAGGATCGGAGGGCCGGTGAAGTCGCCGTCGCCCCGCACGGTCTCCATCTCCGTGGTCTGAACCGTGTTGTCCGGGTAGACGATGATGATGCACGGCAGAAGCTCCCCCGGCTGGTCGGATTCAGTGATTCGCGTGGTGAGCTTGTCGGAGCCGAGCCGATCGATCACGATCATCTGGCTCACGACCTGCTGCGCCATGATGTCCGCCAGCGGAGGCGGGACGCTCTGGCCGATGAACCGGTTGAACATGAACCAGTAGACGTCGTTCTGGATCTGCGCCGTCGGCGTTCCGACATGGTGGGGCGACGTGACCCGGATGCTCGCCTCGGTTGCCTGAGGCGACAGGGTCAGGATCGCGGCGACGGCGATCGACAAGGTTGTCCAGCGCATCGAACGCTCCTCTCCTGCAGTGCGTGGCGAGCAGGCCCCACGACCCCCTCGCCACTGGGTCCATTTCTATATACTGATTTGACGCCCATGTGTTATGCGAAAAGTGCAGGAAAAATCGTGTACGGCCAAATCAGGCGATGGTTGCAAGTTGGAGACCACGGTCTCATGGCTTCAGCTGCCGCTCGAAAAACGCGGTCATCGCGTTGAAGAGGTGGATGCGCGCTTCCTTATCGCCGATGCCGTGGTTGCGACCCGGGTAGACGAGCTGATCGAACTGCCTGCCGTGCTTGATGAGCGCGTCCGTGAAGTGCACTGTGTTCTGGAAGTGGACATTGTCGTCGGCCAGGCCATGGACGAGGAGCAGCCGCCCGTGCAGGTTCGCCGCGTGTGTAACGGGGGCGCTCTCCTTGTACCCGTCGGGGTTGTCCTGCGGGCGCAGCATGTATCGCTCGGTGTAGATCGTGTCATAGTCGCGCCAGTCGGTGACGGGGGCGACGGCGACGCCGGCCTTGAAGCAGTCGAGCTTGCACATCGCGAGACAGGTCATGTAGCCGCCGTAGCTCCAGCCCCACAGGCCGAGGCGGTCGGGGATTGCCCACGGTTGCTTCTTGATCCAATCGACCCCCGTGGACAGATCGCGCACCTCGATCGTGCCGAGCTGTTTGTGCATCTGGCGGACGACATCCTGCCCGCGCGCGCCAGAGCAGCGATTGTCGAGGACGACGACCGCAAACCCGCGCTTCACCATGAGCTGGTGCCACAGGTAATTGCGACCGTTCCACCGGTTGGCGACGGACTGCGCGCCGGGGCCGCCGTAGACGTGGACGATGACGGGGTGACGACCCGAGTCGCGCGGCCGCATGATCATCGCGTCGAGCGCCATTCCGTCAGGCGCCTTGACCTGCGTGAACTCGACGGGGACGAAGTCGTACTTCGAGAGATCGACCTCATTCGGCGTTAGTAGCGGCATCGTCGGAGGCCGGTCTATGCGCGAGTACTGGTCGATCCACTTCGTGCCGTCGGGACTGACGATGGGGCTGTGCCAGCCAGGTTCGATTGTCAGCTTCTCGCGCTCGGTCCCGTCAAATGAAACGCGCCAGAGGTGGCGCTCGATCTGGTTGCCGTCGCTGTTTGCAGTGAGAAGCCATTGCCCTGTCTGGTCGCGGCAGATCTCCGGTCGCGCCTCGATCCACCCGATCTTGGCGTGCTCAGTCTCGTCCGTATCCCAACCATTCAGCGACATCGGCTCTGAGATTGTCAGCTGGTCCTGATTGCGAGTGAGCAATTGGACCACAGGCTCGGATACTCCGCTCCACGAGATACGTGCGATGTACTCCGCTGGGAAGTCGGTTACCTGCACGCTGCCGGTGATCCCCGCGATTCCCAGTCGCGCCTTGGGGTTCTTCTCCCCAGCCTTGGGATAAAACATCGGCTCTACCTTGCCGTTGATCGGCTTCCAGTCCACGAGAGGGAAGCGCGAGACTCCCGTCTCGTCGAGCTGCAGGAACGCGATCTTCGTCGAGTCCGGTGACCACCAGTGGCCGGTCGTGAACCCGAGCTCTTCCGGATAGACCCAGTCGAGCTCGCCATTGAGTAGCGTCTCGCTGCCGCCCGTGGTCAGTCGCTTCTCGACGCCGTCCGCAAGCAACTGGATCCACAGATCGTGCTCGCGGATGAACGACACGCACTTGCCGTCGGGCGACATCGTCAGATTCTGCCCGCCCTTCCACGTGCAGAGCTCCGAACGCTGCAGCGACGCTGGATCGATCTCGACCAACTTCTGCCCGACGAGCATCGCCAGCCGGGCGCCGCGCCACGCGTACCACGCCGGCGCTTCGGCGAGCCGCCGCTTTTCCTTAGTGTCCCAGACGAAGACGTAGAGCCCTCCGTCGTGCAGGTACGCCACGCGCATCGAGTTGGGGCTCCATTGCACGTTCGACGGCACCGACCCGCTCAGGCTCGGCTCGGAATAGATGCGCTCGACCGTGAGCGCCTCGATGCCCGGCCGCGGCGTCGTCGCGCATGCGGTGAGCAGAAGGAGTCCGAGAGCTCGCTTCACTGGGCCACGGTCCAGAGCGACGACTCCGCCGTCGGCGCCTGCCGCGACAGTCCCGTCAGCCGGCGCACATGAAAGGACTCGATGAAGCCTCGAAAGCGCGTTTCCTCGACGTTCTGTTTCTGTGACGTCTCGTCAATCACCTTGCGTGAGGCCGGGTCGCGATAGACCGCATCCGTCACCAGCACGTCGCCGCCCATGCCGAGTTCGTGCAGCCGCGCCGCAATGTTCACGGTGCTCCCGAAATAGTCGAGCAACCCGCTTGCCGACACGGCGATTGCCGGCCCGGCGTGAAGGCCCACCTTGAGCCGCAGCGGCGGGATCACCTTGCGTGCCGCGCACCAGTCGCCGACCTCCGTCTGGATGCGCATCGTCGCGCGCACACCGTCGCTCGTCACGGGGAACGCCGCCATGACGGCGTCGCCGATCGTCTTCACGACAGTGCCGCGACATTCGGAAATGATCTTGGTCATGAACACGAAATGGTCGCGGACCACCGCGTACGCGTGCGCGTCTCCCGCGGTGCGGTAGAGATCCGTCGACCCCTTGAGGTCCGTGAACAGGATCGCGATATTGCGAATCGCGACGTCCTGACCGGCCGCGAGCACTTCCGTCGAGAAGAGGTCGCGGAAGGACTGGAACGCCGTTATCAGCGTCCCCGTCGCGGCCTGCGAATCCCAGGCGGTCTGCTCGACTACGATGATCGCGGGGTGGGAAAGCCGATTAGTCAGCTTGAGCGTGACGCGACCGAGCGCCATCTGATTTGACGATGCGCGGACAGCCTCGGCGTCGATGTCGATGGTCCCTGAGGATGGCCCTTCTGCGACGGGTTGAAATTGCGCGGGGGCCTTCGACATCGGCGATCGTACGCGGATGGCGCGCGTATCGAATGTCGGCGTGATCTCCCGCGTTTCGCCCGGCTCCAGCAGGGCCTGCGCGAGGATGTGCCGCAGATTTGCCGGCCCGCCCATGCAAAACGTTGCGTCCACCACGGGGCGCACCGCCTCGTGCACCGTGAAGCGGGCCTCGACCGTATGGTCGAACTCAATCGAGTAGTCCAGATTGCAGACTTTGCAGTGTCCCGCCTTCGGGAGCTTCGAGATCGACGCGACGCGGTCCTCCGCCTTGCGGCAGTGCGGACAGATGATGTCCCACTGCATTTCGAAGAGACCGTATTTCGTGCCGACCAGGAAGGCCCGCAGAACCTCGTCTCGCGAAAGCTTCCACGCGTCGGCGAGGGCGAACGGCCGTGCCCGGGCCAGCTCGTGATCGGGGGCATTCGTGATCCACGGACGCAGGCGCGCGACGATGTCCTCGGATACCTTCTGCTCACGCATCTTTCGCAGGCGGTCCTCAAGCGTGTAGCCGACCACGTGGCTCAGCGAACTGTCCATGAGCGGATTGGCCGATTGGCCCTTCAGGTTCTGCTCCATCCGCTTGAAGAGCGCGACGAAATTGCGCACGGTCTTGCGCGCGATTCGCGGGCCCATCAAATCGCCGATGATGTTGCGCGTGACAAGCTCCGCCACAACGGTCGCTTTCGTGCGCCCGCCCGCGTCGTCGAACCGGAACCGGCCGTTGACTTCCGCGAACGGGCCCCCTTGGAAGACGCGACGCACGGAGTACTTCTCGGGGGCGACCCACTCGAACGGGTACTCGCGCCAATGAAGGCTGAGCAGCCCGAGCTTGGTCCGCGCCATGACGATCGAACCACCCGTCTTCTGCTCCGTGGTTTCATAGGTCACCATGGGCAGCCCGATCACCCTGTTGATGGTGTCGGTATCGGAGACGAGCGGCCAGAGCTCCTCGCGCTTGCAGTCGAGTTCGACCGTCTCCTCGAAGGTCAGCCGCTTGCCCATAGGATGGTCTTAGATTATCTCCCGATGACCAGGTTTACGTACTATGCATCGGCAGATTCATGAACCTCAACGAACGTTTCGACGTGTCGCCGGGGAAGGTGGATGAGCTCAAGGCTCGAATCGCCCGCTTAGCGATCGACGTCGCGAAAATCGACGAGCAATTCGTCCGCGGCAGCGGCCCGGGCGGGCAGAAGATCAATAAGACCAGCAGTTGCGTTGTGCTTCGCCATGGCGGGATCGTGGTGCGCTGCCAGCGCGACCGGCGGCGTTCCGTCAACCGCTTCCTTGCGCTGCGCGAGCTCGTCGATCGAATCGAGATGACGGTGTCGCCCTCGACCTCCGCCCGGCTCGCGAAGGGTGAGCGGCGCAAAGCGTCCAAGGCGCGGGCATCCCGGCGCGCGCGTGCAAAATCGCGCTCTAAACCGGCGGGAAAAAGTGTCTATACGGGTGGGGAATCACAGGAGGAATAGATGCGTATAGCGTCCGCTTTGCTGATCGTGTGCGCGCTCGCGTCGGCGCAGGACGGCGACAAGATCATGTCGAACTCCTACAAGGGCAAGGCGCCTCCCGAGCTGTCCATTTCGCTGGAGAACTGGATCAATGCGAAGGCCGAGGTGAAGCTCGCGGATCTCAAGGGCCGGGTCATCTGGCTCGAGTTCGGCTACATCACCTGAAGCTGGTGCAAAAAGAACCTGCCCAATCTGGCCAGGTGGGATAGCTCGTATCGGCTCAAGGGTCTGGTCGTGATCAAGCTGCACGAAGGGTCCAAGGAGAAACTCGAGGACACGAAGAAGGATACCGCCAAGAGCGGCGTCAAATTCGCCGTGGGCTACGACGATGGAGATGTCGTCACCAAGGAGTACGGCGTGCAGGCCTGCCCCTCGGCCTTCCTCATCGGTGCGGACGGTAACGTCGTGTGGGAGGGGATTCACGATTCCAAGAAAGCGAAGGCGGCGGAAGAGCGGATCGTAAAAGAGCTGGCGAAGGTTACGCAGGAAGAGAAGGACAAGATCAAGGAAGAGATCAAGAACGCGGGGAAGTAACCGCTACTTGGCGTCTGCAATCATCTTCTTGCCCAGCGCGGTGTAAAACTCTGCGGCGACCGGCCGCTTCAGCTGGATGTCGCCGGCCTCGTCCTTGAGGAAGCTCAGTTCCTTCAGGTGGTCGGGCGTCGCCTTGAAGTCGTCCTGGTACGCCTCCCAGTACGCCTGAAGCCCGTTGTTCGTCGGTCCGAAGCCTCTCGCGTAGAGGAACTTCTTCTCGAGATCCGACACGCAGTCGACGGCGCGTGCGTATCGTCCGTCGCGCTTCTTGGCGACCATTCGCATGCAGATGTCGGAGAGCGCCTTCGGGACGTCGCTGCGCACGTCGCATGGCGGTGGAATGTCGCGAACGATCGACTTGTCGAGATACGCGATCTGCTGATCGCGCGACAGTCCCTTCGGAATCCGCTGCGGGTGGATCCCCGTGAGGATCTGGTAGAGCACGATGCCGAGCGAGTA
>CAYXVY010000162.1:0-10423 GCA_964468745.1 uncultured Planctomycetales bacterium | reverse complement strand
CGGGCTCTCGCGCCCGGCGAGTTTTCCCTTTAGCTGCTGACTCGCAAGGGGTTGTGGGCTTCGATAGCCCCGACGTCGCATCAGACTGGAGTGTAGGCCGCTTCATCCAGAAGGATCCGCCCGTTGAGCGACGTCCGCGTCATCACTACTCTTATGCGTCGAACAGTCCTGTAAGCAACACCGATCCTAGCGGGGAACGCACATTCGTCCGCGTCGATCAGACGTCAAAAACGATCTATGTGATGTCGCTCATCGCGGTCACCAGCGATGAAGGCCTCGGAGATGTGTCTGAAGTTGCATCGGCCGGTCGGATCGCCGGACGACTGTTCAGAGACATCGACGAGTATTGGAACAACGGCGGCCTAGGGTGGATGGTCACGATGGCCGACGGGGCGGAGTATACGCTCTACTTCAGACCGCAGATTTGGTCTGTAAGCGAGGACATCTTCAAGCAGTCAGTGACCGGATTCGAGGACTTCGATCGGATCGACTACGTGCGCAGCCCGGAGGGTACAGCGGTCTGGCCGAAACCGGGTGCTACTGCCGGTGCCGACTACAACACTATCCCTGGCGTTGACCCTGTCACCGATCCGAAGCGAGGTATCCCCGAGCAAGCGCACGGGTACCACTACGGGCGCGTGAACTCTGCCCGAGATCCGCTAGCCGGGGAATTGGCGCACGAGTATGGACATTTGTTGGGACTAGCCGACCGCTATAGTGGCGGAGGTCTGCGGATCACGCGGGACTTTGGGTATGGAACCAAGATCATGGGAAAGCTCGGAAACAAAGCCGACGCTGCGACCATTGAGGAGTTCTTCGCTGCAAACGGCACTCGCCTTAAGGCCCGCCCTGGCAAGACCTCCCTCTTCAATGTCGACATGGCGGAGTCGATGACCATGCGTCACTGGGACAACAGCGCACGAAGTGCGAAGGAGTTCACGCCGCGCGCGCTGGAACATGTCAAGGGAGCAGGCAGCATGAAGGAGCTTCTGCCGAAGTAACGGGAACTTCTGCCTGTGAACTCGTGCGCGGCACGTTAGGATCTAGGCTAGTGGTGTCACGAATCTGGACGAATCTCATTTGGGTCGTGCGACCGAAATGGCAGGCTGCCCTTCTTGGGTTGTGCCTCTATCTTCTAAGTTTTCTCCTGTTCTGTCTCTCGTACCGGATTCCAGGGCTTTCGTTATCCTCCGAGAACAGCGAGGACTCCTTTGCTGCTGTGGTCTTTGCCCCGCTCCTGTCGGCAGCTCGTTGGGAACCTGTAGATTGGATTGCGAACGGTTTTGCAGGACGCGGACCTCGTGAGTTACACGTGGGATGGCTCCTCGCGTTTATCGCAGTGTTCTCATGTTGGTTGGGGGTCGGCTCCGCTTTGCTAGGGGCCTTCTTCGCGAAGACGAAGCATCAGCCGGGCGAATGACGCGCGCCGTTAGCAATACGCGCGACAGCGCGATTCCTAGCCGCGTCCGTTCCCATCGCGTGAGCGCCGGCCGCTGACGCGGTTGCGCTCCAGGAGCGCGTCGAGGTAGCGGAGGACCGCGCGCTGCTCGGCCGTCGGCAGTTCCTCGATCCGACGCAGACGGTTCACGAGCCGCGCGGTCTTTGGGCTCGCGGTCTCCGTGAAGCGCTTCATGCCGAGGAGCTGGTCGACCGAGGTGCGCAGCGCGCGCGCCAGGTCGACGAGCATCGGCCCGGGCGGCTGCGCGCCGTCCTCCTCGTAGTAGGCGATCACGCGGTTCGAGACGCCGACCTTCTCGCCGAGGTCGATCTGCGTGAGGCCCCGGCTCTGGCGGATCTCCCGCAGCCGCTTCCCGAAGCCGTCGAGGGTGCGCTCCTTCATCGACTGCATCTTAAGGCCCTTCTCAGATAACGGTGAATTGGGCTTGACCAGCACTTACGATAATCGTAAAGTTCCGTGCGTCGATCGTCAAGCGCGGATTCGGGCGCGATTCCTCTTGACAGCATCTCGGAGGGGGAGCGGATGCGGTGGATCGGCGACGAGGAGCTGCGGCGGCTAAAGGAAGAGGTGGACCTCGCCGCGCTCGTGCGCGCCTCCGGCGTCGAGCTCAAGCCGATCGGACAGGATCTCCGAGGGCGCTGTCCCTTCCACCAGGACGACGGGCCGTCGCTGGTGATCACGCCGGCGAAGAATCTGTGGCACTGTCTCGGCGCCTGCGGGGTCGGCGGGACGACGATCGACTGGGTGATGAAGACGCAGGGCGTCAGCTTCCGGCACGCGGCGGAGATCCTCTCCTCGAGGAAGCCGGACGATCCGATCGTGGTGGCGCGCGTGAAGACGTCCAGGGTGCCTCGGCTCCCGGCGCCGGTGGCGCTCGACGTCGACGACCGCGAGCTTCTGAAGAGCGTCGTCGCCTTCTATCACGAGACGCTCAAGAAGAGTCCGGAGGCGCTCCAGTATCTCGAGCGGCGCGGCTTCAGGAATGGCGAGGCGGTCGACCGCTTCACGATCGGGTACGCCAACCGGACGCTCGGCTACCGGCTGCCCCACAAGAACCGGAAGACCGGATGGGAGCTGAGAAGCCGCCTCACGAAGACCGGGATCTACCGCGCGAGCGGTCACGAGCACTTCGCCGGCTGCGTGGTCTTTCCGATCTTCGACGAGGGGAAGAACGTCCTCGGGATCTACGGCCGCCGGATCGCGGCGCACATGATGAACCACGAGCCGAAGCATCTCTATCTGCCCGGGCCGCACAAGGGGGTGTGGAATCTCGAGGCGCTCGGCGGTGCGAAGGAGATCATCCTCTGCGAGGCGCTGATCGACGCGCTCACGTTCTGGTGCGCGGGATTCAGAAACGTGACAGCGAGCTACGGCGTCCACGGCTTCACCGACGATCACCTGACGGCCTTCGCGAAGCACCGCGTCGAGCGCGTGCTGATCGCCTACGATCGCGACGACGCCGGCGACAAGGCGGCGGATGTCCTGGCGCCGAAGCTCGCGGAAGCCGGGTTCGACGTCGCGCGGATCCTCTTCCCTCGAGGCGCCGACGCCAACGACGTCGGCCGCGGGAGCCAGAACCCGGCGGAGGCGCTCGGGACGCTCGTGCGCGGCGCCGTCTTCGTCGCGAAGGGCAGACGCCCGACGATCGTCTCCGAACCCTCTTCTTTAGCCGCTCAATCTTCGGCGGCCTCGGCCGCAGCCACCCATCCAGACCCGGCAACACCGTCCGTCGCGGCCGAGGCCGTATCCTTCTCCGCGGCCGACCAGGCGCGAGAGGAGTCCACCGAACCTGGCGTCCCGTCGACGCCGGAGCCCGCGGCCTCGGCCGCGGCGGACGCGGAGCTGCGCGTTGCCGGCGACGAGGCGCAGCTCACCCTCGGCGATCGTGCCTACCGCGTGCGCGGGATCACGAAGAACCTCAGCTTCGACCAGCTGCGCGTGAACATCCGCGTCTCGAAGGGCGACGCCTACCACGTCGACACGTTCGATCTCCTGTCGGCGCGGCAGCGCGCGGTCTACGTGAAGCAGGCGGCCATCGAGCTCGCGGCTAAAGAGGAGACGATCAAGCGCGATCTTGGGAAGCTCCTCTTCCAGCTCGAGGCGCTGCAGGAGCGGCGGATCGCCGAGGCGACGAAGCCGAAGGAGAAGTCGGTCGTCCTCAGCGAGGAGGAGAAGGACGAGGCGTTCAGCCTGCTGCGCAACCCTCACCTGCTGGACCGCATCGTCAGCGACTTCGACCGGATCGGCGTGATCGGCGAGGAGACGAACAAGCTCGTCGGATACCTCGCGGCCGTGAGTCGGAAGATGGAGGACCCGCTGGCGCTCCTGATCCAGTCCAACAGCGCCGCCGGCAAGAGTGCCCTGATGGACGCGGTCCTCGCCTTCATGCCGGAGGAGGAGGTCGAGCGCTTCACCGCGATGACCGGCCAGTCGCTCTACTACATGGCCGACGGCACCTTCAAGCACAAGATCCTGGCGATCGCGGAAGTCGCCGGCGCCGAGAAGGCCGGCTACGCGATCAAGATGCTCCAGAGCGAGGGGAGGATCTCGATCGCGACCACGATCAAGGACGCGGACACGGGGCAGCTCAAGACGAAGAAGCACGAGGTCGAAGGCCCGGTGGCGATCATGCTGACGACGACGGAAGCCTCGATCGACGAGGAGCTTCAGAACCGGGCCGTCGTCCTGACGGTGAACGAGGACCGCGAGCAGACGCGCGCGATCCACGAGGCGCAGCGCCGGCGGGAGACGCTGGAGGGGATGCTGGCGCGCGCGGACAAGGCGCAGGTCCTGCGCGTCCACCGCAACGCGCAACGGCTCCTCAAGCCGATCCTGGTGGTGAATCCGTTCGCGCGGCAGCTGACGTTCCTCGACACGAAGCTCCGCGCGCGCCGCGACCACATGAAGTATCTGACCCTGATCCGTGCGATCGCGCTCCTGCATCAGTACCAGCGCCCGGTGAAGACGGTGGAGCACCACGGGAAGACGCTCGCCTACATCGAGGCGACGCTCAAGGACGTGGAGCTGGCGAACCGTCTCGCCGGCGAGGTCCTCGGGCGCTCGCTCGACGAGCTCGCGCCGCAGACGCGGCGGCTCCTGATGCTCGTCGATCGCCTGGTCGGCGAGCGCGCGACGGCGCTCAAGATCGAGCGCGAGGACTTCCGCTTCACGCGGCGCGAGGCGAGGGACTACACGCGCTGGGGACACAGCCAGCTCGCCGTCCACCTCGCGCGCCTGGTCGAGCTCGAGTACCTCGTGGTGCACCGCGGCGGGCGCGGCCAGAGCTTCGTCTACGAGCTCCTCTACGACGGCACGGGCAAGGAGGGAGGGCGCTTCATCGTCGGGCTCATCGACACGCGGCGCCTGTACGACGCCAACCTTCCGGCCTCTGGGGCGAACCTTCCGGCCCCATTCCGGCCCGCTTCCGGCAGGGTTCCGGCCCCTTCCGGTTCGCATGAAACGGCTCCGCGTATGGCAGCCGAGCCCGTGGACTGCGGAAGCGGCGATTCGGGCGCTGGAACGCACGGTACAGGCGAAGCACCGGAAAAAGTGGTCGTAGGCGTACCGACGCGCAGCGGCTAAAGGGGGATAAAGGCGGTGACGACCGACCCGATGGAGATCGACCCGGAAGGCTTCCCGCGCCGGCTGGCGCAGTATTGCGAGTGGCTGCTGGTCAACCACTTCGCGGAGGCGACGGCCGAGACGCGCGTGAAGTATCTCGGGCACCTCGTGCGCTGGCTGGCCGATCGCGGGATCACGCGGCCGATCGAGGTGACGAAGGCGGTCCTCGAGCGCTACCAGGCGCACCTCTACCACCGCCGGAAGGCGAACGGCCAGCCGCTGACGCTGACGAGCCAGCGGAACCACCTGACCGCCTTCAAGGGCCTCTTCCGGTGGCTCACGCGGCAGAACCTCACCCTCTACAACCCGGCGAGCGAGATCCTGCTGCCGCGCCTGGCGCGACGTCTCCCGAAGCACGTCCTCACGCAGGAGGAGGCGGAGCGGATCCTCGCCGTTCCGGACACGTCGGCGCCGCTCGGCCTGCGCGACCGCGCGATCCTCGAGACGATCTACTCGTGCGCGATCCGCCGCATGGAGCTCGTGACCCTCAAGCTCTACGACCTCGACCGCGATCGCGGGACGCTGATGATCCGCCACGGGAAGGGACGCAAGCAGCGCGTCATCCCGATCGGCGATCGGGCGATGCGGTGGATCGACAAGTACCTCGCCGACGTGCGCCCCACGCTCGTCGTGCCGCCGGACGAAGGCTGGATCTTCCTGACCCACCGGGGCGGCCCTTTCGACGAGGACAGCATGACGGAGCACGTCCGGAGCTTCGTGGAGAAGGCCGACGTCGGGAAGCACGGCGCCGTGCACCTCTTCCGTCACTCGGTCGCCACGCTGATGCTCGAGGGCGGCGCCGACGTGCGCTTCGTCCAGGCGATGCTCGGACACGAGAAGCTCGAGACGACGGCGATCTACACGCACGTCGCCATCCGGAAGCTCAAGGAAGTGCACACCCTCTGCCACCCCGGGAGCCGGATGCGAATGCGTCGGAAGGCGAGGAAGCCGAAGGAAGTTCAGCTTCCTGAAGTTCCTCGAGATCCTCAGCTTCCTCGAGCTGAGGATTTCCCAAGGACTTCCTTAGAAAATCTACCCGGCTCCGTCTCTAAGGATTTGGAGCCGCCCCATGACAGCTCGCCGTCGTAGAATGCTGTCCTCGCGCTTCGTACCTGGGTCAAAGTACGAAAGGTCCTCAGCCGCGGGAAAAGAAGCTGGGATTTTCCAGCTTCTGCCGCTTCTGCGAAGAGCGGAAGGGCGAGTAGAGGATGCTCGACAAGGAAAGCTGTTCTCGGCGGAGCGACCGAAAGAACGCGGCCGACGTCGTGATTGCTTTTCTCTTTAGCCGCTCCGTCGCGACGCCGAAGCGCGCCGCCGTAATGAGACGGCGCGCTTCGGTGACGCGCGTGCTGCTCTTCGGGTCGACGAGGATCTCCGGCGCGAAGCGCAGGGGCCTGCCGCGCCGTAGCGCGCAGCGCGAAGGCGGGAGCCCCCCTTGGGGGCGGACGGGACGACGAGCAAGAGCGCTGACAGCGCGGCGACCAGATCGCGCTGGCGGCGCTCTTGCACGAGCGGGCGGGCGGGGGGAATCCGAACGCGGCCTGTGAGCGGCGCGCGTCGCGGCGCGGGGCGGGCGCCGAAGGCGATCCGCACAAGTCCCCCCACGTGCGCGCGCGAAAGCGTGCGCTGGAGGCCCCCTTCCCCCCGCCAGAGCGGGGAGGTGAGCCGCAAGTATTTGCGGCGAGGAGGGGCGGCGGCGCCGCAGGCGCCGAAGCCTGGGCGCGCGAACCCCGAACGACGTGCGGGGACCCAGGCGTGAAGCCCCTCCTATGGCGAAGCCATCAATTGAGGGGGGCGCCAGGAGGATGGGGGGCGGGCGGGGGGAAGGGGGCCGGCGGGGGGACGCCCCGCGCCGCGACCCACGTGGACACGTGGAGCGCCGCGCGCCGCCGTCGGCCGCGTTCGTCGACGCGCGCGAGCCTCCGCACGGCGCGTGACAGCGTGAGCCACCAAGCCCGCGCTGGCGCGCGACGTGCGACGACGTGCGCGAGCTCGGAGATCGCGACTTGCGCAACCTTCTGCTACATGTAGCGCTTGCGCTTGCGAAACGCTGCGACGTCGCTGGCATCGAGTTCGAACCATTCGCTGTACTTCTTCTTCGCAGCGAAGCGAGTGAGCCAATAGTTTTCAATGCCAACCGGATCGTCTGTTTCAATCTTGTGAACAAGCTCGATTGGGCGCGAGTTCTGATACGCCAGTTCCGGAATGCGGCTCTCCAAGGAATGAGTTCGTCCGACCTTATAGCGGCGACCGTCAGTCACGAGGTACACCCATCCGATGGAATCGGCCGATGCGGCGGGGCTCCCCTCGTCGTTAGTCAACGCACACAGGCCCACGACAGATGAATGCTCGGGGTGCTCCTTCGCGAATGCCGAAACACGCCGAGTAAGTTGCGCTACACTGCCGAATCGCTCCTTGACCACGTTCGCGTGCGGGAAGGTGGGATCGCTTCTCTTTGCCATGAGAAGCTCTGCACCTGTGGGAAATCGTCCCAGCGTGGCCGCGAGCTTGCAGATCCGATCGAGAAGATAGGCGTCTTCAAATCGCGGCTTCGGTTTCTGGGGTTCGAACCCCGCCTCCACCACCGCATCGCTCCAGCGTGCCCAGTATTTGCCACGCCATGCTGAACTGCCGATGCCCGTCGACTTTGCGAATTCCCTCTGGCCTGGCGGCACACCCGAATTGCGGCGGCTCAAATCCCTGATGTGCTCCAGGATCTCGCTCTTCTGAACCACGCGACAACAGGATAGCACGCGGAGTGTGAGAAGAAGCGCTTCGGCGCGCTGGCGCGCGCCGTGCCGACGACGTGCGCGAGCGAGGCCTCTGGCGTTCGATTTAAGACACGCGCGGACGTCGGGAGGTATCTCAGGTGGGGGGTCAGATTTGGAATTCGAAATACGTCCCGCCGCGCGCGCGGTCGCCGCGTCGCGCCGTTGACAGGGTAGAATTCACCGTCCGCGCGCGCCCTGGAGGAACTCGCGGCTAAAGGGAGAAGGAGCATGGTCGCCGACGCCGTCGCCGAGGTCGGGGACGCGAAATCGCACTATGGGGCCTCGGAGATTGTTCCGGGCTCTCGCGCCCGGCGAGTTTTCCCTTTAGCTGCTGACTCGCAAGGGGTTGTGGGCTTCGATAGCCCCGACGTCGCATCAGACTGGAGTGTAGGCCGCTTCATGCAAATGGACCCATTGCGTGATAATCGTCCGACGGAGCATTACACTTATGCGGGCAACAAGCCCACCCGCTTCACGGATCCACTTGGCCTGGAGCAGAACGCTGCTAGCAGCACGCCACAGCAGGGCGTTACAGTCACCTTCGCGAATGTAGGCGGCGTGACTGTGACTTTCGGGTTGCCTATCGGAGGTGATTCCGGCGGAGGTGCCGCCGTCGATGACGGTCCCGATGACGAGTTTGGTTTCCCGGATCCTGCGTCCCCTGACTGTGGCGGGATTTGCGGCGGCGACCTGTTTCAAGACCCGGGCTTCCCGCCACCTAGCACCCCGTTACGAAGGGCCCTAAGCGACGCGAAGAAGAAGCTGGTAAAGCAAATTCTGCTAGTTGCACAAGGGCTTGCGGGTTCCGACGCGTTCGAACTGCTGACCCGCATTCTTGGAGATCTGACTGCGGGTGCTGATCCTGCCACAGCGCATCCCGAGGAATGGGCGGTACTCAAGAAGTGGTTTGGCGAGGTGACACATGACGAAATCAAGACGCTGTCAGATCGCTACACGAAGATCCTTGAGCTACTCAAGGACCCCAGGTTCGTCGATGATCGGCTTAGCGACAACGAAGACGACACGTCGGGCGCGCGCGTAAACACGCATGGAAGTAACCCGGGCAAGGCGTTCCCGTGGTGGTTCTTGGAACTAACTCGTGAATTCTGGCTGGCAGAAGATGGCCGTTTAGCAAAGGGGGACAGCGGCTATTGGACTCAGGCGGGAACTCTTGTCCACGAGGCTACGCACATTCTATGGGACACAAGTGACACCTCGAAGGTCGAGACTGATTCAAAGGAGAAGCGACTGAAGAACGCTGCGGCCCTGGCCGCCGAAAACAAGGCCGATGCTCTAAAAGAGGCGGCGAACTACCAATTCTTCGCGGAAGGTGCACGCGAGCTGCTCCGCCAACAGCGCGACCGAGAGAAGAAAGCAAGGGAGAAATAGCCGTAGCGATTCGCATATAATCACCCAAAGTGCGAAGCATCAACAGGATGGACTCCAAGTTCGCTGCGCACCACATGGTGGAAACTGGACATTAGGCTCAGCCTCTGAGGTACTCATGCTCGCGTGTATGCTGGTGGCGACTCTGGTGACTCAGGCGGAGTCTGCGGAAGACACATTCAAGAAAATCGAGAAGACAATTCTCGAAGCCAAGACGCTACGGATCAGCTTTGATTATGGGAGGCCCGGCTGTCATGCGGCCATTGGCGAGTGCGGAGCCCGTAGAGGCGGGAAGTGGGGTTCACTCGTTCTCAAGGCAGGCAACAAAGTCTACTTTGAGGAGTGGGCGTGTTCCGGCCGCGACCGCGAGGTTCAGGAATTCGTCATCTCGGATGGGGTCAAAATGGTGAATCGCGCTTTACTTCACACGCCGGAAGGCACAACTAAGTCGAATCGCCCCATCGCTATACCTGAGCGTACGGGCCCCAAAGATCTCGATGAGAACCTTCGTATTGCATTTGCGAGGTCCGGTCAGTTTGGAGTTCACGTCCTACTTGGTGAGCTCGTCGCTGCTGCAGATGCGACCGTGACCGACGCGCGCAAGGCATTCACGCCAAGTGAGTGGACGCACGGTGCGGAGGAAAAGGGCCTCAAGACGCTGACCTACAAGCTCACCGTCGAGCGCATGAGCGGCAAGGTAAAATTTGAGGAGAGGCGAACGATCTGGTACGACCCAAAGACTCTTCGCATTGCGCAGCATCGCAAAGGCGAGGTAGGTCCCGACGCCGGGACGGAGAGGGAGATCGTCTATCTCGATGTCTTCGAGAAGTTCGATGTCAACCCGGAAATCGACGATTCACGCTTTTGCACGGACCCTAAGAAATAGCGTACTGCTCGCTGAGTAACGCTTCAGAGGTATCTTGCAGCAGCTTTCGAGTCATTAGCAGGGGCGCAGCAACTAAGGGATGGGATGCGAACGCGTCACCGCTTTGTGAGAGAGAACTGGGCGTCCCGCTCGCGCAGCTTGATCTTTGCGCGCAGTTCTGGCGTACTACTCTTGTGCGGATTGGTGTCCTTGCAGCCTTACTGGTTTGCTCGCACTCGTCTTCAATTCAGTCTCAGCAGGGTCAACCGCAACCCGACCCTCGCGCCGTCGTTCTCGCCCGCCTCAACGAGCACCGCACGA
>CAYXVY010000161.1:0-8672 GCA_964468745.1 uncultured Planctomycetales bacterium | reverse complement strand
CAGATTGTCCTTCGTGCTGGCGAAAGCGGCCGGGCGCTCGCACCCTGCGGGCATCTTCAGCGCCATCACCTTCTTGGCCTGGTCCGAGTGCTGCTTTGCGCACGCGTTGTGGAGCTTCGCGACCGCGTCGGCCGCGCCGGGCTTGCGCTTCATGTCCTCGTCGTACCCCTCGCGCCACACGGCGAGCGCGAGATTCGCCTCCGGCAGGAACCAGTGTGCGTTGTAATACCCGACCGTGCCATGCAGCACCTGCTTGTCGGGCGTCGTGAAGAAGACGGCGAAGTTGCGCGTCGGGAACGCCTCGCCCTTCTGCTCCGCAATGTCCACCTCCGCCTCGAGCGAACAGCTGTGGAAGTGCTTGTTCCGGTTCACCCACGTCGCGACGAAGTTCTCGTTGATGAACTTCGCCACGTCCTTGTTCGAGAAGGTCACGCTTCTCATCACGTGGCCCGCCGCTCAGGTGCCGTGTTTGTCGGCGTCGCCGACGAGATGGAACACCAGCATCGGCTTTTTTTCCTTTTTCGCGAGGGCGACGGCCTCGTCGAACGGCGTCGTAAATTTTACGCCCTTGTTGTACCCCTCCCACGGCTGCGCCACGCCTTTCACGCAGCACTTGACCTTCCGACCATAGCCGTCGCCGTCCTGTGCGGCGGCCCCGGCGGCCAGCGCCGCCGACAGGATGCAGATCGCGAGTGTTCTCATGTGCTTCTCCTTACTGTCGTTTGGTGATTTCGATTTCATCGATCTCGAACGCGGCCTTCTCGGGATCGATCCCGCTGGGGAGCTCCGCCCACACGAGGATCTTCCGCTTTTCCTTCTCGGGGTTGTTCACGGTGCCGTACATCGACCACCAGGAGGACGGGACGACGATCGTCGTCGACGCCCACTCTGTGGCCGACCTGCTGCGCGACGGGACGGGATCCATGATCGAGCCGCCGTCCATCATGCTCACGTCCTGCGTGGACGTGTGCAGCTCGAGCCGGATGCCTTGCGTGCGGAAGCGGATGCGCACCAGCAAGTCGCCCGACGCGCGCGGAAGCGGATCGGCAAGCTGGATCTCGATCACGCGCTTCTTCAGCTTGCGGTTGAGGGCGCCGACCAGGAACCCGCCGTCGTCGCCGCGCCCCTGCGCGATGAACACGTTCTCGGATTCGGCGAATTCCGGCTCGAAGCTGAGGTACGCGACCAGCGGACTTTCCTTCGGGAACGCGCCAAAGCGCGCGCGGTGCGCGGAGATGCGCGCATCGCGCTTCGCAGGACTTGCAGCGCCCCCCTGGAGCAGCGTCGTCTCGGACACGCCGACCGCCTGGCGATCACTTTCGTTCGGGCGGCACGCGAGGGCCGCCGAGAGCGGGGTGATGTGCAGCGCGTCGGCGTCACCGCCCGCGCTCAACATGACGAGGCCGGATGCGTCCTCGAGAAGCCCGCCCGCGGCGCCGCGCGCGACGAAGAGCGGCATCTTCGTGCCGGCAGGCAGTTCGACGAGTACGTCCCCTTCGTGCACCCGCACGCAAGCGCACTTCTGTGCTTCGCTTCGATAGATGGAGGCCGTCGCTCCCGGAGCGAGCTGGATTCGGGTACCGTTCGCCAAGCGGACGCCACCGGCCCGGGTGCGGGCCAGCAGTCGCGCTTCGGACGAGACCACGCTCGAACCTTCGACGTCCGCGGCTTTGGCGCCAGCTTTCGATTCGATCTTGAGTCCGCCCCACGGCTCGAACGCAACGACACGTGCCGTCTTACCCGGGCTGAATGCGGCGGCGACGGCTGTCGGCTGCTGCGTCGAACGGGGCTTCGGGGGCTCCGGCACAGGGGTGGATTCGGTCTTCGGCGGTTCCGGCGTCGGCGTCGATTCTGTCTTGGGGGGCTCCGGCGTCGGCGTCTCCTGCGTGTGCGGCGCCGGCTGCTCCGTCATGGGAGGAGGAGGGGGCACGGGCGTTTCCGTCATCGGCGGAAGCGGGTCTTCCGTCCTCGGCGGGATCGGAAGAGTTCGAGGCGGTTCGGGCTCCGGCTGCGGCACCGTGACCACGGTGTTTTGCGCCGCCGGCGTGTCGCGCTTCACGATCGGGCCATCCTTCTTCTCCACCGGCGGCTGGCGCAGCGCGAACCAGAGGGCGAGCCCCGCCAGCAGCGTGGCGGCCATCGACCACACGCGCTGCAGCTTGCGCCGCATCGAAAGCGGCACGATGTAGCGCGGCGCCACGACGTCCGGAAGCGAGGCGATCGCAACGTGACGTCGGCAGACGACGCACTCCGCGACGTGCACGATGACGGCCTCGTGCTCGTGGGCGTCGAGCGAGTTCTCGACGAACCGCGCCAGCGTTTCCGGATTCGGGCACTGCTCCGTCATCGTCTTCCTCGACACACGAGTGCGATCAACCGTGCGCTATTGCGGGCCAAGAAGTTCCTGCAATTTCTTTCTCGCCCGGCTGACCAGCGGCCAGATGGTGTTCTCCGACACGCGCAGGATTCGTGCGATTTCCTTCTGCGGCAGTCCGTCGAAATAGTGAAGCTGGAGCGCCAGACGGTCGCGCGGAGGCAACTCGTCCATGCGCGCGCGGACATTCTGCAGCCGCTCCACGTCCTCCTCCGACGCCGCGTTCGATTCGGGCGGCGCCTCCGGGACGAGAAGAGGGTCGGCGTCGAGCGACCGCCCGCGCCGCATGCGTTCGAAACGGATGAAGTTGAGCGTATGATTCGTCGCAACCGATCGAAGCCATCCGGCCAGCGAACTCTGGCCCTGAAACGATCGCAGCCTGCGGAACGAATCCTCGTAGAGCGCGAGCACGACGTCCTGTACGACGTTGTCCACGTCCTCCTCCTGTGCCATCCAGCGCGAGCGATGCAGGACGCTGCGCACGGCCCCCGACAGCGTCCGGCGATAGAGGCGGAGAAAGTCCTCCCAAGCCCCCGGCTCCGCGGTCAGACAGCGATCGATGAGCCGGCGATCGTCTTCAGCTACCCCGAATTGCTCCGTCAATGCCGTCACTCGGGACATGGAATCCCCCGCGTGAAGACACGCGGCTCCTGTCCCGCCGTGCGCCTATTCTATCCCCGATGAACGCGCCGGGACCGGGATTACTTCTTGATCCCGTAGGCCTTCATGATCAGCGGCGGCACTTCGACCTCGAGATTCTCGTCGTATTCGCTGAACTCGAGGACCCACTGGCACTTGATCGACTCGGGCATCTTGAACTGCGGCCCGCCTGCCTTCGCCTGATCGACCGCCATGGTCAGGAGCCACTCGATCTTGTGGACGAGCAGATCTTCCTTCCCAACCCACACCTTGTACGCCGACTTCGACTTCTTCGGATCGTTGTAGGCCGTGATATCCGAACCGGCGGAGGCCGGCAGCGGGACAACCGTGAAGTACTTCTTGATCTGGTCGTTCACGACGCCGGCCGGCGAGAACTCGGCGATCTTGCAGTCAATTTCCCCAATGGCCTCATCGGTGGCGCTCCACTTCGCGCCCGCGCTGTAGACGTAGATCTCCTTGAGCAGCTCGCTCGGATTCTGGATGCAGTGCGGGAGCACCTGGTCGGCGCCGGTCATGTTCTTCGGCTCGACGAACTTGTCGGAGCCGTCCTTCACGAGCGTCTTCGGCCCCTTGAGATAGATGTCCGCGTCGCCGCTGAACGCCGCGAAATCCTTCTTCGACACCCCGTCGACATTCATGTCCTTCGTATTGGGCGACGACGGGAACTTGATGGTCTGCTTGCAATGGAAGCCCTGCTTCTTGTCGATCTCCGTCTTCACCTTCTTGAAGACCGCAGGGGCCGTGTCCTTGCCGATCTTGTCGTCGCCGTACGCACTGAGTGCGATGGCCAGGGCCGCCGTGCCACAAATCATCTTCCGAAGCATGGGCTCCTCCAGATCACAATTTATTTGGCGTCGTCCGTGATCCCGTAGCGCTGCTGGACTTGCTCGGGAACCGTGACGTCCAGGTCCTTGTCGTAATCACTCACATCAATCGACCACTTGACTTCGATTTTCGCCGGCAGATCCTGCTCGGGCATCTTCTGCTGGTTGATCCCCAACGTGAGCACACACTCCATACGCCACACGAGCAGATCTTCCTTCCCAATCCACATTTTGTAGATACAGCTTGTCTTGGCCGCATCTTTTACGGCGAGCCAGTCCCACCCCTCCTGGCCGTCCCAGTCCAGAACGTTGCGCTGGATGAACGTCTTCAGGTGCGACTCCAGCAGTTTTTCGTCCGCGGCACACTCGAGGATCTTGCAGTCCGCGTCGCCGATCTTGTCGTCTCCGGTGAACTTGCCGTTCTCCGCGAGCTTCAGAGTTTCGTCGTAAATCTGCCACGGATTGCGGGTGCACCGCGGCAGTCCGTTGTCACGCCCCCTGGTTTGGTCGAACGACCACCAATGATGGCCTTGTCAGCGCAGCGCGAATTTCTCGGCCTTGTGGAACGTGTAGCACGTCCCCTTGCTGAGATGGGCGAAGTCGCCTTTGACGATCCCCTCCTGTGGGCTCTTGCAGTTCGCCCGCGCGGCGCCGCGATCGGGGTAGTTAATCTCCATCTTGACGTGATAGCCCTTCTTCTTGGCCATCTCGTCGCGGACCTTTTTCGCCACATCGGCCGGTTTCGAGTCGCCGATTTTGTCGTCGGCGTACGCGCAGACCGCCAGAGCGGCAACAAGGCAGAGACACTTCCTCAGCATGAGTGGCCCCGTCTAGGGGTTTTCCTTGAGCCCCAGGCGGCCGCGCACTTCCGCGGGGACGGTCACTTCGAGGCTCTTGTCGTAGTCGCTCACGTCGAACGACCAGATCATCTCGATCTTGGCCGGCAGATCCTGCTCGGGCTTCTTCTTCTGGTCGATGCCCATCGTCAGGCGCGACTCCATGCGCCAGATGCGCAGGTCTTCCTTGCCGATCCAGAGCTTGTACGTGACGCTCGATTTCGCGGCGTCCTTGACGGCCAGCCAGTCCCAATCCGGAATGCCGTCCCACGGCGCGACGTTCCCCTTCACCATGAGATTCAGGAGCGCGTCGAGCTGGGCGGCGTCGCCCGTCGTCTCGAGCACCTTTACATCGACACCCGCGTACTGCTCGCTACCGGTCCACTTGCCGGTGGCCGCGAACTTCAGGCCCTCGTCATAGATGGACCACGGATTGCGCGTCGAGAGCGGAAGGCCGTTGTCCTTACCCTTGAGGTGGTCAGCCGACCACCATTTCATACCCTTTCAGCGCAAGGCGATCTTGTCGCCCTTGTGGAACGTGTAGCACGTCCCCTTGCTGAGGTGGGCGAAGTCCCCCTTGACGATCCCTTCTTGCGGGCTGGCGCACATCGGGCGGCCGACCCCCTTGTCGGGATAATTGACAGTGCCTTTGACGTGGTAGCCCTTCGTCTTGGCCATCTCAGCGCGGATCTTCTTGGCCGCGTCGCCGGGCTTCGATTCGCCGATTTTGTCGTCGCCCAGTGCGACGAGCGCGAAGGCTAGCAAGAATGCGGCACTCAGGAATTGACGGGACATTCCAGCCTCCCAAAAACGATTAGACCAGCCTACCCGGACCCGCCCTTCCCTTACCACTATATTAAACCATACGACGGGCACCGGCGTTGCGTTCCCGAGATCAAAATATCGTCTCTGAAGCCTCGTCCGGGCCTAGTCCATGGCGCGGAACAGGTCGGTCCGATCCTTGAATTCGACCGCCGCCCCCTCGCCGAATTTCGCCTTGATGATCTCGCGGCACGCCTTGACGAAGCCGTCGATGTCGTGGGGGCGCCCTCCCTGTCCGACCCACAGCTTCGAGAAGCGCTTCTCGCCGGTCTTCAGGTAGTACTGCTCGAAGTCGCACCCGCCGATTCCGTACGGAACGTCGCGATCGACCTTGATCACCTTCTCGAGCGCCTTGTCAATCCGCTCGCGCTCCTCTTTCGTGAGCGCGGCGCGCTCGAGGTTGAAGAAGCCGAGGACGAGGTTGTTCTTCGCGTCGATGCGGAAAAAGAAGTCGCCGCGCTGGCAGCTGCGCAGCTCGAAGCCGAATACGTATTCGGCCGTGTCAACTTCGCAGCGCGCGTTCTCCGGCACGAGATCGCGCCACGCGCGGTTCTTCTTCTCGATCCACTCGAACCACCGCTTGAGGCCGGCGTCGCGATTGTCGGGGGTCTCCCACGGCAGGAAGCCGAGGCTCGCCTCGCCTTTCGCCCGCTCGACCGCGGCCTTGCGGATGGCCTCGGCCTCTTCCTTGTCCGGCTCGCGCTTCTCACGCTCGCGGAACTCCTGGAGAAGCGCCGCTTCGTGCGCGTCGGGCTTCATCGTGATCTTCACGAGGAACTTCCACGCGTCCTCGCGCGCGATCTGGCCGTAGTCGATGTCGAACCACGTGACCGACGACTTCAGGCTCTCGACGAGGACCGGGAGGCCGCGCTCGTCGCCGAACGCATGGAGCGACTTCGCGGCCTGCGCGCGCACGTCGTAGATGGGGTCATCGAGCATCGCGAGCATGTGCGCGATCGACTCCTTGTCGCCGACCCGTTCGAGCCCGAGGATCGCGCCGGTGCGCACGCCCCAGAGATGGTCCTTGAGGAGCGTGCGAAGGAAATCGCGATGGTCGACAGCGGCGATCTCGGCGAGGGCCGCCGCGGCGGACGGTCGCCAGAAGAACTCCTTGTCCTTGAGACACGCGATGAGCAGCGCCGCGATTTTCGGGTCCTTGAAGGCGCCGAGCTCCTGCGTGAAGATCTGGCTCATCGCCTTCTGACCCTTCGCGTCCACCCAGGCGACGATGGCCGGAACGGCGGCGACGCCGCGTTCCCTCAGTTTCTGCACCGCCTGCATCGCCAGCTGCGGCTTGTCCGCGTCGTTGGCGCGATCGAGGTCCTTCGCGATGCTGTCGATGTCCTGGAGCAGGAGGGCGAGGAGGACTACTCCGTGCATTTGCGGTGCTCCTCCGCGTCGAGTTCGTAGAGCGACATGGTGTAATCGCCGTCGAGAACTTCTTTCGCGCGGAAGATGCCGACGACGGTGATGGGCTCGCGGGTGAAGTTGACGCCGGGCCCCTTGACGATTTTCACCTGGAGGAAGTGGTTCCACTGCGTCTGGGGCCCGTAGCAGCACGTGCCCGGGTCGCGCGTGAGGATGAACTCCTTCAGGTCGCGGACCTGGCGCGTCGGATACAGGAACCCGGACATCTCGACGCGCTTCCCGTCGAGCGCGGTGACCTCCGGCGGCAGCTCCATCTTCTGCGTGTACGCAAAATTTGAAATGCGCGCCCACGCGAGTTTCTCGGGGGCGGCAGGCGGCGCCACGGTCGTTACGGGGGGCGGTGCGTTCGTCGTCGTGCCGGGTCCCGGGTTCGGGGACACGGCCGGCTTGTCGCACGCCGCGAGAGCCAGAAGGAGGACGACGAGCTTGCGCATGAGCTGGAGATTATACGTGCCAGAAGGAACCTTCGCCGCATCGCTCGCGTCCAACCCGCCATGAAGCACACCCTGATCGCGCTCGTTCTCGCGGTGCCCCTGCTGGCGCAGGAGAAGCCCGTCCGACCCGGCGCCTTCAACCCGGACCTGACGGCCAAGCTGGTCGCGCACGAATGGGGCGTCCTCGCGTGCGCTACGGGCGCGAATCGGTCGCTCGTCGGGGCATCCGGACCCGCGGACGACGACCTCCCCTCCTTCATCACGCAGCTCAACACGCTCGTCATCGGAGGCGCGATGGCGATCCGCCAGCCGATCATCCACCTCTACACCGACAAACCGTCCGACGTCAGCGTCAACGTGAGGTTCGCCAACGGCTACCCGACGTGCTTCGACCCGCCCGCGCGCACGTGGGCAAACACGCGCGACCTGAAGACGGCCGGCAACGGCCACATCAACTGGGTGGGCCGACTCGATACCGCGCCGAAGGGGACGATGCCGCCCGTCGCCACCGACCACTGGATCGCCAAGTGCCGCGCCACCGACGCGACGCCCTTCACAGTCGGCACGCGCACCGAGAAGTACCTCTTCTATGAAGGCGCGATCACGGTGACGTGTCCGATTGTGCTCGCGATCGACGGCGACGGCATCCGCGTCACGTCGACGGGCGAATGGAAGGAGCAGGCAGTCGCGATCCGCGTCTCCAACAGCAAGGCGCAGACGTTTCGCGTGGATGCCGCCGGCTCGAAGGTCACGCGCGAGGACGTGTCGCTCGACACGATGCTCACGGACGCAGGACTGTACGCGAAGGAGGCCGCCGCGCTCCTCGGCATCTGGCGCGACCATTTCACGAAGCGCGACGGGCTGCGTCTCATCACCCTTCTGACCGGCGAAGCGTACGACGCGCTACTCCCGCTCGAGGTATGCCCGAAGCCGGTCGAGACGAAGCGCGTGATGATGCTCTGCATCGACTTCCCGACTCCGGACCTCGAGGTGCGCGTTGCAAAGCTCGTCGAGAAGCTCGCCAGCGACGAGTTGAGCGATCGCAACGGCGCGGAAGCCGAATTGCTCGGCATCGGCGGTCTCGCCGCCGGTCCGCTTGCGAAGCACGTCGAGACTGGCGACACGGACCTCCGCGCCCGCATCCGCGCGATCATCGACAAGCTGTCGTGCGGCGTGCCGGTCCCGAAGCCGCCGACGACGAAGCCCAAGGGGGACCGCTGATCAGGCCGTGGGTGTCAGGCCGTCCGCAATGTCCGTCCGGTAGGCTTTGAGCGCCGGCACGATTCCCACGATC
>CAYXVY010000160.1:0-5831 GCA_964468745.1 uncultured Planctomycetales bacterium | reverse complement strand
ACCGGCGCGGCGTCGACGTCCGCATCCTCGTCCCCGGCCGCACCGATTTCCTGCCGGTGCTCTATGCCTCGCAGCGCCTCTTCGGCGGATACCTGCGCGCGGGCATGCGACTCTACGAATGGCCCGGCACGATGATGCATGCGAAGACCGCCGTCATCGACGGCATGTGGTCGACGGTCGGCTCCTACAACATCGACCACCTCTCGCTCCTCCATAATTACGAGCTGACTGCCGTCGTTCATGACAAAGGGTTCGGCCGGCGCATGGAGGAGATGTTCGAGGCGGACTTCGCGCGCTCGCGCGAGATCACGATCGACGACTGGAAGAAGCGCGGCTGGGGCCGCCGTTTCCTCGAGCACTTCTTCTATCAATTCCGCACGCTGCTATGATGCGCGCGTGGATCTTTTTTCCAAGTCCGACACCGAGCTCGCGAAGACCGCGCCGCTCGCCGACCGCATGCGCCCGCGCACGCTCGACGAAGTGGTCGGCCAGGAGGAGATCGTCGGTCCTGGCAAGCCGCTGAGACGCATCCTCTCGAAGCAGGGCACGCCGCCGTCGATGATCTTCTGGGGCCCGCCCGGCACCGGCAAGACCACGCTCGCGCGCATCGTCGCCGCCGTCGCCGGACTCCCCTTCCGCCCGTTCAGCGCCGTGCTCAATGGGATCAAGGAGGTGCGCGAGGCGATCGAGGACGCGCGGCAATCGCGCAAGCGCGACGCCAAGCCCACCCTCCTTTTCATCGACGAAATCCACCGCTTCAACCGCGCCCAGCAGGACGCGTTCCTCCCGCACGTCGAAAACGGAACGATCGTGCTGATCGGCGCCACGACCGAAAACCCGTCGTTCGAAGTGAATGCGGCACTCCTGTCGCGCAGCCGCGTCTTCACGCTGCAGATGTTGACGGATGCCGCGATCCGCGCGCTCCTCGACCGCGCCATCGCCGACCCCGAACGCGGACTGGGTCGCACGAAGCTCGACATCGAGACCGGTGTCGTCGAGTGGATCGCCGACATTTCCAACGGCGACGCGCGACAGGCGCTCAACCTGCTCGAGATCGCCGTCGAATCCGCCCCCGACGGCGTGCTGAAGCTCGACGCCGTGAAGGACGCCGCGCAGAAGCGCATGGCGCGCTACGACCGCAACCGCGAGGAGCACTACAACATCGTCAGCGCGTTCATCAAGTCGATGCGCGGGAGCGATCCCGACGGCGCACTCTACTGGCTGGCGCGGATGCTCGACGGCGGCGAAGACCCGCTCTTCATCGCGCGGCGTCTCGTCATCTTCTCGAGCGAAGACGTGGGCAACGCCGATCCGCGCGGGATCATGGTCGCCGTCGCCGCACGAGACGCCGTCGACTTCATCGGCATGCCGGAGGCCTTCTGGGCCCTCGCGCAGGCGACGACCTATCTCGCCACGGCGCCGAAATCGAACGCGAGCGGCATGGCCTATCTCGCCGCGATGGAGGACGTCGCGAAGACGCGCAACGACCCCGTGCCCCTGCACCTGCGCAACGCGCCGACGGGGCTCATGAAAGGGCTCGGCTACGGCAAGGGGTACCAGTACGCGCACGATCGCGAGGACGCCGTCGTCGATCACGACCATCTGCCGGAGAACTTGAAGGACCGCCGCTACTACAAGCCCACCGATCGCGGGCACGAGGCGGTCATCCGAAAACTGATGGGCGAGCGCGAGAAGAAGAAGCGTAAGAGCTGACGATAGGGATTCCGAGATGGCGGAGATCCGGATCAACACCGAGACATCCGAGCGAACAGAGCCTATTCCCCTGTAGGGGCTTCTCGGTTTGCCCGAGTGCCTCGGTGTCAACCGGCAGGTCTCGGGATTCAGAAACCCGCGGTCCGACACCGAAAAACCCGGGCGAATGAAGCGCACACACCTGCAAGGGATCTCGGTTCGCTCGGATGTCTCGGAGTTGTCCTCTCTCCGTGAACTCTCACAGCTCCTCTGCGCCCTCGGCGTTAGGAAACCCGCGTGTTCCCAGTTACCCCCAAGGTTGCGCCCGCCGCGGTGCGTCCATAGAATCATCCCCCTATGAAGAAGCTGCTCTGCCTGCTCGCACTGCTCCCCGGCTGTCAACCCGCCGCGCAACCGAAGCCGGAGGCCGTCCGCGACGAGCAGGTCGCGCTCAGTCTCGCGATGGCGCTCGGGACCGCGTACGACGCCTCGCAGCTGCGCCCCGGGCAGTGGGCGCTCTACTCGATCAACAAGACCGGCGTCCAGACGACGTGGTTCGCGAAGATGCAAGTTGTCGACGAGGATCCGGTCGGCCTCTGGATCGAGCTCAAGGTCCCGAACACGCCCTTCCCGATGGTGATCAAGTCCAGGATCGACCGCACGGGAAAGCTGCTTGAGGCGTGGACCGGTGAGGCGGGCTCGAAGGGGCCGAGACAGACCTATCCGTACGAGGGAGCGCCGCCGGCGGCCCCGCGCGGCCCGGAGATGCGCGCCAACGTGACCGTCACCGACGAGACGATCAGCGTCATCGGCCGCGCGTGGGTGTGCAAGAAGGTCGCGACGAAGAACAAGTTCGAGGGTCACGAGACGTCGATCATCACGTGGTGCAGCCCCGGCATCCCCTTCAGCTACAAGCTGGGCGCCGACGCGCTGGGCGGCATCGTGCGCCGCACGTACGAGGCCTTCACGATGGAGCTCTCGGACATGGGCACGACGGGGGTGCGCTCCGAGCTGGACATCCCGAAGCATTGATCGGCGTCACTCCTCGCCGCGCAGTCCCCGGAGCCATTTCTCCACGGCCGCGCGATGCGGCCACGACTCGGGCGCCGCGTTGAGCGCCGCCTGGTAGTCCGCGATGGCGGCCGCGCGGTCCCCCTTGCGCTGATACCCGGTGCCCCGATTTGTCAGCGCCGCCAGATTTCGCGGCTCGAGTTTCAGCGCCGCCGTGAAATCGGCAATCGACTCGTCGATCGCGTCGCGACGGGTATGAAGCACGCCGCGCGCCACGAACGTCCCTGCATCCTTCTGGTCGAGCACGATCGCGCGCGCGTAGTCGTCGAGCGCCGCGGGGATGTCTCCCAACAGGGCGCGCGTCTCCGCCCGCTCGCGCAGCGGAGCAGCCCAGCGATTGTCGAATTCTACAGACCTCGAGAATTCGCGAATGGCCCCCCCGGGATCTCCCGCCGCGCGACGCGCCAGTCCCAGGTTGTACCAGGCGAGCGCGCCGCCCGCCTTGAGTTCCGCCGCCTTCGAGAAGTCGGCGATCGCCGCCTCCCACTGCCGCCGCTCATAGCAGACCGATCCGCGGTTCAGGTACGCCTCGCCGCAGGCCGCGTCGACGCGGATCGCCTCCTCGTACGCGGTGAGCGCCTCGTCCGCCCGACCCTGGTGGTGCAGCAGCACGCCGCTATTGACGTGCGCCTGCGCGTGCAGGGGATTGAGCGCGATCGCGCGCGCGAAATCCTCCAGGGCCGCGGTGCCTTCGCCCCGCGCGCGCTTCACGTTGGCGCGACCGAAATACGCGTCGGCCGACGATGAGTCGAGCTCCAGCGCGTGCTCGAAATCGGACATCGCCGCGGCGAGATTGCCGAGGCGACGGAACGCCTCGCCGCGATGCACGTGCACGTCGCGCAACTGCGGATCCAGGCGCAGCGCCTCGGAATAGTCGGCGAGGGACTCGGCGGACTTCCCCGTCTTGAGATGCGCGCGCCCGCGGTTCGCATACGCGATCGCGAGGCTTGGATCGAGCGCGAGCGCCGCGTCCAGATCCGCGATCGATCCTTCGTAGTCGCGCAAGTCGCACCGCACCGCCCCGCGGTTGTTGTACGCCATGACGAACTGCTCATCGCACCGCAGCGCCAGTGTATAGCTCTCCTCGGCCGCGCGATCGTCGCGCCCGCTGAAGGTCCTCTGCGACAGCACAAACGCGCGGACGAAATGCGCCTCAGACAGCTGCTGGTTCAGCTCCTCGGCCTGGCGGCACAACGCGATCGCGTCGGCGTGCCGGCCCTGCAGCATCGCGACGTGCGCCTTGCCCACGAGCGCGTACTCGTTGTCCTCGCCGGCTTTCTCGAACTCGCGCAGCGCGTCGTCCGGCTTCCGCTGGATGAACAGCAGGATGCGGCCGCGACGGTAGTGCGCCGACGCGACGTTCGGATTGCGCGCGAGCGCCTGACCGTAGGCGTCGAACGCCGCCTGCCATTCCGAGAGCCGCTCGTGCAGCTGCGCCTTGATGACCCACGCGGAGGCGAAGGTGTCGTTGCGCTTGAGCGCGTCGTCGATGCGCGCCATCGCCCGTCGCGCCCCGTCGCTCGTTCGCATGTGCTCGGACATCCTCGCGCGGATCGGTTCGAGGACGTCCGCGTCGAAAGCCCGGGACTCCGCGTCGTGCCGGAGGCGGGGCAGGAAGATCACGACGCCCGCGATGACCGCCACCCCGAGGACGACGAACGCGAGGGCGGTCCGCGACTTCGCGATTTGCTTCTTCAATCGACGCAGCGTCGACGGCGCATGCGCGCTGACCGCGTCCCCCACGAGCCAGCGATCGAGGTCGTCCGCCAGCGCGGCGGCGGTCGGGTATCGGCGGTCGGGCTCCTTCTCGAGACACTTGAGCACGATCGCGTTGAGGTCGGCGTCGATCGACGGGATGCGCTTGGGCTCCTCCTCGGCGACCTTGGCCGCAATCTCGAAGATCGACGCGCCCTCGAACGGCGGCTTTCCGGAGAGAAGGTGGTAGAGCGTCGCGCCGAGACCGTAGACGTCGCTTCGCGCGTCGATCGCCCTGAGTTCGCCGCGCGCCTGCTCGGGACTCATATAGGAGGGCGTGCCGATCATCATTCCGGACTGCGAGAGCGAGCTCTGTACGTCGGTGCGTCGCGCGAGGCCGAAGTCCATGACGAAGAGCCTGTCCCCTTCGACCATCAAGTTCGCCGGTTTGACGTCGCGATGGACGACGCCGCTCTGGTGCGCGTGGTGGAGGGCACGCGCGGCATCGCGGATGAGTCGCGCCACGAGGGACGGCTTGCGATCCGGCAGCGCCAGCAGCGTCTGCCCGCGGATGTACTGCATGGCGATGTAGGGGATGCCGCCGGCGTCGCCGACTTCGTGCACGGCGGCGATGTTGGGATGCGAGAGTTTCGCGGCGGTTTGCGCCTCGCGTCGGAAGCGGGCGATTTCGTCGGCGTCCGTACCTTTGAGGAACTTCAGCGCGACGCGCCGGTCGAGTTCGGTGTCATAGGCTTTCCACACTTCGCCCATGCCGCCGGCGCCGATCTTCTCCTCGAGCTTGAACTTTCCGAGCTGATGGACGCCGGGGCGAACGCGCGAGCCGGGGTCGGTGCCGGCCATGTGTCCGCGGAGGATGAGGAGTTCCGCGAGTCGCGGCAGGGGCGTCCCTTCCGCGGCCATGCGTTCCAGGTCTCGAAGGCACGCCTCGACATGCACGGAGCGCACGAGCCCCATCTCAACAATCGTGCGCGCGAACTCGCGTTCGGATTCGGGGACGCCGGCCACGAAAGGAGTCTACACCAGTGGGAAGATCGAGCGACTGAGCAAGCCGCGACCGCGCGTTTGCGGCACACGAGTGGTAGGCTTCAGGAAGCAGTGAGACTCAGCCAAGGCCCCGGCGCGATGCGGCAGATCGTCGATAGCGGCGATCCCGCACCCATCATGGAGATGATGGCGCAGTTCGCAGGGAGCGAAGGCGTGCGCTGCGTCTTCCTCGTCGACAAGGACGGCAACGCGCCGTTCATGACGGGGGACACCGCCGGCATCGATATGGGTGTCATCGCGGAGGCCGCCTCGGAGTCGTTCGCGCCGACTCGCGTGACGGGACCGCAGCAGTTCACGATCCGCGCGCA
>CAYXVY010000159.1:0-21081 GCA_964468745.1 uncultured Planctomycetales bacterium | reverse complement strand
CCGAATGCAACGCCGTCATTTCACTGCGCGACGGCGACGCCAAGGCCGGCCGCACCGCGCGCTGCACGCAGTGCGGCGTCAGCGTTCCGGTCCGGACGACGGGCGAAGCCCCGGTGACGTTTCCGCAGCGCCATAAGGACGAGACGATGCTCGACCTCAGCGAGGCGGTGAAGGAAGTCCGGAAACGCCGCAAGAAGAGCTGATCATGCCGTTCATGGTGTGCCCGTCGTGCCAGGCGCAGATCGACATCACGGACCTGGATGCCGGCACGAAGATCACCTGCGCGGAATGCTCGAGCGCGGTGGTCATAAATCGGACAACCGCGCTTCTGGACGCCTCCGACGCCCAGGCCGCGATCACGCGCGCGCGCGGCCGCGCGAAGGCGGACGCGATGGCGACGATCAAGTGCCCGAATTGCGAAACGGAGATGCACATCAAGCAATCGGACCACGTTGCCGGAGCCACCTTCCGATGCCTGGAGTGCGGCCAGAAAATCCTCATGTCGTCAAAACCGGGAGCGAAGGGCAGCGAAACGGTCACGTTCCCGACGCTCGGCAGCGAGGGGACGCTGCTCGACATGGGGGACACGAAGCAGACGTACCGGAAGCCGCCGGACAAGAAATAGTCCCCTGTCCTTGAGGACTACTCGCCCTTCCGGTCCTCGTAATCATCCGCGAAGCGCCCGGCCACGCCGAGCTCGTACTCCTTGTGCTGCGGATTCGGACACGCGCCGCGGTACGTGGCGAGGCACTTATAGCAGATCGTCCGCATCGGCCGCGCGACGTACATCGCGAGATCGAATGCCGCGGCGGCTCCGAGAAAGCCGAAGGCGAGGAGGATGTTGAATGACTGCGCCCAGAGGAATCCCGCTACGGCCACGACGATGATCGCGCCGCCCAGCCAGGAATTGAAGTCCTTCTCCAGGTAGAAATGCCCGCAACCGCAGAGGGCACAGACGTCGATCATGCCCTCGCGCATGCGATCGGAGATCGCGATCTCGCGGCGATCGCCGCAACGCACACACGCAAGTGCGGGCGGTGCCTCCGCGACAGAGAATCGCGTCGCGGCGAAGCATCGCGGGCAAATCGCGGTCACCTTCATAGCGCAAGTCTCGTCGCACTGCCGAGCGTCAGATAGAGCGAGGTCACTTCACCGATCACGACGAGGATCACCGCCACGTAGAGGATCCCCGTCGCGGACTGATTCGATCTGAGCTTCGCACACGAGTGCGCCATGAGCGCGAGCGTCAACCCGCCGATGAGCCCGGCGCCGATTCGCAACATGGCGAAGACTCCATCGAAGTGCTCTCCCGTCAGCTGCCACAGCCTGGGCGCGTCGAGAACGACATACACGCCGCTGATCACAAGTTTCGCAATGGCGCCCGCAACGAAGAACCTCGTCAGGCGCTGCAGGAGGTCGAACGAGAGAGCCGCGTTCGCAAGATACCAGTGGCCGAGCGTCATGGCGATCAGGGACGCGCCGAGCACCCAGGCCGACGTCACCAGGTGCGCAGCCAGCAGCACGCCGCCCCCCGCCCACGCCGTTGTCGCGGCGAACGCCAGGCCGGCGACCGCCGGAGCCAGGAACGCGGCGCCGCGGACGTTTTCAGTCATGCGCGCGCCAACCGCGAGCGCGAGGCAGGAGATCGAGAGCGCCGCCGCAGTCCCATGTACCAGCCATGCCATCAGAACCGCCGGCCGCTCGCCCAGCAGCGGTCGTCCGACGACACATGCGACGGTGACCATGGCAAGCGCGATCCCAGCGTTGAATCGGAAGAAGTACGCGCCAATCGCGCGAGCGGGGATGAGCGATACGGCCGCGCACGTGCCCGCGGCCCAGAGAAAGAAGAAAGTGGCAAACCAGTTCATGGCGAGCGAGGCAATGCCGAGTCGAATCCGTTCATAGCTGACCGAGCCGTTGGGCCAATTCGGAAGGAGACCGCGCGGGCGCCAAGACACGGCCTTTCCTTGCGACCAGGGCGCACGGGCTCGAGAGCGTGTCGAAGCCGCGCGTGCGAATGGCTTCGCGATCCAGTTCGGGATCGTACCAGCGCACGACACGACGAGGCACATACGTGCCGAGCGCCACGGATCGCATGGCCTCCACCCAGCCTGCCGCCGCCGGGGCGATGATCGTGATCTCCGTGGCCGGCCGGATCAGCCAGTCCAGCGCCACCGCGTAGTGCGCCGTGTGATGCCCGTAGTCCGGTCCGTAGTCCGGGAATCCGGCGAGGGCGCGCTCCGCCTTCGCGCGCCACCGCTCCGCGCCTGTATGAATCGAGAGCCGGATGGAGGCCTCGCACGCGACTGCGTTGTCGTCGACATTCTTACGTCGCAGCCTCAGTTCGCCGAGTTCCTCGTACCCCGGGAGCCGGTCGAGCAGGCCCTGCTCCGCCTCGTCCCAGTAGCCCTCCCAGATCAGGGCGACGAGGCGCTCCGCCTCGGCGAGGAACCGCCGGTCCGCGGAGAATTCGTAGGCATCGATGAGAGCACGCGCGACGGCCGCCTGGTCGCGCAGCAGGCCGAATCCGCCCGCCTCGCGGCCGCGGTATCGGACGATCCCAAGTTTCGCGTGGCGGCACTCCGTGAGCATCGTCTCCATGGCCCGTTGCGCCGCGGTTCCGAACGACTCGCGCGGCAGCATTGTCGATGCCTGCATGAGCGCGGAGGCGAGTTCCGCGTTCGCTTCCGCGAAGAGAGTCCGGTCGATCGCCGGCGCGGGGTGACTCACGCGCCCCTTCGCGTCCAGGCCGAAGTACCCGTCGTCCGCCTGCTGGCTCGCGGCGAACGTGCCGCGCTCCGGATCGTGCAGCGTCTTCATGACCCACGCGACGGTTTCTTTCGCCGTCGCAGCATAGCGCGCTTCGCCGAAGACGGCCGCCGCATCCAGATAGAGCCGGATGTGCCCGGCACTGTCGAGGGCGAGCTTCTCCGTCCGCACGCCGCCCCATCCTTCTCCGGCTGCCAATCGATGGAAGCCGCCCTCAACGCGGTCGCGCAACCCGCGCTCCGCCATGACGTCGAGAGTCTTCTGGATAATCGTGCGGAACTCATCGCCCCCGGACTCGAAAAGAGCCTGGATGAGAAGGCGCAGCGAGGCGATCATCGGGAACTTGGGGGGAGCGAATCCGCCGCTGAGCGCATCGTACGTTCCGACAATGCCGCGCAGGGTGCGGCGGATCGTGTCCTCGCCGAGGATGGGCTGCCCGGCCGGAAATCCCGCGCGCGCCTTCGCGATCTTCGCGTCACGCTCTCGAATCGCGTCGGCGAGCTTCGCGCGCTGCGCCGAAAACCCCTCGCGAAGGCGGACGAGAACCTGCTTCATCTGCGCGGGGTCGATCGATGCCGCGCCCCAGAGCAGATCGCCCTCGGGCGTGAGAAAGACGGTGCTCGGCCAGCCGCCGACGTTGTACCGGTCGTTGATGTCGGGCCGACGGTCGGCGTCCACGCGCACGGGGATGTAGTCGCGATTGAGCAACATTGCGACCTGCGGATCGCCATATGTGTCGCTCTCCATCAGGCGGCACCAGGCGTCCCACGCGACGACGATGGCGAGCAGGACGGGCTTGTCCTCGGTCCGCGCGCGGCGGAACGCCTCCTCGCCCCAGTCCAGCCACTCGACACGTTCAGTCATGACGCGCCACGCGCGCTACGTTTTGCAGGAGCATGAGCCTCAGCCTCCCGCACCGCACGCTCAACCGCCCTTGGACTCCGCTCGCGGCAGGCCCCCCATGGAGCCTCCGGGCATCCCGATCCCGAAGATCGAGAAGAGCTTTTTCAGCTTGCGGCCGCGGCAGCGCGGACAGGCAGCCTTCTCGCGCCCAGTGCGCACGAGTTGCTCGAACTTTTCGTCGCACTTGCCGCACTGATACTCATAGACCGGCATTCGCGAACGATTCTAGGATCAAGTCGTGGCTAAGTCGACGGGTCCGTTCGCCGGCCTGACGCGCAACGTCTTCGTTCTAGGCTTCGTGAGCCTGCTGACGGACATGGCGTCGGAAATGGTCGTGCCGCTCCTCCCACGCTTCCTCAGAAGCGCGCTGGGCGCTGGACCGGCCGTGATCGGAATCATCTCGGGGCTGTCGGAATCAGCCGCGAGCTTTCTCAAGCTCCTGTCGGGCTGGTTGTCTGACCGCCTGGGCAAGCGCAAAGCGCTTGTCCTGATTGGCTACGGCATCGCGGCAATCGCCCGCCCCCTCATGGGCCTGGCAACATCCTGGTGGCACGTCCTGGCAGTGCGTGTGATTGACCGGACGGGCAAGGGGATCCGCATCGCGCCGCGCGACGCGCTGCTCGCAGACTCGTGCGATGAGGCCGTTCGCGGGCGGGCCTTCGGATTCCAGCAGATGGCCGACAATATCGGAGCCGCGATCGGGCCGCTGCTGGCCCTCGCGTTGCTCGTCTGGGTGACGCAGGACTATCGAGTGATCTTCTTTCTCTCGGTCATACCGGGCCTGCTGGTTCTGCTGGCCGGCGCCGCAATCGTCGAGAACCCCTCGGTGAAGCGCTCGGAGCCGGCGCGGCTTTCGCTGGCGCCGTTCGACAGGCGCTTCAAGACGTATCTTTTTGCGACGTTTCTCTTCCACCTCGCGGTGGCCTCCGATTTCTTCGTCATCCTCCGCATGGATGAGGCTCGTTTCACGGACGCGGAGCTTCTGCTCACATGGTCGGGGTACTGCATCGTCAGCAGCGTGAGCGCAATGGCGGGGGGCTGGATCTCGGATCACACCGGCCGGCACGCGACGCTCCGGGTGTCGTGGCTCTGCTTCGTCCTGCTCTGGGCGGCACTCGCGTACGTGCCTCCCGGGTGGATCGCGCTTCCCGTCCTCGCATTCGGCGTGTTCGGCGGGGTGGCGCGCGGGCCGCGCGGCGCGTTCGTAGCCGACCTGGTGCCGGCGAACCTGCGCGGAACCGCCTACGGTCTCTTCAACTGTGCGCTCGGGCTCGCAACCCTCTTCGGCAACATCGCGTTCGGCATTATCTGGCAGCAGTGGAGTGCGAAGGCCGCGTTCCTTGCGGGAACCGGAGTGGCGCTGTTGGGACTCGTCGCGCTCGCGCTCGTGCCCGCTACGGTGCGATCTTCGGATCCGTGTTCGCCGGCTTGAGCCCGAACACGACCTCCGGATCGTTCGGCGCCTGGTACGTGGTCCGGATGGGGACGCCGATGTCCTCCGCGTACGAGCCGTCCGGCCACACGATCACGATTGCGTCCTTCTGGACGCACACTTCTTCGCACAGCTTTCAACCCACGCAGTCCTTCGGGCGCGTCACGCGCGCGACCTTGAAGAACTCGCCCGGCTGCTCGGGAACGACCATGTCGATGCAGCCGAACGGGCACGCGTCGACGCACCACTCGCAGCTCGTGCAGTTCTCCTCTCGCACGACGGCGATCGGGCGCTTCTTGGCCTCGATCTTCTTCTCGATCGCCCCCTTCTCGTTCTGGATGCAATCGACGGGACAGTAGCTCGCGCACGCGCCGCAGTCGATGCACTCGGCGCCGTCGATGAAGTGCATCTCCTTCGCCTTGGCGATCACGCCGACCGTGCCGCCGCCGCCCCAGATGCACGGAACCGGACACCGCTTCGCGCAGATGGTGCAGCCGATGCACCAGTCGTTGATGTAATACGGCATCTACTTCACGAGTTCGTACTTGATCACGTTGACGGGGCAGCCGACCGCCGACTCGATGATTCGGTCCGACCACTCGCCCCACCTCGCCTGGCCGTCAAGCTGCACGACGGACGTCGTCTCCGTGACATGGAAAACTTCGGCGGCAGTGTCTTCGCAGAGATCACAGACGATGCACCCCGGGATGATCCAGACCTTCGAGACCGTGCCCGTCTCGCCCGTGGGCGATTCGACGCCGAGGATGCCGGATTCCGCGATGCCCTCCGCGGGCAGGGTCGCGACCGCGGCGACAGCGGCACCGGTCGCGGCGGGCGCGGCGGCGGCAGCGGGCTTCGGCGCCGGCTTGGCCGCAGGCTTGGCGGACATCGGCTTCGCATTCGGGTTGCGCGTCAGATTCTGCGGCAGACACCAGTCGATCACCTGAGGCTCTCGCGTGTATGACGAGTTCTCGTACTCGTGCGAGTGCCAGATCGCGATCGTCGGGCACGGTTCCGTGCAGAGCGCGCAGTACATGCATTTCTGGTAGTCGACGACGAAGCGGTCCGCGATCTTGCCCGCCTTACCCGCCTCGCGGTGCCATTCGATCGTGATGCAGTCGACGGGGCACGCCTTGACGCAGAGGTCGCAGACGATGCACGCGTCCATGTCGCACTTGATGAGGCCGCGGAACGCGTCGGGCATCGCCCACTTCTCGTCGGGGTAGAACATCGTCACGGGGCGCTCCGTCATGTGCCGCGCCGTGATGCGCAGGCCGATGAGGACCGTGTAGAAGCCCCGCAGGATCTCTCCCGCCCAGCGGACGATAGCCATGGTCAATTAGTTTATAGCAGCGCCAACTGCGAGGGGCAATCTTTCACCGGATCCGGCAGGCGCAGCTCGTGCGGGAGCGCGAACGGCTCCTCTCCGATCACCGCGTTGGCCCACAGTTTGAGGAGCTGAGCATCGGAAGCGTCCGAGCGCACCGCGCTCTGCGTGTCCGGACCTCAGTCGGCATCGTCCAGGACTTGGACGTGCTGAAGCGACAGGGCCTGCAACCACGCCCACGGCGCCACCGGGTCTGTCGAATCCAAGGCGATGGCGCGGAGGCAATCCGCGGATGCGAACGGGATCCAGAACTTGCGCGACGGACGCCCTGACTCGCTCAGTCGCCGATCCGCCTCCGACGCGTTCACGACATGCAGTTTCGCGAACAGCGGCCGGAACTCCTCCTCGGTTCCGCACCGCCGGTCGAGCTCGTCTACGGCGCGGAGCGTGCGCCGCTGCTGCCACGCGCTCCAGATCATGATGAACGGCGAGAGCGGCAGCGCCAGTACGATCAAGGCGATCGCCAGCGCGAGGCAGGCAGCAATGCCGGCCACCACGGCGCCCGCAGGAGCTCCGCAGACCGCCGCCGCCACGAAAGACGCTGACGCCGCGCGCTCGTGCCCGGTTGCGTGCAGCGTGCCCCCGAGCGCCGCGAGAGCAGCGCACCCCACGAGGCTCCACAGAACGACTCTGCCGAGGCGACTGGTCTTATGAGTCGCCACGCTTCGATCCAAGGAACGCCTGTTCATCCTGTCCGCCATCGCTCGCCACCAGTGCTTTCGTCCACTCATCCGCCGGCCGCCTTGTCAGGAGCGACCAGACGTCCGCCGCAAGCGGATCGGTCGAGTCCTTGGCGATTTCCACGAGCCGCTCGCGCTCTTCGACGACGTCGGCGTCACTCAACAGCCTCAGATAGCGGCGGCGCGACGGACCATCGCGGTCGGAGATCCGCTCGATCGCCATCGCCGCGGCCCACGACGGCAGGTGCATCGAGAGCGCCTCCATCGACGCGCGATACTCTCCGTCCAGCGCCTCGCGGGCGTCCAGCGCGTCCATCTCCGCAAAAGCACGTTCGATGGGCGCACGACGGTCGGCAACTCCGCAACGGCGCGACACGCGTCGCAACCTCAGGTAGAAGGCGGCGCCGATCGTGATCATGAGCAGAGCGATTCCCGCCTCGAGACCGTGACTGCCACACGCGAGCGTCATGACGGAATTGTATCCCACAAATACATAGACGGCGCGAGCGCCCATTTCGTGACGGACGCCCCGCCGGGCCCATGAACCCATGTCCGACTGAATGGTTCATCCGGCCCGGTCTGCCCCTTGCGAAAGCCCTCGATTGCATACAGCCTTATGCTCAGGATCGGTCGAGCACCGGACGAAACGCGCAAAAGTGTGCGCCGGAAGCTCCCGAAGGCCGTAGTGAGGCGCAACTGTGTGCGCCGGAACGCCCGGACAGTGGCAGTGACGTGCAACTACGTGCGCCCGACCCTGCGGACAGCCGTAGTGACGCCTCACTGCGTGCGCCCGACACTTCCGACAGCCGTAGTGACGTGTCACTGCGTGCGCCGAACGCTTCGGACGCCGGAAGTGACGCGTAACTGCGTACACCCGATCCTTCCGACAGCCGTAATGACGTCTGACCGGGTACGCCCGAGGCATCCGCAAGCTGCTGCGACGCGCGATGGATGTACGGAAACCCGTGGGCACCGGCAGGTTGCGTGCGACGGGCGGCTGCAGAATGCGGGCGGTGAGCGCTCGCGATCACACTTCCAGGAAGATCGGGAACTTCGTCAGGTTGCGGCACCCCGTCTTCGTCACGAGCACCATGTCCTCCAGCCGCACGCCGCCGACGCCCCAGTAGTAAAGCCCCGGCTCGACGGTCACGACCGCCCCCGCCTCCAGCGTGCCGCCGCGCGGCGTGACCCACGGCGCCTCGTGGATATCGATGCCGACGCCGTGCCCCGTACCGTGAAAATACCCCTCCATCTTCCCGTTCGCCGGCCCGGTGCGCCAGCCAGCCTTGCTGAGGAACCCCTGCACCTCGCGATGAAGCGCCGCCCCGTCGGCCCCCGCACGAACGCACGATATGCCGAACGCCTGCGCCTCCTGCACCGCGCGGAAGATCTTTTTCACCTGCGGTGACGCCTTCCCTTTCACGACCGTGCGCGTCATGTCCGCGAAGTAGCGGGAACGTTTCGACTGCGGGAAAACGTCCATGATGATCGTCTTGTTCGGGCGCAGCGGACCCGAGCCGCGCTGATGCGGATCGCACCCCTGGTCCCCGCACGCCACGATCGTGTCCCGCGCAATGCAGTCACGCTCGAGGAGGGCGCGGTCGATCACCCTGCGAAGGCTCTCGCTTGTCAGCACTTCCCCCTTGTAGACCAGGCGGTCGCCGCGCGTCTTGGCGCGCCGCAGCACCGCTACCGCCTCCTCGACCGCATCCTCGACCGCGCGCTGCGATTCCTCGATCGCACGCACCTCGTCGGGTCGTTTCACCGCGCGCGACGCCCAGAAGACGCCCGGCTCAGGCTCGACGCGCACACCACGGGCGCGAAGTGGGTCGGCGATCCCGAGCGGGAAATTCGACGGCACTCGGACGCGCCGCCGGCCGAGCAGTTCGACGATTACGTCGACCACCCCCGGCTTTTTCACGCCGCGCTTCTTAAGCCTCGCTTCCACCTCAGACTGTGCAACGACGCGATCGACGGTCGCCTGCTCGCGGGCCCGCCCGAGCTCGAGGTCACCGACGACGACCGACGTGTGTCCGCTCGATTCCAGAAAGAGGTACGGATCCGGCGTCAGAAAGCGCGTCGCGTAGTACAGATTCGCGTCCGCCTCGCCTGCCGCATAGATGAGCTTCGCCGGATTCAGTTGAGCCTCGCCACGAGCTTCAGCAGCTCCCGCTTGGCCGACGCGTACGCTGGCTCGAGGGCGATCGCGCGATCGAGCTCCCGCATCGCCTTGTCGTACTCGCAGCGATGCACGTACACGCGCGATAGGTTGAAATGGGGATAGTGCCGAGGCTCGTATCGCGCCGCCTCGATCGCCTTCTTGAACCAGGGGATCGCCTCGTCGTGGCGGCCAAGCTCGATCAGGTACGCACCGATATCGTTGTATGGATTTCCGAAGTCGGGATCGACCTCGATGGCCTTGCGGCACTCCTCGATCGCCTCCCGGTAGCGCCCCATGAACGAATACGTCCAACCCAGGAATGTGTGCGCCTCGGCGGTCGGCTGGATTTCGATCGACTTCGCGTACAGCTCCGCGGCGCGGTCGAGCTGACCGGCCATCTGCGCCCTGTACGCGCGCTGAAAGCAATCCTGGGCATCGTCGGAACTCATGACACGCTCACCTCATCGCCGGAGCGAAACATGGGCGGCGCCAGTTCGCGTCGGATCCGCGCGTCCACCTCCTCGATCAGCTGGAGGTTGAGTTTGAGACAGCGGTATTCGACCGGGAATGCGACGAGATTGAGCGCAAGCGCCGCCAATCCGAGCGTCCAGTGCACCCACCCGGGCAGCGCCTTCATATGAGCGCCCCCTCCGAGGATCACGGCCGCACCGGTCACGAGGGGTGTGAGTGTCGCCAGTCCCGACGTCAGCATCTTGAATCGGCGCAGCCTGCGCACGATGTCCGAGCTGTCGCCCAGGATCGCCGCGTGCTCCTTGATCTCCTTGCCGCTCCCGATGAAGTGGAACATCACCATCACGTGAATCGCCGTCACGAGTGTCCCTACGCCGATGCCGATCATCATGTGCCAGGTGAAGAGCCGCTGTGCGACCGCTTCGCGCTGGCCGCGGATCGCATCTCCCACGAGAATACCGAGGACGAATTCGGCGGCGAAGACAACCACGGTCCAGAACGCGAGACCCGCGAAGATCCGGTGCACGGCGCTACCTTATCGGCGCTCCGGGGCCATTGCAAGGCGGTCGGCCGCTACCTGGGTTCCGCCCATTCCATCAGCAGCGCCCGCGCGCGCTGCCGGACCTCTTCGTCGTCCGCCTTGAGCAGATCCTTCAAATGCGGAGCCGCCTTTGCGCCTATCTTCTTCAGCGCATCCTCACCCGCATCGCGCTCCGCCAGCTCCTCGCTGCGGAACTGCTCGACGGCTTTCGTCACGGCGGATCGGTCGGCGTCTCCCAATGCATCAAACTTCCCCTCCAGGAATCGTTCGATGAGGAAGTCGGGGCCGAGCTTCTTCAAGAGGCGTTCTTTTGCCTCCTTGCCGTTGAGCGGCTCGCCCTCTTGCTTCGGGTCGCCATCCGGCTGCGGCTCGTCCAGTTCGATCTGCGCCACCGCGACCTGCCCGCCTGCCCACGAGTCGCCCGTCGATCCTTCGGCGATGTCGCGGTTGTACCAGCGGACGGCCTCGTAGGGGTCCTTCTTCTTCTCGTGAAGGCGCCCGATCTTGAAATTCGGGCGCAGCCCGAGCTCCTTCGCTCGCATGTAGGCGGCGAGGGCGGAATCGACCTCCTCGATCTTCGCATAGAGCTCGCCCACGGCGACAGCGTGCATCCCCTGCGTGCCGGCGGCCTTGAGGTCGATCCGTCCGAGCGCCGCCTTCGCTTTCGCCGGATCCTGCAACAGCCGCGCCATCTCGATGAGCCCGTCGGTCTTCGTGACCGAGCGGCCTTCCACCGTCGCGGTTCCCTCCATCATCCCGATGGCGGCCTCGTACGCGGCGAGCGCCTTGTCACGCTCACCGCGCCGGCCCGCCGTTTCGGCGAGCACCCACGTCACCTCGACGTCCTTCGGCGCCATCGTGCGCGCGGCCTCCAGCACTTCAAGCGTTCCCTCGTCCGCGAGGAACGCGTGCGCGAACTTCGCGTACTGCTTGTGCGGTGCCACGTCCTTGGCCTCGCTGAGCAGTTCCTGGCGCACGGCCTTGGCGCACGCAACCGCGCCGTCCCCCTGCAGCGCCTGCTGGAGCTCCCACGTCTGCAGGAGATTCTGGCCCGCCTGCGTCGCAAGCTTGTACAGATCGAGCCAGCGGGAGGCGGTGATCCACTTCCGCGCAAGCCTCTGCACGGGGTTCTTCGTCTCGTCCCCAAGATTGTTAGGCTGAACTCCTTCCCCATTGGGAGCGACTTTCAGGATCACCGCGACCACACGCTCGAGCCACGCGTCCTCGTCGGCTCCCGCCGACTCGTCCGCGAGATCGAAGAGAATGGCGCCCGCATGGGCCGCGGCGGCGTCCCCCTTCTTGAGCTGCGTGCACATGTCGAGGGCGCGCGCGAACTCCTTCTTCGACTCGTCCGAGTTGCCGGCCGCCTTGAAGGCGCGGCCGACCTGGAAGGGTACGCGCGGATCTACCGCTCTCACCTTCGCGAGCGCCTCGCGCACACGCCCAGCCTCATCCTTCGTGAATTCCGTCCGCTCAGAGATGAGATCGAGCGCGAACTCCACGGCGTCCGCGTCTGCCGGAGCCGCGTCCACGACGGCAGCGACCGCATCCACCTTCGCCGTCAACTGCGCCAGCGCGAGCGCCCACGCGATCTCACCGGGCGCCTTCTCACGCCCCTCGCGGACCAGCTTCTCAACCTCCTCAAGGGAGATCGCCCCCTTCGGGAGCGACGCGATGCGCGACTGCATCTCGTGAATCAACATCACCTTTTCAGCGGTGATTCCGCGCCGCGCGGCCTCGTCGGAAAAAGCAGCCGCGAGCGCCGCCGCATCCTTCTTCGACGCCAAGGCGAACATCCGCTCGAGAACCGCCCGCCGGCGCAACCCTTCGACGACCGGCGCCGTCTCAAGCAGCTTGAGCGCCCGGTCGTGCTCGCCCTTCGCGTTGAGCCGCGACGCCGCGACGAGCCGCACGCGCTCGCCCCTGATGACCCCCGCCTCGATCTTCTCGAGAATGGGCGCAGCCTTCTCCGCACCGTCTTCCATCTCGGCGGCCGCCAGGAAATTCAGGACCGGCGACTCCGCCTCCGGTCGACTCGTCATGACCTGTTCGAGCGTGCCGAGAATCTTCACGGGTTTGGCTTCGCCTCCGCCCATCATCGCTTCCATCATCGAAGGCGTGCCGCGCGCGATCGCGAGACTGTAGAGCGCGTTCACGTTCTTCGGGTCCTTTTTGAGGATCGCCTCGTACTCCGCCGGCGTCATCAGAGCCGCGTCCGCGTAGAGGTCGGCGCGTTCCGACTCGGACACGATGGACTCCGCCGCCACGCCCGTGTTTGCGCGGAACGAGCGGAACGTGTGGACCATCTCGGTGTCGCGCGCGTTGCCGCGCTTCTCGTCAAAAAACGCCCACGAGCACGAGGTGGGGAGCGAGACGCCGTCCGCCACTTCCGTGCGCGTGCCTGGTGTCGCCACGAGGACGCCGCGTTCATCCTGATCCTGGCCGCCCATCGATTGGTGCATGGTCGCCGACCAGCGCAGCCGGATCAGGCGGCCGGTCTCCACGTCGACGAAGAACTCCTTGCGGCTTGCCAGGAAGATGAACTCCGAGCCGTGCAGCTTCTTCGTGATCTCCGAGGGCGAAAGGTGCGATGACAGCACGTAGCAGTTTCTTCCGTCCTCGACGCGCGTCCCTTCGCACGCCAGGTTCGCCTCGTACCCGAAGAACGCGCGCGGCTCGAGCTCGTAATAGACCATCGGGTCGTCGATGAAGAGTCGCACAGGGAAGCCGGAGGGAAGGAAATAAGGGTCCACCGCCTTCGCGGCGGGCTGGTCCCAGCCCATCTTCATGTTGCTGACCGCGAGGGACCGCTTCTCGTCGGGTCCCATCGCAGTCCAGATGTAGTAGCCCTCCGGCGCGTACGCGAATTCAAGCCCGCCGAGGCGCATCCCCAGCATCACGCCGGCGCCGGCGCCCGCGTCCTTCTTCTTCTTCGGGCTGGAGACAACGCTCACGCGCAGCCCCGCGCCGCGGCGCCAGCGAACGACGACGGACGTGTCCCCGCCGACGCTCATATCGGCCTGCGTGTCCACCGAGAACGTGAGGTCCGTCAGGCTCGCGGTGTTCTTCTCCATGAGCTTCAGGACATCCTCGACAGTGGCCTTCTGCTCCTGCAGAAGCATCACCAGGCTCAGCGCGGCGCAGATCATTGTTTCTCCAAGTCTCGTGACTAGCGGGGCTCCGCCCATTCGTTGAGCATCGCGCGCACGCGCGCTTTCACTTCGTCGTCGGTCGACGTCAGACCGGGGCGCAGCACCATCGACACCCTGGATCCCATCTTCCGCAACTCCTCCTCCGCCGTGTCGCGTGCCACGAGCTCCTCGCCGCACAGATCGTCGAAGAGGCGCCTGGCGCGCGTGTCGTCGCCCGCAGAGAGCGCGGGGAGCGGCCCGGCGAGGAGCTTGTCGATGAAGTAGTCGTCGCCGATCCGCTTGTACAATTCCGTCCGCAGCTTGTCGGGCGCCGCGGGCTGCTCGCCGCGATCGGACGACCGGATGAGCTGCCGCACCGCGGCGTCAGGCGCCGGGATGTCCGAGTCGTAACCCGACTTGATCGCGCGGTTATAGCAGCGCATGGCCTCGGCCCAGTTCTTGAGTTTCTCGTAGAGACGGGCAAGCCGCAGATAGGGCCGGTACCCTTCGTCCTCGCAGCGAGCGAGTGCGGCGGCCGCGGATTCGAACTGCTCGCACTGCTCCAGCACGGTCGAGGCGAGCCAGAGCTCGTGCGGCTGGAGATCCGACTTCGCGAGGTCGAGCTTGTCGAGTCCGGCTCGCGACGCGTCGAGATCCCCCGCCTGCCGGTGCGCATCGGCGACCGCGAGTTGCGCGCGTTCCCGACTCCAGCGTCGCGTCGCCGTCGGGACGGTGCCGGCGTCGTACATGGCGATCAAGTCGGTCGCCGCCGCGATCGCCTTTTTCGTGTCGCCGCGCTGGGCGTAGAGCGCCGCGAGCTCCTGGAGGACCTCCGCATCGGCCGGCGCCCACTCGCGCGCCTTCTCATAGAGCGCGACGGGGTCCGCGTTTGCGGCGCTGCGGTAGTACTCCGCGTACGGTCCGCCCAGCGACGCCGCCAGCCACTTGAGGCCTGCGAGCTCGGACTTGTCCTTCGTCGCCTCCACGGCGGCCGCCTTGACGAATTCCTGCTGGTCGGTGCGCACCATGAAGAAGAGCGACATCCCGTACCACGTGCCGAGGTCGATGCCCTTGATGTCGTGGTAGAGCTTGGCGTGCTCCTTGTCGCGCGAGTAAATGCGTGCGAGTGCCTGCAGCGGCCCCTTCTCCTGGTAGAGCGCCATCAGGTGGTCGCCAGGACCGTTCTTGCGCAACCCGTCGAGAAATCCGCGGCACGCCCGCGCGGTGAGGCCGTCGTCCCCCAGATTCTCGATCTGCGTCACGAGGTCGGGGGCGATCGCGAGGCCGGGCTGCAGCGCCTTTTCGAACGCGGCCTTGGCCTCCTCGCGCCGCTCCGCTTTGATCAGCGCCGCACCGCGCAATGCGAGCGCCTTGCTGGACAGTGCGGCATTCGCTTCGGCCGGCTCAAGCGCGGCCAGCAGAGGAGCCAATTCGTCTGCCTTCGCACCGTCGAGCTTCTCCTTCACCACGGCGAGCGCTGCGTCGAGCACACGATCGTCCGTCGCGCGCTCCAGCACCACGCGCGCCGTCTGCGCCTCGGGCACCAGTCGCAGACGCGCCAGATTGAGCGCGGGGTCTTGGGGCGCGGCTTTGAGGAGCTCGTCGACCGCATCGACCACCTTCAGTTTTTCGAGCTTCGGGGCGGACGCCGGCAGCAGCGACACGAGCGAGACGAGCCGCTCGATCCACTCGACGGGGGACGGATGGCCGGCCAGCCCCACGCGGAAGGCTTCGACAGCGGCAGGCACATCGCCCTTGGCAAGCAGGGAGACCATGCGCTCCTCGGCCACGCGCCACGCAGGTGCGCCGGTGATTCCGTCAAGGATAGTGAGCGCCCGATCGTATTCGCCCAGCCCATTGAGGTGTTCCGCGGCATCGAGCGCGAGCCAGCACGGACGCCGCTCATCCTTCTCGATGCGGTCGATGAGCGTCGTCAGCTTCTCGACCTCCTTGGTCTCCACGTACAGGCCCATCAGCGCCCGAACCGGGGAGAGCGCCCAGCGTGCGTCGACCGCCTTTTCCAGATCCGCCGCCAGCGCCGCGGAGTCCGGCTGCTTGCCCTGGGGCATGCCCATGAGGGGATTCCCCCGGCCCGCGTACATACCCGAGCGCGCGATTGCTCGCGACGCGAGGAGGTCCGCATCTCCGGGCTTCTCGATGAGCGCCCGCGAGATCTCGTCGACGGAAAGGTGCGGAGAGCTCGCGTAGAGATCGTCCGGCAGCAGCTGGCCGGGGTCGCCGCGTTTGATCGCGGACGCCGTGTGCGTCACGTGGAGCGCAGTGCCGCCGTAGGACGGCATGCCCCAGCGCAGCTCGACCTTGATCGGGAAGGCGACGCCGCCGACATCGGCCGTCTCGCGGATCGCCCATGTGAGATTCGCACTGCTGTACGCATTGCTTGCGATCAGCCGTACGTCGACCCGCTTGACAAGCAGGTCCTTTACGCCGACGTGGAGTTTCTTCACGCTCGCATACGGCGTGTTCATCGCGGCGTTGCGCGCTTCGCTCGACGGCTCGCCCAACTGGCGGCGCGAGATGAGCACGTAGACGTCCTGACCGTCGACCGTACGGCGACCGAGCAGACGCCACTCCGGATCGAGCGCGAGGGCGCGCTTCGGCGACAGGTGGTAGAGCATGAGGAGGTTCTGGTCCGGGGGACCCCCCATTGTCTCGAAGAGGAGCGGATCGATGCGCGTTGAACCGGTCGGGAGTCTCACGGCCGCGGCGCGAAGTGGAAACTTGTCGGCCACGGGACGGCCTTCGGTCTGCCGGCGCAGGCAAAGTCCATCAGCCGTCAGCACGGTCTCGGTCTCCGGCGCCTTGAGACCGCGCGCCATCGCGAGACGCCCGCTCACCGTCCGCATCCCGCCGCGCACGCGAATCGTCCCATCGGACGCGGAGGCGAATTCGTGCCGGTACGACATCGACATGTACATTGAAAAGCTCCCCGAGCTCGCTCCCTCGGAGATGAACGTGAGGTCGCGCGCAGGGGCGACGGCCGCATCCATCCGCTCGATGAGCTGAGCCAGGGTGAGTTCACCGTCTTGCCTGCCCTGAGGGAGGGTCCCCAGGCCCGACGCAGCGGGAGCGATGGCGGGCGCCAGGAGAATCAGCACCAGCGCAGAACAACGCATCACGTCCTCCCTAACGGCGGTGATCGTAACGGTTGGCGTACGTCTCGAAGATGTGCTCCAGTTCGGTGAGCGTGAGCGGCTCGGCTTCGAACGCCCCCAAGGCTTCCTCCAGATGTTGTACGGAGGAAACGCGGACGACCGCGCACGAAACGTATTCGTTCGCGAGCGCGGCCTGAATAGCGAGCTGCGCGAGCGTGCGATGCGCTTTGACGAGCTTGGCGAGTTCCAGAACGGCGGCTCCCGGCGGCGTGTGCGCGACGCGGCCCGCGAGCGATCCGCCACCAAAGACGTGGGTCGCGACGATGCCGTGTCCCCCGCGGTACGCCGCAGGCATGAGCCTATGCGTCGCGCTCTGGTCGAGCACGTTATACCGGACGGCGACGCATGCGGGCTTCTCCGGAAGATCCGTCGCGGATGCGGCGGTGACGATCGCAACGCGCGCAGACGACACGAAGCACTGCCCCGCGGACAGTTCGGGACCTCCCATGAACAACGTCACGCCGTGATCGGCTGCCTTCCGCGCGATCTCCGCCGCGCGCCCCCGATCATCGGGGAGACAGATCCCCAACTCGGAGGCTCGCAGCCCCGTCTTTCCCAGCAGGCGGACGTCCATCGCTCTCGCGGGCGGCATCTCGCGATTGGACGCGCGGCGCCCCCCGTCGTTACTCCTTATTCCTTCACCGCGGGGACACTGAAGGCCGCGGCCACCTCGGGCGGCACGCCCCCTTCGTCGAGGACGTACTGCACCTCCTGCGGAATGTACTTCTCGAGCATGTCCGAGAGCATCGTCGCCTCTTTCATCAAATTGCGTGAGATGACGATCCGCTGCACCTGGTTCGTGCCCTCGTAGATCTGCGTGATCTTGGCGTCGCGCATGTACTTCTCGATCGGATAGTCGCGCATATAGCCGTATCCGCCGAAGAGCTGTACCGCGTTAGTCGTCACTTCCATGGCTACGTCGGTGGCGAACACCTTGCACATGGCCGAGAGCTTCGTGACTCCCTCGAGCCCCTTGTCGACGGCTCGCGCCGCCGCGTAGACGAGCTGGCGCGCCGCCTCCACCTTCGTCGACATGTCGGCGAGCATGAACTGCACCGCCTGGAAGTCGATCACGCGCTGGCCGAACTGCTTGCGGCGGCTCGTGTATACGAGCGCGAGTTCGAGGGCGCCCTGCGCGAGGCCGACCGCCTGCGCCGCGACCCCGGGGCGCGCGATGTCGAGCGTGCCCATGGAATGTCGGAATCCGTACCCCTCCTCGCCGCCAAGGAGGTTCTCCTTCGGGACGCGGGCGCCGTGGAAGTGGCTCTCGACGACGGGCACGCAACGGATGCCCATCTTGTCCTCGAACTTCTTGAAGGTGAAGCCGGGAGTCCCCTTCTCGATGAGGATCGCGCTGATGCGGCGCGACTTCGACTTGGGATCGGTGACCGCGAAGACGGTGTAGATGTCCGCGGCGGATCCATTCGTGGTCCACTTCTTCTCGCCGTCGATGACGAACGAGTCGCCGTCCCTGCGGGCGCGGACGCGCATGCTCGCGGCATCGGAACCAGAACCCTTCTCCGAGAGGCAGAAGGCGATGAGTGATTCGCCGTTCGCGATCTTCGGAAGCCATTTCTGCTTCTGCGCCTCGGTTCCGCCGATGATGATCGGGAAGCTGCCGAGGGCGTTCACCGCAAAGAGGACGCCGACACCGCCGCAGGCGCGCGAAAGCTCCTCGACTACGATGCAGAGGTTGAGCGTGCGATCCCCACCCGCTCCGCCGTACTGCTCCGGAATCCACACCTTGAAGAGTCCCGCCTTCGCGAGCCCCTTCTGGATCTCCCACGGGTACTCCTGCGAGACGTCGTACTTTGCCGCGACCGGCCGCACGATCTCCTCCGCGGCCTTGCGCGCGCGCGCCCGCCATTCCCTGTTTTGTTCCGACAGCAGTCCTTCCATTCTCGACCTCCCGTCTTCGATCCCCATCCCGATCCCCATCCCGATCTGCGCGATCCGGATCAGGATCTGATTCGGGATTATTTCGGCATTTGAGGTGTCTGGGGCGTCTTTATGAATCCCGAGTCGCCCGTGAACATCATGTAGATCTTCCGGTCTTTGAAGAGCTGGTAGATTTTCGCGTCAATATTCCCACGCGCGCACTCGTCGTCGAGGATCTTGAGCGCCTTGTCGACGGGGATCGCCGGCTTGTACGGCCTGTCCTTCGCGGTCAGCGCCTCGTAGATGTCGACGATCGCCAGGATCTTGCCGCCCAGGGGAATCTCGTCCCCCTTGAAACCCCAGGGATAGCCCGAGCCGTTCACCTTCTCGTGATGACACGCGGCGATGTTCGGCACGAGCCGCACGTAGCGCGGCCAGGGGACGCGCTTCAGGATCTCCCACGTGTCGACGATGTGCTGTTCGATCTGCTTCCGCTCGCCCGCCGTCAAATTGCCGCGCACGATCGAGAGATTCTCCAGCTCGTACGGCGTGAGGAGCGGACCGGACGAGCCGGCGGGATCGACGAACGTCTGCGACGCGATCTCCTTGAGCGCCTTCACGTCCTCGTCCGTCGTGCCCATCGGGACATTGGTCTTCTTGACATGCGCGATCCACGCGTCGACGTGAGCATTCGGCTTCCCGTCGCGCGCGAGACGTTCTTTCCAGTACGCCATCCGGTATTCGATTGCGGCGATCTCGCTGTCCAGCAGCTTGTTCCGCTTGTCGAGCACCGCCTCGGGTACGGCGATCTTCCCGATGTCGTGCAGGAGCGCAGCGTAGCGCAGCTCTTTCAGCTGCACGCGCGAGTACTTCACTCCTTTGAACGCGTCGGGCGGCGCGTCGTTCATCGCCTCCGCGATCGCGACGGCGTACTGCGCCACGCGCATGCAGTGGCCGTACGTGGTCCGGTTCCGCTTCTCGAGGGCAACCGTGAAGCTCGTGACGAGGCCTTCGAACATCGCCTCGATCTCCTCGTAGAGCTTTGCCTTCTCGACGCAGACCGCCGCCTGCGAGCCGAGCGCAAGGGCGAGTTCCTCGTCGAACGGATCGAAGACCGTGACTTGCTTCTCGACTTCTTCCTTCGTGTGAAGTTTCGCGTGGAAGTCGCGTTTCTTGTTGATGAGTTGAATGACGCCGATGACGTCCCCGGCGCGGTTGCGCATCGGGATGACGAGCATCGACTTGCAGCGATATCCCGACGTGTCGTCGAAGTCACGGTTGTACGAGAACGGCACCCCGGGCGGGAGGTTGTAGACGTCGACGATGTTGATGACCTCGCCGCAGTCGGCGACGTACCCCGCGATGGTCTTACGATCGACGCCGAGCTTGAACTCCTTGAATGGGAACGTCAGCGAATCGTTCTGAGTGACCTTGAGGACGAGCCGCTCCATGATCCGGTGAATCGACGTATCTCGCGCTGTCGCGGTAGGGTCGAGTGTTACATCGTCCTCGCGCACCCAGACCGAGCCGGAATCGGCGCTAGTCAGCGAGCGACTCTCGCGAAGGATGAGATTCAGCAGCTTCGACAGGTCCTGTTCGCTCGACAGCGCCGCCGCGATCTCCTGCAGCTTCTGGTAGCGCATCACGAGGCTGCGCGTGTCCTTTGGAATGAGCTGCAGGATCTGCGACGTGGTTTCGCTCATGCCTGGCACTCCGACCACGCCATCGATCTATTGTTCGCCTGCGCGGTACCGCGGCGAGAAATTGCGATCAGCCCGACCGGCACGTCCGCCGGATACTGCGTTACGCCGCGCTCGACAGCACGCGCCATGTCGTCGCCGTGTGAGATCCAGTCGTAGACCTGCCGGCACAACTGGCGGCGGATGATCTCTTCACCCACCCCCGTTGCGGCGATGGCCGCGGCCGGCCCCGCATAGAAGCCGCACCCCACGATGGGCGAATCGCCCACGCGGCCGCGCAGCATCGGGCTTGCCCCGCCGGTGGAATTAGCCACCGCGAGACGACCGTCGACATCTATCGCAACGGCGCCGATCGTATCGCAGCCTGCCCCGAGCTCAGCCGAGGGGGCAAGGACTTTCTCGGCGGATTCGGTGAAGTTCCAGTACCGCTTCAGATCGAATGTCCGCCACGGCTCGCGGAGTTCGTCCTTCCTGCCGTCGCGGATGATCTTTCGCACGCGGTCGTACGCCTCGCGCGCCTGTTGCGAGGGCTTGTACCACTCCGTGAATCCGCAGCGGCGCGAAAACTCTGTGGCACCGTCGCCGCACAGCATCACGTGCGGCGTCTTCGAGACTTCACGCGCGACGAGGACCGGGTTTTTCACGCGCTGAAGCGCGGCGACGCTCCCCAGCGTGCCTTCGGAGGACATGATTGCGGCGTCCATCTCGATTGTCGTGCCGTCGAGCCGGAACTGTGAGCCGGTGCCGGCATTGAAACGACCGTCGTCTTCCAGCTCAACGGCGGCTTCGATGACCGCATCCAAAGCGCTGCCCCGGCGCGCCAGCACAGCCTGACCCCGGGCGGCGGCACGGCGG
>CAYXVY010000158.1:0-7985 GCA_964468745.1 uncultured Planctomycetales bacterium | reverse complement strand
GCGTCACGACTCAGCCTGGCTGGCCGAGCAGGTCCATGTCCGTGGCTATCTCGTTGCCTTCGAGCGTGCGCTCCGTCGGGATCGCGCGGAGTACGCCACACGCCGCGTGCCCTGGAACGCGCACACCGTTCTCGCGGAAGGGGAGTTCAACCGTTTCTACATCCGCGGGCTCTGCGCGCGCGGGCTCACCGAGGGGATTGATGAGGTCGAGATCTACCGCGCGAGGCCATCGAGCATCCCGCGCCCCGTCTCGCAGGAACTCGTACGGACGCGCGTCCGGAGCGCGACCCTCCTCGAAGACCTGCGCAAGCACGCCTTTGTAGAAACTGCGCTCGGCGTGCCTGGCGGCCCGAATTCGGGGCTGAGCGTCCGCTTCCCGGCGAGGAGGAAGCAATGCGTTTAGTCATTCTGCTGGTCCCTGCCGTTCTACTCGGCGGATGTGCACTCACCGCCGATGAGCGCAAGGCCATCCTCGACGAAGCCGCCGACATTGCGGCCTTCAAGGCGTACGAAAAGGCGAAATCGGCCGGAGTCGACGAGGAAAGCGCGAAGAAGGTCGGCGAGGTGGCGCGCGATGAGGCGCGGAAGCTCGTCGAGAAGGCGCTTCCGCGTGCAGAGGCTGAAAAGCGATCGAAATTCGGCGGCGCGCTGGCGAGCCTCCTCCTGGGTCTCCTCCAGCTCGCCGGCGCCGCCGTCCGTCGCGGGGGTGTCGCATGAAGAAGATCTTCTCGTCCCGGAAGTTCACGACGGCGATCCTAGGCGCGCTGCTCGTCGGGCTCAATGACGGACTCAATCTGGGGCTGCGTCACGAGACGGTTCAGCACATCGTGCTCATCCTCGCGAGCTGGGTCGTCGGTGAGAGCGCCGTCGACGCCGCCTCAGCGTGGGGCAACGGCAGGAACGGCGATCGCAAATCGGACACCCATTCCTCTTCGACGCCCGCGTAGGAGAAGGCCATGCTGCAAATCGCAGATCGCGAAGTACGCAGGCAACACAGGCGCTTGGGACGTGGATGGAGGCCGGCGACTCCTGAGGAGGACGCGCAATGGCGGCGCGCTCGGCTCCGATACCAATGTGCCGATCGTGCGCGGGGCCATCCTTCCCGTCAGCGTCTCTTGCGCGGCGTAGTCAGGGATGTCACCTCAGTCCTGGACCGCTTCGCGATATACGCGGAGGCTTGGCTCTTGCGCGCGCAGGCGCGGGTCGAGCTGACCGATTACGAGGCCGCCCTCGCCGACTTCGACACGTCCCTTCGGTTGGAGCCCGGGAGCATTGCAGCCCTCAGAGGACGTGCGGGGGCGCTCAGCTTCCTCGGAACGGTGGACTGCATCTTCGGCAACGACGCGGCGCTAATGTTCGCGCTTGCCGACATCGAAGAATTGCTGCGGCTCTGCCCCGACGACACAGAGGCGATTCATGCTCGCGCGCGACTGAAGTGCAAGCGCGCAGCGTTTTCCTTCGGGGCCGACGTCGCGGTCCGCGCGAACGACTTTGAAGACGCCGCGCAGGACTTCGAAGCGCTGTGGCTTGGCGGCCATGACGACGACTGGATTCTCGACCGCCTGCTCGAAGCGCTGGCCAGGCGCGTGTGTCTCAAGCCCGACGATGCAGGGGGTCGAGCGGCTTTGGAGCGCCTTGTGACCCTCTATGACGCGGAGATCCCTGACGATTACCTGGGAGACACTCATCTCTGGGCAGGGCGCGCCTTCGCTGCCGCCGGCAGCCTTCACGCGGGAGTGCGTGCCTTGCGATTCGCGGCCGCATGCTTTCCAACCTTCAAGGAGATTCGTGAAGAGATCGTGGATGCCGAGAGAAAGATTCGCATCGGGGCGGACGGAGGCGCGCGGTGATCGACACGCCCCAGAGACTCGATCGGCTCCTTCACGCGTACGAAGCCGCCTGGAGTCAGGTGGACGGCTGGTCGCGACGCTCAGGCGTTTCGTGGGATCTCGGACAGGACGCCCTCCAGGAGACGGCCATCGACGCGCTGTGTCGCTGGCCCGATGTAACGCGCGGGGAGGCCCTGCTGCTGTGCGCGCGTCGCGCGCTTCGCAAGGAGCACGCCTGGTGGAATCTGCACGCGCGCTGGGAGGATCACGAAGCCGAAGCGCTGCGACGGCCGGTTGCAGATTCTGCAAAGTCGGACGCAAGTGTTGAGCTTCTCGGGCGACTCGACGACGCCTTGGCCGGCCTGGAGGACAGCGACGTTCTGATCCTGACAGAGCTTGCCCGGGGCCGGTCGCTCCGCGCGCTCGCGCAGCTCATGGGATTGTCACTGGCCGGGCTTCAGAAACGGCTGGAGCAAGCACGGCAGCACGCCATTGTCGCGCTGCGGAGCACGAATTCAGGAAAATTTCCCGGTGTACACCTCGACTGATCTCTCATGAACTCTATGGAGAGTCCTGCTGGGGCACATATTTGGAGGCTTCCCGTGGCAAACCCGACGCTCCTTCAGCAGGTTCCTGCGGGTCCGGGAGTTTTTCTCTTCGTCTGGCGACTTGAGACAGGCGCGATTGTCCAGAGCCCACCAATGACATACCAGCAGGCTTGGGCGTGGGTGCAGCAACAATCCGGTGCCGCTGCGCAACAGCCACCCGCTGCCGGTCCCAGTGCGCCGCGAGCGCCGATGTCGACTATCCTAAGGCCGACATCGACGGCCCCAGTCTCTCAGCCGGGTCAACGGGTTTTCCCAGCGCTGGCTCCAGTCTCCGCGAAGTTGTCTGCCCCTGCCTCATACCCAGCTGCGCTCTCCGACTCTGATTCCCTGCAGCGAGCGGGGCCGTGGCCCGAGCCAATGCTTGTCGGCGCCTTCACACTGGCCGACGCCTCGATTGACATCACCGAAGTCGACGACCGGAATCCGGGACTTCGTGAATTTCTTGGCGGGTCGATTGGGCAGAGCCTCATTCTTGCACCGACTACTGGAGTAAGCCCCAACGCGCTAGGGTCCGAAGACTACCAGGCCACGCCCATGTGTGACGTCGAGATCGGCGACTGGATGGTTGAAGCGCACGACCCTCGTTGGAACTACCACGGCGTCTTCTGGGTAGAGATGCGCCCCGTGGCAAAGGGTGCGTGTCTCCCCGGCACCGTCGAATTGAAGGCGTCGCTGTCCGTCCTCGGGAAAGATAAAAGGCCTGTGACGTTCAGCATGACGCCCGGTGGCGACCATTTCGCCAAGAGGGACGGCTTCAGTTCGTTGGGGTACACCCAGAAAACGCGCTTCCAGATATACATGATCAGCGTATGGGCAAAGGATGTTGAAGAAGGACGGCTTGACTTTGAAATCGTCGCCACTGCGGCCGACGGCACAAAGCGAGGACCAAAGGGGATCAGTATTTTGCTCAAGAAGCAAGGCGATTCAAGAGTGCCGGTCACGACTTGCGCGCCAACGCTTGATGAAGAACTGCTCTGGCACAGATACCGAAAGCGCACGACCCGCGATCAGCACTTCCAGCTTGCCGTGAGTGTGCGCGTCGGCGAAAGTGAAACTTGCCTACCGGCGGATGTCCTTTTCCATACGGCGCTCATATCTGCTTCGGGGCAGCAATTCGATACTGATCCACCCGAAGTCGAGCCTGCAGTTTCCCAACCGAACTTGGAATTGGGAGTCAAGCCCATGCCAGGGAGACCAGCGTCCACGCGCAAAGTACAGCGAGTGCCCTATCAGGTTTACACGGTCCGTGTCCCGAAGAAGGGTCGAGTTGAAAGATGGGGCGTTACGAGTGATTACGATCTCGCTGACATTGATCAAGGCAAGCCGAAGTGGTCGACGATCATGACGTTCTGCGAGGTCATCGCGCGCGACCGCACAACAGTCTTCAAGCGGGTGATCACTGAGCTCCTTTGAACACAGTCCTCACTTCTCAAGGCGCAGGAATCCCAACCACTCGGTAAGCTCGAATCGAGCGCGCTCGTCTTCTGCAGCATTGAGTGCGTGCTCGACGTACGGCAGGGCGGAATGTGTGTCGTGTTCAGCTAGCTCCTGGAGCGCGGTCTTTGCCACCCCGGCATCTGGATCGGTCACGTGCATGGTGCGGAATAAGTCATGGACGCGGACATCGTGATCCTGTCCCTGACATCCGCTGCCCAGCGCACTGAGGATCCGAACTCGCATGACGGCATCGGTCTCCGAGGAGAGCTGGGTCAGTAAGGCCTGCCGAAATGGCTGGCGCAGGTGATGAGTCATCGGGGCGGCGTACACAAATCGTGACAAATGATCCAGAACGGCGCCGCGTACCACACCATGCTCACTTCCACAGAATACGCTGAGCAGGTGCTCCCAGTATGTGGGCACGTCGAGAGCGCACAGTTCCTCGACGCGTCGATCCCCCTCCGCGCGGGCCTGGTCGAGAGAAAGCAGCAGTGCGTCCAGGCGCCTTCGATCGAGCGAGGACTCAGTCGCAGGTCCCAGTGCACCATCATCTGTCGCACTGCTCTCGGCAGAAGACGCAATGGGCTTCACGGGCTCGCGCGGTTGAATTAGTTTTTCCCGGAGTTCGCGCGATCGCTCGCCCGCACCGGCGAATCTCCACGCCGCCAAGACGCAGAGGATCGCGAGCGGGCTGCCCAACATGAAACATGTCCTTCCGCACATGCTCATTCGACGCCGCATCAGAACGTCAAGATCAGGGCACCATGATCAACGAAGCCGCCGCGACGTAGTTTTGCCGTGGCAATGCGGAAGACCGGTAGCGAGTGTTCGCCGCGCTGCGCAACGCGAATCCCGGAAATTTTCCAGGTGTACACCTCGACTGTTTCCGCATGAACTCTGTGGAGGAGTCGTGAAACGCGAGGTTGCGAATGATCGAAACCGAACTACTGGGTGCTCACCGATCCGGGGCGTCGCCCGTAGCGCGCGACGGCCCCGGCCCGCCGCGGCCCGCGATAGTCCTCGTGTGATTCTCTCGAACTGAAACTTCCTTTTTTTGGAGTGATCCATGCCTCTTACAAAAACCCAGGGCCTGTTCCTGTCGAATGACGAGCTCCTTGCCCACCTGCTGGAGAACGAGCAGGATCGCATCCAGCTCGCCGAGCGGCTTCCGTTCATGCCTGTGAACGGCCACCTGTTGCGCGTCGAGCGCGTGAGCGCCGCCAACCGCGGCGCCGCGCCGACGTTCGATGCCGTCGGCGGCGGCGGCGCGTCGGCCAACCCCGGCGAAGGCCTCGCTGTTCCGGCCACCGCCACGGAAGACACGTTCGAGCTGAAGCTCCTCGTGCAGGACGTCATCGTCGCGGACTACACCGCGTATGCGGAGTCAAACGTCAACTCGCAGGCAGGCGTCCAGCTCGAACTCGCCACGCGCCGGATGCTCTACAAGTTCTGGCAGACCTTTTACGCGGGGGATGCTTCGGTCACGGCCGCCGAGTTCAGCGGCATCCGCAAACTCACGATCGGCTCGCAGACGATCACCACGAACGACGTCGCGAACTTCTTCCTTCAGCTCGAGGATCTCGCTCGCCTCGTCGCGCTCATCCGCGCCAACAACGGGCGTGCGCATGTGCTCTTCACGGGTCCGCTTGCGTACAAGAATATCCAGCAGGCCTACTACAACCGCGGCATGCACCCGGACTTCGTCACGGTCGAAGTCCCGGACGCCAACGGTGGAATGCGCTCCCGCAAGGTCATGGCGTTCGACGGGATCCCGATCTACAGGGATGACAACGTCCTGACGAACGAGACGGTCGGCGGCTTCGGTAACGGCACGTCGATCTACGCCATCTGCCTGGGTCGCGGCGGCCTCTACGGGATCGTTCCCGCAGCCTTCGGCTCGAAGATGATCCGCGTCAAGGAGGTCCTCGTCGCGGGCGCGGCGCATACGACCTACCGCGTGTACTGGCCGACGAGCCTGGTCCTCGAGAAGCAGGACGCCATCGCTCGGCTGCAGCTCCGGGCCAACGTCGGAACGACCTAAGTTTTGGATGAGCCATGGAAGCACTTACAAGCGAACCCATCATCGTCCCGCGTGCGAGCGGGCCCGCCCAGACGCCCGATGAGGCGATTGCCGGCGAGGCCTTCACGCTGCTGGAGGCGGGGTTCCTGGGGACCTTCGACAGGTCGACGGACGAAGCGCCGTATGGCTTCGAGCCGGCGCCCGAACCTCCCCGGCCGCAGAAGGAAGAGCCGGAACGACGGCAAGAGCGCGAACCGTTCAAGCTTGACCAGGAGCGGCCTGAGATGGGTGCCGGCTACGCGGGCGGACTTGCCGTGAGCTTCGATCCTGTGACCGATCCTTTCATTCTGGCGGTGCGCTGATGGCGAATACACTCAAGCCTGTCGCCGTGGTCGAGCTGACCGCGGCTTTCCAGACGATCTACGCCGTACCGGCGAGCACGAGCTTCACGGCGGCCGTGCTGCACTTGGTGAACGCGAGTGGCGCGGCGAAGACGGTCGACGTCTGTCTCGTCCCCGCAGCGGGGTCGCCGCTGCAGGCGAACGCGATCCTCTGGCAGTTCTCCATCGGGGCGAACGACTTCGTCGAACTCGCCAAGGGAGACATCTGGCCGACAGGCTCGACGCTCCAAGCGCGCGCCTCGGCCGGGACATCCGTCAATCTCAAGCTCTCTGGAATCGAGACCTCATGAACGCCGCGATGAGGCTTCACTGGGACGCCGCGGAGGGCTGGGTGGTGGACGTACCCGCCGCGCTGTCGCGTCCGATGCTCGACCGGCTCGTCGCCTGGGCGCTGCCCCGACAGCGCGACCGCTGGCGTTCGCTGCCGACGGGAGACAAGAGGGACGAGCTCGGTCGCGCGATCGGGCTTCTTGAGCAGGGCGGCGTCCGGCAGCGCATCGTCGGCGAACGCGGCAATGGCAAGGGTGACATCGTGATCTACGGAGGACATTAACGTGGCGAACACATGGCGTGCGACGGCCCAGGCAGTGGCCTTCGCTTCGGGCAAGTCGATGATCGATCTTTTCAACGGCGGCGCCGCGACGCGCGTGCTGCGCGTGGCGCGGATGTACCAGTTCAATAACGGCGTCACGGCCGTCACGGGCGTGCTCACCGAGATGCGCGTCAACCGCATCACAGCGTCGAGCGCAGGCACCAGCGTCACACCCGTCGCGCACGATACGAACAACTCCGCGCTCGAGGCCGCCGCGACGGCGGGGACAGGGCGGACGACGACGGTCGGGTCGCTGCTGAGAAAGTACCTCTGGTCAAACGACGAGCCCGCGGTCTCGGCCGCGACGATGGACGAGTGGGAACTCCTCGTGCCGTTCGCCGAGGTCTGGAACGCGGGATATGGCGACACTGACGTTCAGAAGGTCGTGGCCCGCGCGAACCAGGGATACGAGATCCGGCAGCAGGGAGCGAGCGCCGTCGGGTCGAACGACTTCGAGATCGAGTTCACGGACGCGGGGAGTTAGCGATGTACTGGCTCATCGACACCGCGACCGGGCACGCCATCCTTGTCAACTCAGTCGAGGAAGCGAGGAAGCACCGCGACTATCTGGTCGATCGCGGTCGCGAGCGCGGCGAGGTTGTGTGTCTTGACGCATCAGGAGCAGTCGATCTCTCGTGAGTTATGCCTGATTCCTACACGGTTCTGCTCGAAGGTTGCCGCAGCGACGCCCTGATGGACGGCATCGCCGCGATCCTGAACGGCGAGGCCACCGACATGCGACGGACGCTCGAAGTACGGTCCGTCCATGCCTTCCCGCCGGCAGGCGCGGGCGCCTTGGGTTTCGGTCTCATCAAGCTCTGGCGGATCTCCGCGGCATCGGGCGGCACCGCGATCACTCCGGTCAAGCACGATACGAGCGACGGCGATCTTCCGGCGCAGGTCTCCATCGTGCGCGAGCCGTCGTCGATCACGATCACGTCGGTCCTGCGCCAGCTGGCCGACACTCCAACGCTGCGCTCGACGGTCGCGGGCGCGATGATCGCGGCGCGGGCACACGGGCATCAGCGCGCGGGGTGGCAGTTCGTGCCTTCGCGCCTCCTCGGCGTCCTCGGCGACGCCGACGTCCAGAAGGTCGTT
>CAYXVY010000157.1:0-6039 GCA_964468745.1 uncultured Planctomycetales bacterium | reverse complement strand
CACGGACGACGTGATTGCCGAAGACATTCTCACCCACGCGCGAGGGTTGGACCACGCGTCCGTCCGCGAGCTCCACCGGCCGGCCCGTGCGGCGGACGAGCCACTCTGAAGTGCCATTGCCCGACAGAAAGTCTATCACATTGGCCCAGAAAATCGGGAAGGACGGGTACGCGGGCCAGCCGTCCTCCGGAATCGACGCGGCGATCGTGATCTCGAGTCCCTGCACCGCCGCAACAGCGCGCCCGTCGGCGAAGATGAGAGGCGTCCCCACCGCCTCCCGCACATCGGCAATCTTCACATCCTCCGCGCGCAAGCTCGCACAGATCGGATGCGATGCGAGCTTGATCGTTGACGCGGCACGCCCTGATTCGCCCGGCGGGTCGATGATGACACGCGCCGGCGGGTCGCCCACGCGCGCACGATCGCCGATGCGGACGACGATCGACGGCCGACCCCCGGTCACGATGCGCACGTTCGGCAGCCGCTCCAGCGCGCGGCGGACCCCCGCATGCGGCCGACCTTCAAGGGCGACATCAATTCGCGCGGGCGCACGATCAAGATGGATCACATCGTCCAGCGGGAAAGCGTCCCCTTCGAGCCGAATCTCCTCCTGCGGCTCGTACACACCGACACGTTCGCGGCCATCCTCGAGGATTCGCGCGTAAAGCTTGCCAGCGTCAATGTTCGCGTCGACGAACCCGCGGTTCTTCATCGGGCCACCGATGAGGATCTGCTCGCACGTCGCATCGACGGCGCGGTCGCCTATGTAGATGACGAGATCCGCCTCGCGCGAGGCCGCCTCGATCGCCGGTCGTGGATCGCCGGCAAAGTGCGCCACCTCCCACGCGAAGTCCCCTTCGTGCCGCGCCAGCGGCGGAAACGTGTATGTGACGATGCGGTCGCCCGTCGTACGGGCCACGCGATACGCCTCCTTCGCGGCGTCCAGGCGTGGGAGAATGCGCGCCGACAGATCGACGACGATCGCGACGGTCCGGTGCCTGCCCTCGTGCTCGATGTGCGGTCGCGCGATCGCAATTACGCCTGCCGCAACCGCGAGCATCTGCGCAAGCAGACTCAGGCTGGCCCTGGGACGGCGCAGCGCCTTTACCGGAGGCACGCGGGCAGGCACCTCGCGCCAGATCGCGATCGACGGGACAACGATTCGCGTCGGGCGAAGCCTCCAGAAGCTCAGCAGGACCAGGAGCCCCAGCGAAAGCAGGCCCCATAGCGCGACCGGCACGCCGAAGCTCATTCGAGGACCCCCTCGCGAACGAACAGTTTCACGACCTCATCGAGCCTTTCGTCCGCCGCGCAGCGCACGTAGCCGACCTCGCGACGATGACACGCCTCGCGCTCACGCGCGCAATGCGCCGCGAGCTTCGCCCTGTACACCGCGAGATCTTCGTCGGCCACAAAGCGATCGACCGCGTTGCCGCTCTCGCTGTCGACGACACGGATCATCCCGCGCGCGGACGGCTCGAGCTCTTCGCGTGCGAGCACGTGAACGAGCGTCGACGGAGCCGCGAGCGACGGCTCGTCCCATGGATCGGTGATGACGACGGCGAGCGCACGCGGCGGCAGCGCTTTCGACGATGCCGAAGCGGCGGGACCGTCGACGACGCGGTCGAGCGCCTCGATCGTCAACTTCTGGGGTGCGCCGCACCATAGCGTCGCCTCCCCGCCCTCCGCCTCGGCGATCACGCCGATCGCCGCGGCGAGCTTGCACGCGAACTCGAGCTTGCCGCCGATCCGCATCGAGGGGCTGCCGTCGATCACGACGTGCACGTTTGCGGCGTCTTCGCGTTCGCGCTCGCGCACGTACAACTCGCCGAGACGGGCGTAGAGATTCCAATCGATGGCGCGGAAGTCGTCTCCCTGCGCATAGGCGCGATGCGAGAGATGAACCGCCGCACCCCCCGCGCGGCCGCTCGCACGATCGCCATCGCGTGCCCCCGCCGCCCGCCGCCGGATCGCGAGGCGCAGCGCCTCGAGTCGCTTCAGGAAGTCAGGGTCGAACCGCTCCACGTTTTCATCACCTCGCCGGCTTTGGTTATATCGGCCTGAATCTGCCGCTTCAGCTCGTCGACGCCGGAGAACTTCTTTTCGTCGCGGAGCCGTGAGACGAACTGAACCTCCAGGTCACGCCCGTACAGCGGCGCGCCCGGGTAGCCGATGAGGTGGACCTCCACGCCTTCGACGCTCGCATCCGGATGGAACGTAGGACGCACGCCGACGTTCGCAACTCCCGGCCAAAAATCCGCGCCTGCGCGGACGCGCACGGCGTACACCCCGCGCGGCGGGCGCACCTTGTGTCGCAGTTCCATGTTCGCCGTCGGAACGCCGATCGTCCTTCCGCGTCCGTCGCCTGCGACCACGATCCCGTGCAGCGAGAACGGGCGGCCCAGCAGGTCGGCCGCCTCATCGAGCCGTCCGGCCGACACCGCGTCGCGCACCAGCGAGCTCGAGATCGGGCGTTCGCCGTGCCTGAGCGGCTCGCATGCGCGAATCGCGATGCCCAGACGCGACCCCAGGTCGCGCAGCATCGCGAAATCCCCCGCACGGTCCTTGCCGAAATGCGAGTCGTGCCCCAGCAGGATCGCCCGCGCGCCGACGCGCTTCGCGACGATCTCGCCGACGAACGAGTCGGCGGTGTTCTCCGAGAACGCGCGCGTGAAGGAGAGAACGAGGGTTGCATCGACGCCAGTGGCACCGATGAGCGCCAGTCGCTCCTCCAGCGGGCAGACGAGCGGGACCTCCACGGCACGCAGCACTTCGGCAGGATGCCGGTCGAAGGTGATGACGACGGACGGCGAGCCCCATGCGACGAGATTTGCGAGCACGTGCCGGTGTCCGCGATGGACCCCGTCGAACACGCCCCACGTGACGACGCTCTTCGCGAGACGCGGATCGGGGATGGACTCGAGCCCCCGAAGGATGATCATTCGACCGGGGTCGGGAGGTCGCGGCGCCTCCGGGGCGCGTGGCCGCCCCGGAAGTCCTCCTCGAGTTCGTCGAGGAGCGGCTTCAACTGCTTCAAATCGGCGGCGCTCATCTTGTCGATCATCAGGACGCCGTCGAGGTGATCGATTTCGTGCTGGAAGAGCTTCGAGTACAGCCCCTCGGCCTCCATCTCCCACATCTGGCCGCTGAGGTCGTAGTAGCTGACCTTGAGGAGGGCGCTGCGGCGAATCTTGGCGGAGAGCCCCGGCAGCGACAGGCAGCCTTCGTCCTCGTTCATCGCGCCCGATTTCGAGACGATCACAGGATTGAGGAAGACGCGCTCTTCCTCCTTTCTCGTGCGGTCGCCGCTGATGTTGGCGAGGAGGATGCGCTGCTGGATTCCGACCTGTGGGCCGGCCAAGCCGATGCCGCGATGCTTGTACATCACTTCGAACATCTCCGGCAATCCCGCCGTGAGTTCCTTGAGATGCTCGCGTCCAACGGGCGTCGAGACCTCGCGGAGGCGCGGGTCGGGGTAGTACACCATCTTCAGGGCCATCGTCAGAATTATAGTTCGCTGAGCGGGCGGTCACAACCCTTGCGCCTCCACGCGGCGGGGACTAGACTTGCGGATGAGCGGCGCGTCAACCGCAAGTGGAGCGGACCAGTCCAGAGGGCGCGCCCGGTCCAGCACCATTGGGCGAGGCACACCGGTATGGCGGACACAGCAGCACTGCTCAAGCGCGGCGAAGAGGCGTTCCAGAAGAAGAACTACGATTACGCGCGCGACCTGTTCCTAAACGTGATCACGCTCGATCCGAATCACGAGAAAGCGCACAAGAACCTGTTCGCGGTCTGCTTCAAGAAGGCGCAGGAACAGGGCGCGAAGAGCCGGATCACCGGAATGTTCGGCAAGGGCAAGACGGCCGTGCAACTGGCGGCCACCAAGGATAACGCGAAGAAGCTCGAGCTTGCGATCAAGCACCTCTGCGACGACCCCAACGACGCCGCGACGCGCACGCAGCTCGCACAGGCGCTCATTGAGATGGGTCACATTGTGGGCGCGGGTGCGGAGGCGGAGATCGCGCTCCAGTGCGACGGCAAGAACGTGGCGGCGGCGAAGATCCTCGTCGCCTCGTTCACGCATCAAGGCAAGATCGAGGAGGCGCAGAAGACCCTCGAGAAAATCGCGTCGTTTGCAGGCGAGGATCGCGACATCGCCAAGCTCCAGCGCGACATTGCCGCGCGACAGACGATGGACAAAGGCTTCCAGGAAGGCGGCAATTACCGCGACAGCATCAAGAACAAGGACGGCGCCGCCCTCCTCGAACAGCAGTCGCATACCGTGCATACGGACGAGCAATTCGACGCCCTGATGGTCCAGATTCAGAAGGAGATCGAGTCGAATCCTACGGACGCCCGCCTCCCGAAAAAGATCGCCGACATGTATGCGGAGAAAAGGAAGGACTACACGACCGCGCGCGAGTGGTACAAGAAGGCGAGCGCGGTTGCCCCGCACGACACGGTCCTCAAGGACAAGGTGGAGGACTGCAACATCAAGCTGTACGACGTGCAAATTGAGAAGGCGCAGGCGGCCAGTGACGCGGCGAAGCTGACGCAGCTGAAAGTGGACCGCCTCAAGTATGTCATCCAGGCGTACGAACGCCGCGTGGCGGACCGGCCCACCGACATGATTCTGCGATTCGAGCTCGCGAAGTCGTACTTCATCGCCGGACCAAGCTTTCTCGACAAGGCGATCACCGAATTCCAGCAGTCGGTCAAGGATCCTAAGCGGAAGATGGACTCACACATCTACCTCGGTAAGGCCTTCCAGAAGAAGAAGAACTTTCCGATGGCGGAGACGCAGTACCAGAAGGCCGAGGAGTCCGGGCTCGTGTCGCAGACGATGCAGATCGACATCTGGTACAACCGCGCGATCTGCAACGCGGAGGCGGGCAAGAAGGAACAGGCGATGAGCTTCGCGAACAAGATCATCGAAGTGGATATCAACTTCAAGGACATCAGCGCGCTGATGGATAAGTGGCAGAACGGAACGTAGTTGATTTCGAGGCCCCGCGAAGGTATCTTCTGCCCCTTCCCTGATTAGGAACAAACATGGCTCATACGATTAGCGGCGTCCGGAACATCCGCAAGAATGCGAAGCGGCGCAGCCGCAACAAGGGGATTAAGTCCGCGCTGCGCACGCAGATCCGCAAGGTGATCGAGAGCGTCGAGAAGAAGGATAAGGTCGGAGCGCAGAAGAACCTCCAGGCGGTTTACCAACTGCTCGACCGCGCGGCCCAAAAAGGCGTCATCCACTCTAATAGCGCCGCTCGACACAAGTCGCGCCTCGCATTGGGTGTGGCAGACCTGAAGTAGCCTTTCGGCGCGCATCCCCACACCCGATCAGGATTGGGTGCTATATTCGCATCATTCGCATTTTGCACTTGCATTATGCGAATCGCCGCCTATACTCCCCTTCAGAATGAACTTTGTGAGGAGAATAGGCATGATGCGAGGAAAACGGAGCGACCGCGGTAGCGCATTGCTGATGGTCATTGTGATCAGCATTCTGTTGGTGGGCATTGCTGGTGCCTACCTTGCAGTGACGGGCGCAAGCACACACCTGACCGCGCAGGACGCCCTGCGTCTCCAGGCGATTTACGCGGCCGACACGGGTGCGGCCGTCGTCATGTCACAGCTCAACTGCGGCGCCTTCGTCTACGACCCCGGAAGCGCCGGCGGGCCCGGCCCCGACAACTGCTGGCGTCCCGCGGACTTGCCCGCGGTTCTCAGCGGGACCGTCGGCAACGGCGCCTACAACGTCACGGTCGCCCTCTGGGGACGCGACGGGATCGACAATAACAACACGGACGGCGACAACAACCCGGCCACCGGTGCGGATGGAACGGACGAGCAAAACATCATCACGATCACGGCCCAAGGGTACGTGCGGGGCGACAGCACCCCGATCACCGACCCGACGACGGTTGCGGCAGACCCGGGCGCGGTCATTCAGCAAGTCGAGGTGATCCTCGCCCGCACCGGCGGCGGTTTCGGCGATTACGGCTGGTACGAGGGGCGCTCGGCCGGCGGCGC
>CAYXVY010000156.1:0-11765 GCA_964468745.1 uncultured Planctomycetales bacterium | reverse complement strand
CGAGGTACTCCTCGACCTCGTACTCCGGAACCTGCGCCGGATGCAGCACGCGACGCAACAGGGCCGCGAGCGCGAGCCAGATCACGTCCTCGGTGACCGGCGGCACCTTCAGCTTCGCCGCGCCGCTCGGCGTCTCCACATCGCGACTGTCCCCCGTCTCGACATCCTTGATGACCGTCCAGGGGATTTCGCCGATCAGATCGCGCGTCGTAATCTTCGCGAAACTGTAGACGTCCGTCGCATACAGCCGCGGCTCGGACTCGACGACTGTGGCGTTGACGCCCTCCAGTCGCGGCGTGGTGCGGTCACGCGTCGGAACCGGCCGTGACAGGTCGCCCAGCCAGTCGAGCGGACTCCCCGCGGAGACGATTACATCAACGTCGCCGCGCAAGCAGGCCGGCAACGCGAGCGAGAGAACCAGAGCGGCGCACCACTTCATCAAGGATCCCCCACTGCCCCGCTCCACATCTTCTGACGTCGTCGGGAGGGCCCTAGTTCAGTGAATTCGTCAGCGACGCGCGCGGACGAAGCGGCCGCTCGGATCGAGTTCGATCGCCCCTTCGCGAAGCAGCGCATTGATGAAGTCGCGCACTTCGGCCTCGCTCTTGCCCTTCAGAGGCCGCGTCACGTGAGCCGGCGCGAGGAACAGCATCGCGCGCGCCATCTCGTTGATGGAGAATCGTCGCGACTCGAGTTCCTTGACGCCGACGATAACCGCCTGCCGTACGACGGCGCCGTCCCCTCCCGCGGTCTCGCGCGCCGCGCGGCACCGATCGCATCCCGCGCACTGGTATCCCGCCGCAAGCCGTTCGCCGAAGTAGCCGAGAATCTCGAGGCGACGGCACCCCCGCGCATCCGTGTAGCGCTCCATCGCGCGCAACCGATCCTCGGAGCGACGGCGGCTGCGCTCCACGTCCGACATGTCGATTCGCGTCAGGTTCGGCCCGCCGTCGCGACGGATAAATCCGTCACCATCGCGTACGAGGAACCCCTGCTGCTCGAGAACCGCAAGCGCCGTCATCACTTGCGGACGCGTGCCCGATGCATACGGATCGCGCCTCTCCTCGATCGCCTCGACGATCGACAGCAGCATGGGACGGTCCGGATACGCGAGCTCGATGACCCGATGCAGCGCCCCGCGATCGTCGGGATCATAGAGCAGGACGCACTGCGCAGCCTGTCCGTCACGTCCAGCGTGCGTCGCTTCCTCGTAGTAGGTCTCGATCGCCATCGGCATCTGCCAATGCACGACGGCACGGACATCCTTTCGGCTCAACGCCGGCGTCTCCCCTCGAGCCGTGACAAGAACGCGCGCCTTGCCAGCCTCCCACTCCTCCACCACTGCGCTCGCGCCCGGTATCGTGCCCGCCAGCGAATCCGCGTCGGAACGGCGCCCCACGTAGACCACCGCGGGACCGCCCTGCTCCGCGAGAACGATTTTCAGCGCAGCCAATTTGTCACGCGTCTCGATCACGCTCCAGACGAGATTCCGGCGGTCGAATGTGCCGACGTGCACGTACGGCGACGAGAGCCCGAGCCGCTCAATGATGTCGTTGCGGACGTTCTGGTTCGCTGTGCCTGCGCTCGCCAGAATCGCTCCGGGCGAGATGCGACGGATCGCGTCGCGCAGTCCCGCCATCTCCGAACGGAACCGCGGACTCCACTCGCTGGCGGTCTCCGCGTTTTCGACGACAAGCAGCGACACGGCGCCGAATTCCTCGCCGAGCCGGTCGGGCGTAACGTATTTCGCGCGCGAGCCATCCCTGGGCGTCCGCGACGTGACCACGACCGTCGCCCCTTCGAGCAGCCGCGCGGACAACTCGTACACGAGTGAGCGGCCGCTGCCGGGCTGCATGACGGAAAGTGCGTGGCGCCCCTTGAGCAGGATTTCGATCACCTCGCGCTGTCCTGCGCGGAAGCTCTCGAATCCGAAAGACTCCTTCAGCTTCGCGAGCATCGGGTCGGGCGGCGCCTCATCGTCCACCGGCCGGGCCACCGGGCGACGGACCGGAGCAACATCCGCCGTCGGAAGCAGTGACTTCGGACCCGCGGACCTCTTCGGCGCCATCTCAAGCAGCACGCGAGCCTTGTCGCGCGCCGCCTCCGCAAGTTGTCGATGAAGCGTCCCCGCAAGGCGCTTTACCGCCTGATCGTAGAAAGCGCACGCCTCTTCGAGCCGCGACGCGTCTTCGGGCGCAAGCGTCACGATCGCCTCGGCGAGGTGATACGCGAGCCACGCGTCGCCCGTCTCCTCAAGTCCCTGCCGCAGAAGCTCCTCGCCCTGGGCGCCGCGTCCGCCTAGCAGCATCCTTCGAGCGTGCAGGACGTATTTTGCGTTGAGCTCTGACCACTCCACCGTGCGCGACATTATGGCGAAGCACCGTGAACTTGCAACGTCGATGTGCGTCAAACCGCGCAGAGGGTACCATGATCCGAACCATGCCCGACCTGCCGCCGCAACTGCGCACGTTGCAGTCGAACATAGAAGCTGTCATTCGCGGCAAGTCGCCGCAGATCCGCCTGCTGCTGGTCAGCCTTCTCGCGCGCGGCCACGCGCTCATCGAGGATATTCCGGGAGTCGGAAAGACGACCTTGGCCCGCACGCTGGCGAGTTCGATCTCCTGCGCCTTCCGACGCATTCAGCTGACGAGCGACATGCTGCCGAGCGACGTGATCGGAGTGGCGATCTACAACGCACAGACCGACCAGTTCCACTTCAAGCCGGGCCCGGTCTTCGCGAACATCGTGCTCGCAGACGAACTCAACCGCACGCCGCCGCGCACGCAGTCCGCCCTGCTCGAGGCCATGAACGACGGACAGGTCACGCTCGACAGCCAGACGCATCCGCTTCCGGACCCGTTCCTCGTCATCGCCACTCTCAACCCCCTGGAGCACGCGGGCACGTATCCCCTTCCCGACTCGCAGCTTGACCGCTTCCTCCTCTCGTTCGAGATGGGATACCCCGACGTCGAGGCGGAGCGACAGATGCTCGCGAGCCAGGCAGAATCGCACCCGCTCGATTCGGTCAAGGCCGTCATGGGCGTCGAGGAGCTCCGCGCGCTGCAGCAGTCGGTCACCCGCATCCGCGTGAGCGACGAACTCGTCAATTATGTTCTGCGCATCATCCAGGAATCGCGCAAGGACGACGCCGTCGCGCTTGGGGCGAGCCCGCGCGCATCGCTCGGCTTGCGGCGTGCGGCGCAGGCCGCCGCTCTCCTCGCGGGGCGCGACCACGTGCGCCCCGACGACGTGAAGAATCTCGCTCCGCACGTCTTGGCCCACCGCATCATCCCTCGCGACGCGTTCGGCTCGGGCACGCGCAAGCAGCGGCTCGATATCGTACGCCGCATCCTCGACAGGACTCCTGTCCCCGTGTAGCGCATGATCCGGCCGCGCATGCCGCTGTTCTTCGTCTTTCTGCCAATGCTGGCGATGTCCGGATACATCGCCCTCGTGTACCAGCTCAGCCTCATCTACGCCGCCTTCTGCCTGCTCGGCACGATGATTGGAGTCGCGCTGCTGCTCGCGATCCTCGGTCTGCGCGGGCTCGCGGCCTCGCGACGCCATCCGCACGAGGTCATCGCCGGCGTCCCCTTCGAGGTGGACCTGGCGCTGGAGAACCGTACGCCCGCATTCTCATCAATGTTCTTCAGCGTCAGCGACGCCATCGCGCGCATTCACGAGGCGCGCCCGCACACGCTTGCCGTGCTGTCGCTGGAACCCGGCGAGCAGGCGGCGCTCCGCTATCGCGCGCGTATCGATCGGCGCGGCGTGAAAACATTCGCCAACGTGCTGCTCTCGTCGTCGTTTCCGTTCGGTCTTTTCGGCAAGCGCGTCACGCTCAACGCGGCCTCGACGCTCACCGTTCTGCCGCGCCCGGGGCGACTCGTGCGCGAGATTCTCAGGGAGCAGCCCGCCATCGCGGCCGACCTGCCGGTCGCCGTCCGCGGAGGCATCGGCGAATTTCACGGAGTGCGCGAGTTCCGCCACGGCGACAATCCCCGCTGGGTCCACTGGGCCACGTCGGCCCGCAAGGGTGGCGCGTGGGTCCGCGAATTCGAGCGCGAGATCGACAAGCGACTGCTGATCGCCCTCTCGGCCGCGCCTGATCCGGCTTTCGAGCGCTCCATCACCCTTTGCGCGACGCTGACAGACGTGTATCTCGCGCGCGGATACCGAGTCGCACTCACGATTGCCGCCGCACGCGCTTCGTGGGTTCCCTTTGGAACGGGTGAAGACCACCTGCGCCGCATCCTTCGCGCACTCGCGGAAGTCCAGCCCACCGAGGGACGACTCGACACGCAATGGGACGCGCGCGAGATCCGCGGCGCGCAGATCGCCGTGATCGGAACGATCGACGGACTTGCCCCCCTCGGGGCGTCGCTCACGCGGATCGATCCCCGCGACACCGCCCTTGTGGAGAAGCCGCCCGATGAGCTCGGCTAGGCTCTCGATCGCAGCCGCGTACGTCTGCGCGGCGCTGGGCGCGACCGCGTCGATCTTCGCCTTCGCGGAGTGGTTCGTCACACTCGCGGTATGGCTCGCACTCGGCGTAACGTGGGGGCTCCACGAGTCGGGGCGACGGCCGCATTTGCCCGACTGGATCACGAAACACGGCGTCGCCCTGCCCATCTTCGCGCTGACATGGGTCGACTTCGCCGGCGGCTCCGCGCTCATGGCCGTGGTCACGCACCTGATGGGAATGCTGCAGATCGCGAAGGCGATCAAGCGCAAGGTCCCCGCGGATCTCTGGACGATGTACATGATCTCGCTGCTGCAGATGATTGCGGGATCGGTGGTGGCGCTCGACGTCGCGTACTTCGCCCTGTGGGTCGTCTACGCGGGCGCCTCGATCTTCTTTCTCAACCTCGTCATCCTGCAACCCGCGGCCGAGGACCGTACCCTCGGAATCTTCGTGCCTCCCGGCCGTTCGCTCGCCGGGCGTGCCGCCAAGCTCAGCGTGTCGATCTGGCTCGTCGTCCTCATCGGCGCATCGTTCAGCTTCATCTTCTTTCCGCGCGATTTCGGCGGCCTCCGGCAGATGCTGAACATGCGGCGCAATAGCGACCGTCTCGCCTGGTCGGCCGGCCTCATGATCCCGGACGGGCCGGTCGACATGGCATCGGGCATTTCGAATTCGATCGATATGTCCTCGCTCGGATCCGTGATCCTCGACCCCACCGAGGCGCTGGAAGCACGCTTCACGCGCAACGGGCTTCCGTTCCGGCCGGATCCGGAGGACGTGTACCTCAAGGGTCTCTCCTTCGACCAGTTCGACGGCCGCAAGTGGTTCTCGCGAAAGCAGGACTCGGCGTCTCGCCGCTCAGCGGACTTCAGCGAAAGGCCCTCGTGGCATCCGGCGACAGGCGGCGACGTCGCGGGCGTGACCGTCAGACCGCTCTCGGAGCGCTCGCCCTGGCTGTTCCTTCCCCGTCCCTGCTGGAACGTCGACATGCCGTACATTGGCGTCGACACGAACCACAACCTGACGCGTCACCAGAACGAGACGCCCGCATATTCCGCCGCGTTCGCATGGCGGCCGTGGGAGCGCGGCCTGCCTCCCGGCACGTGGGGGACGCACGACTGGATGGAGCTGCCGAATTCCGCGCACACGGAGGAATACGACCGGCTCGCCGAACGCATCCTCGGCCGGCTGCCGAGGGCCCAGCGCCGAAACACCCACGAGCGAGCCAAGGCGATCGCGCAATGGCTCTCCGAGAACTGCGAGTACACGCTTCAGCTCGAATGGCAGTCGAACAGCGACCCCGTGCATGAATTTCTCAAGCGGCGCCGCGGGTACTGCGTTTATTTCGCATCGGCGATGGCGGTGCTGCTGCGCTCCGTCCGCACTCCGTGTCGTGTCGTGGTCGGATACGCCGGCGGGCGATGGGACGAGCGGCGCCAGTGCATGGTCCTGCGCAAGAGCGACGCGCACGCGTGGGTGGAGATCCCGTACGACAACGGACTCTGGGTGACGTACGACCCGACCGCCGGTGCGCGCATCGCGGCCACGCGCTCCGACGCGGCGGCGAATTCCGGCGGCTGGGCCTCGATGCGAGATGCGCTCGAACGCAACGTGCTTTTCTACGATGCGGGCCGGCAGCGCGACCTGTTCGCCCAGTTCCTCACCTTTACCGTCGCTGTTCTCACCACGATTACAGGGTGGACGGCCATCGCCCTCCTGGTGATCATCCTCACGTGGTATGCGCGAACCGCGAAGAAGCATCGCGCCCTCGCGCAGGCGGCGATCGCCGGTCGCGGTCCGATCCCGATCCCCAGCGTGCCCGCGCTCGCCTACTACAGGGACATGCTGCGTCTGCTCAAAGCGAAGGGCCTCGAACGATCACCCCACGTGACGCCCCGCGAATTCGTGGACGTCGTTCGCGGAAGGCGCGACGACTTGGCCACTCCTGTCACGCAGATCACGGACCTGTTCGAGGACGAACGCTACGGCGGACGCGAGGCCGACCCGTCCGTCGCGGGGGGCGCCCTTGCGCAACTCCGAGCCGGGCGGTAGCCGACGCACCGGAAGCCTTTCGCCTCGCCGCAGCATGGGCCGAACCAACCGCGGAGAACGCGGAGGTTCCGCGGAGTGGCTTGGGGCGCTGAGTTCCGCCGGCGTGCGGGCGTAGCCCGCACGGGCGGCCGCGCAGACCCGGATTCCGAAACGATCCACACCGTCTCTGCGCGTTTCGGAATCCGGGTCTGCGCGACCGCACCCGCGCTTTGCGCGGGCCGGCGGGACGGCACTTCCCCTCCGCGCCCCAAACCCCTCTTGTCCTGCTCAGCGACTCTGCGGTAAGTCGGGAACACTGCGGAACGTGAGCCGCCGCGTGTTGCAGCAGAGATTGATCAACTAATTGTCGCGCAGCGCCTAAGATGCCCTTCGTGCTGAACGAGGCGCGTCGCTGACATGCGAACGGTCTGCCCTCACGACTGCCCCGACACCTGCGGCATCGTCGCCACCGTTGAGAACGGACGCGTGACGAAGGTCGACGGTGATCCGTCGCATCCCTTTACCCAGGGATTTCTCTGCCACAAAGTCGCCTGCTATGACGAGCGGATCTACTCCCCGCATCGCGTACTTCACCCCATGGTCCGGCGACGCAAGGGCGGCGATCTCGAGCGCGTGACGTGGGAGGAGGCGATCGATGTCATCGCCGCGCGCCTCGGATCGGGCGAGTCCGTCCTTCCCTACAGTTATGGAGGCACGCTCGGTCTCGTGCAGCGCAACGCCGGCCACCCTTTTTTCCACAAGCTGGGTGCGTGTCGCCTGTTGCGCACGATCTGCGACGAAGGGGCGGACGTCGCCTGGAAGTCGATGATCGGTCGGACCGTCGGTACCGATCCCGAGCGCGTCGCGGCGAGCGATTGCGTCGTCGTGTGGGGCTCGAACGCATCCGTCGTCAACCTCCATCAGATGCCGTTCGTCCGCGAGGCGCAGGCGCGTGGCGCCAAGCTCATCGTGGTCGACCCCTACCGCAACGAGACGGCGAAGATGGCCAACGTGCACGTCGCTCCCCACCCGGGCACGGACGCCGCGCTTGCTCTAGGCATCGCGCGTGTGCTCGTCGACGAGCAGCTCGCGGATTCTGATTACATTGCCCGGCACACGCAGGGATTCGATCGCTTCGTCGAGCGCCTGCGCGACTACCCCGTGGACCGATGCGAACAAATCTGTGGAGTGCGAGACATCCCCGCACTGGCGAGAATGCTGGCGCATGCGAAGGCACCCTTCTTCCGCTTCGGCGTGGGATTCTCGCGCCACGCCAACGGCGGGCAGGCCGTCCGCGCGGTGCTCGCGCTTCCCGCGCTGCTGGGCGCCTTCCGCAACGGCGGCGCCTTCTTCGAGGGATTCGACGCGTTCGATTTCGATCTCGACGTCATCCGCAGGCCGGATCTTGCACCGCGCCCCACGCGCGAGGTCAACATGGTGCGGCTCGGAGAAGCGCTCACCGCCGACGACCGCATCCGATCGATCTTCGTCTACAACTGCAATCCGGCCGCCGTCGCGCCCGACCAGGGCGTCGTGCGCCGCGGATTGTCGCGTCCGGACCTCTTCGTCGTCGTACACGAGCAGATGCTGACCGACACGACGGCCTATGCCGATGTGCTGCTCCCCGCCCCCACATCGTTCGAGACCAGCGATCTCTATCGCAGCTATGGACACTATTACCTGCAGCGTTCGCGACCGGTAATTCCGGCGATCGGCGAGGCGCTCTCCAACGTCGATATGTTCAACCGGCTCGCCTCGCGGTTCGGATTTGCAGACGACATCTTCGCGCTCTCGGCCGACGATCGCATCGAGCGGCTGCTCGCCGCACGCTCCGGCCCTCTGCGCGACATTGATCTCGCGGCCCTCGACCGGGGAGAACCTGTGCGAATCGGCTTTCCGAGAGGCGACTGCTTTGAAGACGGATTCCCCACCCCGAGCGCGCGCTTCATGTTCGCAAACGACGCGCTGCCGGATGCCCTGCCGGCCTATACGCCGTGCCCCGAGGGCCACGAACATCGCGGTTCCCGGCTTCAGCTCCTCGCGCCCCCGGCGAAGCACTTCCTCAATTCGACTTTCGGATCCGTACCGTCCCTGGTCGAGCGCCAGAAGCGACCGACCGTGCTTCTCCACCCGACCGAGGCGGCGTCGCGCGGTTTGCACGATGGCCAGCTCGCGCGCGTCTTCAACGAGCGCGGCGAGACACGCGCACACGTGCTCGAGACGGACGACGTCCCGCCGGGCGTCGCCGTCGTTCCCTCGATCTGGTGGGGATCGCAGGTTCCCGGGGGCGTCAGCGTCAACGCGCTAACGTCGCAGCGCTTCACCGACATGGGCGAGGCAAGCACGTTCCATTGCGCTCTCGTCAATGTAGCGCCGGCGTGAAGCGCCCGCTACGGGGAGACGCTAGCCGAAGATCCACCCCGCGATGGCCGCGAGAGTCAGCACGATGCCCAGGAAGAGCCACCACGGCAGCGACTCGCGCGGGCGTGCCGCGTGTGCCACGACGTACTCGCCGCACTTCGGGCAGCGATCCGCGCCGGCGTAGATCTCCGCGGCGCAGCTACTGCACGAGACGACGTCGTCCTGGTCGTCTCCGGTCTCGTCCTCGTCGATGAATCCGTCGAGATGACTCATTTCACGACGCCAAGTCGCCTGCCAACCTTCTCGAAAGCGCCCAGCGCCCGATCGAGGTGATCGCGCTCGTGCCCCGCGCTGATCTGCGTGCGGATCCGCGCCTGCCCTTTCGGGACAACAGGGAAGTAGAAGCCGATGACGTAGATCCCCTCCGCGAGCATCTCGCGCGCGAAGTCCTGCGCGAGCTTCGCCTCGTGGAGCATGATCGGCACGATCGGCGTGTCTCCGGGCTTGATCTGGAAGCCGCGCTTCACGATCTCCGCGCGGAAGTACTTCGTGTTCGCCTCCAGCTTGTCGCGCAGCGCGGTCGAACCCGCCAACAGATCGAACGCCTTGCGCGCCGCGCCCACGATGGGCGGCGGAAGCGTGTTCGAAAACAGGTACGGACGCGACCGCTGTCGCAGCAGATCGATGATCTCCTGCCGACCCGCCGTGATGCCCCCGGCGGCTCCTCCCAGCGCCTTGCCGAGCGTCGTCGTGATGACGTCGATCCTCCCCTGCACGCCGTGCAGCTCCGGCGTGCCGCGCCCCGTCTTGCCGATGAACCCCGTCGCGTGCGAGTCGTCGACCATCACGAGCGCGCTGTACTTTTCGGCGAGTTCGCAGATCTTCGGAAGATTCGCGACGTCTCCATCCATCGAGAAGACTCCGTCCGTCGCGATCATGCGCACCTTCTGCGCCTGGGCCTTCTTGAGGCACTCCTCCAGCTCGTTCATGTCCGCGTGCGCATAGCGATATCGCTCCGCCTTGCACAGGCGGATGCCGTCGATGATCGATGCGTGATTCAGGGCGTCGCTGATGATCGCGTCCTGCTCGCCCAGCAGCGTCTCAAAAAGCCCTCCGTTCGCGTCGAAGCACGAGGTGTAGAGGATCGCGTCATCGACTCCCAGGAATTTCGACGCGGTCTGCTCCAGGTCCTTGTGGATATCCTGCGTCCCACAGATAAAACGGACGCTGGACAGGCCGTAGCCGTGCGTATCGAGCGCCCTGTGAGCCGCAGCAATGATGTCGGGATGCGAGGACAGCCCCAGGTAGTTGTTCGCGCAGAAGTTCAGGACGTCGCCCGACTTCACTTTGATCCGCGCCGCCTGCGGCCCCAGCAGGACGCGTTCCTCCTTGTAGAGGCCCGCCTCCCGGATCTCGCCGAGCGTCGACTGCAGCGCCGCCCTGTTCGTGTAGCTCACGTGTCCTCCGTAGCCTCCTCAGCGCACGCCGCTTGTCCGAGGGACGGCGAAGGAGGATGGCGGCATCGTAAAAGACCGAAGATCAAAGAGCAAAGACCAGAGGCGGATTAACACCGAGAGATCCGAGAGAGCCGAGAAGGCAACGCTAACGCGCAGAGATGTCCTTCCGTTCCCGCCTGACCGGCCGCCCGTGCGGGCTTCGCCCGCACGGAGGCGGACCGTGAGCCCCTTCTCGGATCCCTCGGCTCTCTCGGTGTTTTCCTTCTTGGCGGCCGGCTAGTGGTTGAACAGGAACTCAGACGAGTTCAGTAGCGTCCACATGATGTCTTCAAACCCGTCCTCGCCCTTGCCGGCGGCGTACTTCAAATGGCGCGTCATTTCGGCCGACGTCGGCGGGCGCGTGAGAACCGCGACGAAGATCGCGTGCAGGCGGTCGACGTCGGTCTTGCGCGTCTTCAGAATGTCGTCGAGTCGCGTGCCCGTCGGCTTCGCCCCCCGGCCGGGTCGTTTCTCCCCGCGCAAGGCCGTCGATGCGCCGGTCGCCTGCGAAACGAGCGGCCCGTTCATCATCATCAGGGCGGCGTTGATCGTCCCCTCGAAGTCCACGATGAGCTGCTCCTCGTCATCGCCGAAGGACGCCTTGAACTGCTGAAGCGCATTCCCTTTCGTGACCCGATCCACCGCACTGGCGTCGACGAGCGCCGCCGCGACCACGCTGTCGAAGATCTGCTCCGGCGAGAGCGCGCGGACGGAACCGATCGCGTAGTACTTCTCGAGATCCGCCGAGCGATCCCTGGACCGCGAGCTTACCTGGTACGGCTGGGAATTGCAGATCTCCCGGATCAGCCACTTCTGATCGTACCCGTGCGCCTGGAAGTCGAGGGCGAGCGCCTCGAGCAGCTCCGGATGCGACGGCTTGTTCTTGCCGCTGAAGTCGTCGGGCGGATTGACGATGCCGCGCCCCGTGAGCTGGGCCCACGTGCGGTTGACCATCGCGCGCGCAAACTGGAGATTCCCCTTCGCCGTGAGCATGCGCGCGAATTCGCCGCGCAGGGTCTCGCCCTTCGCCGGCTTCTCCTTTGTCCCGATCCACGTGGGCTCGATCACCTTCTTCGTTCCCGGCATCGTGAGCGTAGGCAGGCCGCGCTTCTGCGGCGCCTTGTCGGTGATCTCGTACCCGACCGTCACCTTCTTCTTGCCGTCGGGTCCCGCCTCCTGGATCTGGTTCGCACGCACCTGCGTGAAGAACGCCGCCATCCCGTAGAAGTCCTCCTGCGTCCACTTGTCGAACGGGTGGTCGTGGCACTGAGCGCAGGAGATCTGGATCCCGAGAAACTGGCGGGAGAACTTGTTCACGATCGACTGCGCGAATTCCTTGCCTGCGGCCTTCTGCCATGAGTAATAGAGCAGCGCGAGGCCCGCATCACCGTCGATCCCCGACATGTCCATCA
>CAYXVY010000155.1:0-4026 GCA_964468745.1 uncultured Planctomycetales bacterium | reverse complement strand
TCGATCTTCAGCTTCTTGAGCGGGTGCAGCCGCAGCATCTCGCTCTGCAGGCGGTACATGTAGCGGTACGCGCCGCCCGTCTTGGGAAGCACTTCCGTGTAACTGATCTTGATCCGCTTTTCGGAGTCGATCGGGAACACGCTCGCCTTGAACATGTTTCCGCCGCCCCATTCGAGCAGTCCCGGATCGCGGCGCTCGCGCAGGATCGACTCGTAGATCTCCCGCGCGCGCTGCTTCTCGACCACGTCGGCATGGACCAGCTGGTCGCCGATCCACATACCGAAGCCCGAGATCGACGCATCTTGTGGAAGCGGGAAGTAGAAGACCCCTTCCAGGCGGCTGCCGGTCTTGTTGACGAACGACTCCTCGATCTCGGTGCGGACGACTTGATCGCGAATATCGACGGTGACTTTGTGGTAGCCGATTTCAAGCGACACGTTGCGGCCGTCCACATTCGCGAGAAGCGAGCCCATCGCCTCCGTCGGCTGGTTCTTCTTGTACCCGTCGAGCCAACGGGGCGCGGCCTCCAAGGCGGTGAGCTTGCCGTCGCGGGCACGTATCCAGCGCGTGGCCTGCACGGCGAGCTTCGTGTCCGCAGGGCCGGTGACGTTGATCGTCGTTTTGTCGGGGCACGAGACCTCGAGTTCGCCGCGCAGCAGGCGCACGTTCTCGGCGTCCTTCAGCTCGATCATCGTGGCGGGGCCGAGGATGAGTTGCGCTCGATTCTTGAGTTTAAGCGTAAGAGCGTTCGCGCCGCGCGTCGAGGTCTGCACCCAGTCGCCGACCTGCAGGGGCGTGCTCTCCTCCGCAACGTGCCAGCGGTCCCCCATGACCGGCTTGATGCTCGCGCCGCCCTCGCGATCGCGGACGCGGCCGATGGAATCGTCGGCCGATAGCGCGACCTTCCCCATTTCCGGGGTGAGCTTGCGCGGAGGCTGATCCTGCGCGTCCGACTGGAATTCGACCGTTCCCGTCAGGACGAGCGCGACCACCGTCGCCCGGAATGTGCCGCCGAGAAAGTGCTTCACAAGATCACCCTCCTGCATCGCGCCGTTCAACTGAACTTCAAATTCTGTGCCGATATCTTTCAACGTGCCCGCGGGCGTCGTGACGCGAACGCCCGGGCCGCCCGAGGTCTTGAATCGCGCACGACCGGCCTTGAGCGTGATCTGCGAGCGGCCGTCGGCGGTACGCTGATCGGAAAACGAGAAAATCGTGGGAGCGAGGAACTCGATGCTTCCGCGATCGATGGGCAGCACCGCCCCCTCTGGAGCGAGCACGTCCTTCCCGTTCGGAACTGCGTCGACACCCCGCACGCCCGTGGAGTCGACGACGCGAAAGAGGTGCGGCGCGGGGCGTCGCACGGCGACAACAATCGCCACGATCGCGAGGAGCACGGCTGCCGCGACCGCCCAGCGCATGCGGGGCGAGACCAGCTTGACGGCCGCAGACTGCGCTGCGGGCAGGGGGCGCCCCAGAACGATCGACAGATCGACGTGGGCCCGCGCCTCTCGGACAAGCAGCCGACGCGCTTCGGAGTCCGCCGCGAGGACAGTCTCGAGCTCGCGGCGCTCGTCTTCCGACAGCGCGTTGTCGAAGTGCGCGGCGATGAGCCGATCAAGCCGTTCGCGGTCCATTGCTTCTCTCCCGGAGTTTCGATTCGACGCACGTCTCGAGAACCTTCCTCAGCCGGTAGAGGAGCATCTTGACGGCGTCCTCCGTGCGGCCCGTTTCGCGGGCGATGCGATGGTGCGGCCACGACTCCGTGTAGCGCCAACGGAGGATCTGGACCTGCGGCGACTCCAGGGTCTTCACACAGTCCTCAAGCGCGTGCCCCCGCGCGTCGTCGTGCGGCGCCGGCTCCTCGGACCAGCTCTGGGCGAGCTTTTCGAGAATCTCGGGATTGAGTGACACAAAGCGCGACTTCTTCTCGCGCTTCCAGTGTCGCAGCACCTGGATGCGGGCGACAGCGCGGATCCACGCGCCGAAGTCTGTGCCTGCATCGAACGTGGCCAATGCGTTCCAGCTCTCGAGACAGACTTCCTGGAAGAGGTCATCGGCGGCATGCCGGTCGCCGGTGAGCATGGTCAGGAATCCGACGAGACTGCCTCGCTCCGCCTGCAGCAGGCGGGACAGCTCATCTCGCGTCAGCTCAGCCATGGCAAGGTCCGGCATCGGAGCATAACGCCCGGCGGAAGGCAAAGGTAACGGCGAAATCGCACCCGGCCAGAAATGCTCGCAAGCGCCTGAGAATCAAGCGTCGGCGCGCGGCTCCGCGCTAATGCGGCTTCTTCGCCGCTTCGCGCACGACCTTGAGGAGGGCTTCGCTTTTCTTGTTGCCCGGACTGAGCTTCAGCGCCGTTTCGAGATCCGAGATCGCCTTCGAATACTCGTTGCGCTCCTTGGAGCAGAGGGCGCGGGAGTAATAGGCCGGCCACGATTTCGTATCGAGGTTGAGCGCCTCCTCGGCGTCGCGCAGCGCGCTCTCGATCTTGGGCTGATCCTGGTGCCCTCCCCGGCAGAAAGCCTGCGCGCGAACCTCGGAGCGGTCGGCATAGAATTTCGCGATGCGCTGCCCCCGGATCGCGGCCGAGAAGTAGGCGTCCGCGGCGTCGAAGTCGTTGTCGTCCTGCGCCATGTGGCCCAGCCAGTGATTGGGCTCCGCCATACCGGGCTGTATCTCGAGCGCGCGCTTGAAGTACTCGCGAGCTTTCTGGCGCAGCTCCGGCCGGCGCCCGTCGTCCTGCGGGAGACGATCCGCCTTGCGCCTGTTCAGCTCGCCGAGATCGTTGACGACGCACGCGAACGCCGGCTTGGCCTCCACGGCGCGCAGCCAGTCCGCCTCCGCGGCGTCATCCTTGTGCTGCAGGAAGTGGATCTTGCCGCGGATGTGCAGCGCGTCGGAATGCGCAGGTTCGAGCTCCAGCACTTTCGCGAATTCCGCAATCGCCGCTGGATAGTCCTTGTGCACGTACGAGTCGTTCGCTTTGTCGTAGATCTCCTTGATCCGGCGACGGCGTTCCTCCTGCTGCCGGCGCGCCTCCTCGGTCTTCTTCTGCTCCTCGAGCTTCGTCCGAGCCGCAGCGAGGTCCGCACGCACCGACTGGCTCGACGGATCGAGCTTCGCCGCCGCCTCGAGCACGGTGATCGCCGATGCGAAATCACCCTTGTCCGAGAGTCCGCGCGCCCGCGCAACCTCCTCGTCGGCGGCGCGCGCTCGATCGCGTCCCGCTTTCCACGCGCTGATGCCCCAGCCCGCGGCGACGATGAACGCGAGAGCCAGCGCGGCCAAGGGGAGCGCGTAGCGCCGTGCGCGCCGCGCGGCCGAATAGATGAGACTCGCCCGACGCGCCTTGATGGGCTCGCCTCGCAACCAGCGGTCGAGATCCTCGCCCAACGCCTGCGCGCTGGGATAGCGACGCTCCTTGTCCTTCTGCATCGCCTTGAGAACCACGGTCTCCAGGTCGCTCGGAACGTGCGAGCGGATCTGGCTCGGACGCACCGGCTCCTGGTTGACGACGGCCAGCATGACCGCCATGGGCGTGTCGCCGGGAAAGGGCGGCTTTCCGGCGAGCATCTCATAGAGCACCGCGCCGAGCGAGTAAACGTCGCTGCGGACGTCGATGACGTGCTTGCTCCCCTGCGCGTGCTCCGGGGGCATGTAGTTCGGCGTGCCGATGGCGATGCCCGACAGCGTGAGACGCTCATCCTCCTTCATGTCCCGCGCCAGCCCGAAGTCCATGATGTAGGTGTGGGCGGTGCGATCGATCATGATGTTCTGAGGCTTGATGTCGCGGTGGAGGATGCCGTTTCGATGCGCGTGGTGCAGCGCCTGCGCGGCGTCGCGCAGCGCCGAGACGATCTCGCGCATCTGGATCTTCTGCTTCGTCACCAGGTCGGCGAGCGTCTCGCCGTCCACGTACTCCATCGCGATGTAGTGCTGGCCGTCGATTTCGCCCACCTCGAATATTTTCACGATGTTCGGGTGGTTGAGCTTGGCGGCGCTGTGCGCCTCGCGGTAGAAGC
>CAYXVY010000154.1:0-3917 GCA_964468745.1 uncultured Planctomycetales bacterium | reverse complement strand
CTCGACGAGGTCGAGCGCCTCCTGCTCCGACATTTCCGGCTGCCCCTGCGGCCGGAGCTTCGGCATCCGCGTGTCGGCGAAGTAATGTTGCGGATCGCGCACCCAGTTGTAGAGCCAGGTGCGGCCCCGCGTCTCGTTCGCCGTCCCCGCGCCGAGTTTTGTGCCGACCGCCGCGAGATTCGGACCGAATTCCGCCGCATACCAGCTCGCGGACTCGGGCGCGCGATACTTGTCGTCCGGATTGCGGATCGCATCGGGATCGCCGGCGCGCGTCCGGTACTTGTCGTCCGGCGTCGTGATGTGGCATGCACGGCACCCGACCTGCTCAAACGTTGCGAGCCCTCGCTGAACGCTTCCCTTGAACGTGTCGGACGGTGCCGGGTAATTCCGCGTGTCCGACACGCTCCAGAGGAATTCGACAAGGGTCGCGGCCGCAACGGAATCGACCTTCGACGAAGCATACGTCGCCGACGGAGCCTTCACCGCCTGGCTCGCGCCTGCGGTCGCGATGCGCGTCGCGAGCTCCTCGGGTACGGTGATCGCGCGCGCGTTCGACTGGCCGAAAAAGCTCGGCATGCGCGTCGAGAGGCGGAAGTCCTTCGGATCCAGGACCCACTTGTAAGCCCAGTCGGGCGACAGCTTGTCCGCGACGTGCGTCAGCGGCGGGCCGGGCCTGCGCATCTTGCGATTGGGGTCGACTTTGGGATCACCGGTGTCCTTCGGCAGGACCAGGTACGAATCGGTGCGATGGCAGGCATAGCAGCCCGCGCGCTCGTAGAGGATCTGCCCCTGCTGGTAGTCCTTCGAATCGCGCAGCTCCGTCGACGTGTTGTGGCACTTGCGGCAGCCGGCGTAGACGTACGTCATCGGGAGCATCGGCCGGTCCCACAGATGGCGGTACTCGTAGTGATGCCGGTGCTCCCACGTGCGCCGCTGCTCTTCGCTCGACGGCATGTGCACCGAGCGCGAGAATTCCGTCTCGCGTCCGTCGCCTTCGTGGCAGCTCGTGCATCCGATCCGGTCGAGCGAGTGCGGCGACGCGCCCGAGACATAAAGGTCGAGGCGCGGGTGCGCCATCAGCGTCTTCACGTACTTGATCGCGTCTTCCGAGGTCCACGAGCCGTGCGGGATGAGCACGTCCATCGTCCCCGCCGCGCCCGCCTCGCATATGGCGCACTTTGCCTTCGACGCGCCGCGCGCGTGCTCGACGTACGAGTTCAGGAACTCGTCACGGAAGCGGTAGCGGTCGACTTCCTCCTTCGCGGACGGATCCTTGACGGCGTCGTAGAGCGGATTCGCGATTCCCTTGTGACAGGTGTGGCACCGCTCGACGCGCTCGATCTTGACGAAATGGAAGTCCTCCTGCACCGCCGTGATGATCTTCTGGTCGATCTTGATCGTCGGCGCGAAGAAGTCGGTCATCGGGGCGTTGCGGATCGTATTCGCCGGCTGGGGCTTCTCCGCTTTGTAGCGCCGCTCCTTCTCGTCGTAGTCCTTCTTGAGCTTGACCCGCTTGGCGGTTTGTTCCTGGACCGGCTTGTTGATCTCGAGAATCAGGTCGTCGTAGAGCGCCAGGCGCCAGTCCACCTCGTCGAATTCCTCTTTCGCCTTGACCACCGTCGCGAAGATCGCGTCCCATTTGTCCTTCGCGGCGCGATAGAGCTGTTCGGCGTGCTCCACGCGCCCCGGATGCTTCTCCTTCGCCTCGCGCAGGTGGTGTTCCGCTTCCTCGAAGCGCCAGCGATCCGCCAGCTTGTCCGAGTTGCGAAAATTGAAGTGCATCTGCCGGCTGTAGTGCTCGGCGGCGATCTCGCCGCGCACCTTTTTCAGTTCGGGTCTCGCCACGCCGGCGACGCTGACCCGCTTGACTCGCCGCAGCTTATCCTCGGGCGTCTGGTCCAGCTCCGCAAGCGTCCAGCCGCGCGCCTTCGCCTCGGTCTCGAGCCCCGCGAACCGCTTCTCGACCACGCCGACCGCTACCGTGCGTTTCTCGCCCTTGTCGAGCAGCTCGTCCAGCTGCTTGATCTTGCTGTCGATCGAGCCCAGCACGCCCGACTTCGCGTCGAGTTCGAGCTTGATGTGCTGCATGTCGTCCTGCAGCTTGCCGAACTCGAGATTGGCGTGCGTCTTCTGATAGTCCTTCCAGAGCCTGTTGGCCTGCGGCGTCGCGCCGGCGTAGTCGTCCCAGAACGACATCACGAGTGAGACCAGCAGCGCGAGGGACGAGACGAAGAAGAGGACGTGCGTATTGCGAAGGCTGTAGAAATACTCCGCCTGGTCGTCGGGCGAGCGCTTTGCTTTCCCGAGCGTCTTCTGCGTCTGCGCGCCGTAGGGGATTTCCTTCGGCGGCTCGTGCTTCGGAGCGGCTTGTTTGGCGTCGGCCATCTAGATATTGAAGAAGTATTCCGGGATGAACACGATGTACTTCAAGTCGATCGTCCAGCGTAGGAGCATCTTGATCACCATCGCCACCATGACGAGCAGGTGGGTCATCACGAGGTTGTAGCGGAGGAATCCGATCTCCTGGTAGAGCTTCTTCGTCGGGCCGATGAAGAAGGCGAAGAACGGCGGCAGCACCGCCATATAGAGGACTGTCAGGAGCAGTCCGGGCGATTCTCGCACCACCCAGTGCAGACTGCCGATGTCCTGGTGCAGCAGCCAGACCCAGAACATCTCCGACAGATTCACGTTGCTGAGGGATTCCAGCTTGTGCACGTCCCACACCTCGTACGGCCCGAAGAAATTCCAGTTCGGACCTCGCAGGACCGTGCCCATGATGATCAGCATGACCCACAGCACGGAGAAGCCGAACAGGAACGTGCCGATAGCAAACGGGCGCTCCTTGAGCGTGTAATACCCCAACCCCTTCGGATTCTTGTCGCAGTAGGGCACGAGGATGAGCCCCGAGATGATCATAGTCGGCAGCACGACGCCGGCGATCCACGGGTCGAAGTAGACGAGCATCTCCTGCAACCCGAGGAAGTACCACGGCGCCTTTGACGGGTTCGGCGTCTTGCCCGGGTTCGCGGGCTCTTCAAGCGGCGCCTTCAGATAGATCGACCACAGGATCAGCACCACGGTGCAGATCACCATGCAGATCAGTTCCTGGTACACGAGGTCAGGCCAGACGAGCACGCGATCATTCGTCTCTGTCGCCTCACGGGGCGGCTCCCCGCGCTCGATCCGCTCGTCGTTGATCGCCGCCTGTCGCAGCGATACCCACATGAAAAACCCGAGGATGAAGATGAGCGCGACGATCGGGACGTTGTCCGGCTTCGTCACGATCAGCCTGAAGTTCGGGTCGAGCACCGAGACGCCGAAGATAAGAACGCTGACTCCAAGAATCGAAGCGGCAACGATCGGCCGCGTCCAGATTCGGTAGGCCCAGAGCGAAAGGACAAACAACCCCATCCCCAGCATCGTGTAGACCACGGGGTTGAAGAGGTTGTTGATCGCTTCCTTCAGGTTTTCCATGCGCTAGAGGGGGCCCGAGATTCCTCCGTCCTTGCGTACCCGCCAGAAGTGCAGCGCGATCAGGAACGCGACGACAAGCGGGAAGCCAACGCAATGCAGCACGTAGAAACGCAGGATCGTCGGCGCACCGACGAACCGGCCGCCAAGCAGTCCGAATCGCACGTCGCTTGCCTGATGGATGACCGCGATATTGCCCCCCTCGTTCGGCAGTATCACCGCGGCCGCGCCGGGGCCCTCGTGGCCCATCACGGGCGTAGCTCGAGCCATGTTCGTGCCGACGGTGACCGCCCACATCGCGAGCTGGTCCCACGGCAGGAGATAGCCGGTGAACGAGAGAAGCAGCGTCAGCACGAGCAGAATCACGCCGACGCCCCAATTGAATTCACGGGGTGGCTTGTAGGCGCCCGTCATGAAGACGCGCATCATGTGCAGCCAGACGCTGA
>CAYXVY010000153.1:0-43643 GCA_964468745.1 uncultured Planctomycetales bacterium | reverse complement strand
CTTGATGCCGTTGTCCTCGGCCGGGTTGTGAGACGCGGAGACGACGATTCCGAGGACGCAGGACCACGCGCGTGTGAGATACGCGATGCCGGGAGTCGGGAGCACGCCTGCCGTCCACACCTCGCTGCCGAACTGCATGATGCCGCTCGTGAGCTGCGCCTCGATCGATTCGCCGGACGCGCGCGTATCGCGGCCGATGAGCACGGCGCCGCGCCGTTCGTCCGGGTTTCCGAAGATGCGCGACTGGGAACGCAGGAGGCGCCCGAGGGCGATCCCGAGGCGCCTTAGACCGTCGGAGGAAAGAGGGCCTTCGCCCGCGCGCGCGCGAATACCGTCGGTGCCGAACAGCGCCATGTCATTTCTCCGGAAGCACGTCCACTTCAGCCTGACGATTCTTGGGTTCCACGTCGGACATCACGGTGACGACCTGTACCGACTCGCGGAATCGCGGGTTCACGATCTCGCAACCGAATTCCGTGAGTGCAATCGGACTGATTTTCAGGTCCTGGTCCGGACGCACCCGTACATACGCGAACAGATCGGCTGCGGTCACGTTTTTCTCGAGTTCCGCGGGACCCTGCAGCGTGACTTGAATCGCCCGCGGCCCGCGCAGCTTGAGGCGGCGTACGACTTCGTCGCGCCCCGCGATACTGAGCTCGACCCCGCCGACCGTCCAAAGGACGGGGACCTTTTCGATCGTCACATCCAGTACGAATCCTTGCGTCTCGCGGACGCCGGTCGGGAGCTGGAGCGAGCCGCCGGCTTCAAAGGACGATGTGCGGCCGGCCGTGCGCACGCGTTCGATCGGCAGCGCGGTCGGGAAGCTCTCGAGGAGATTTGCGGGTACGCGCAGCGCGACAGTGGCCGGGCGTGCTCGCACGGCCGTGACGCGATAGCCCGCGGGCAGGTCGCCCTCGACGTCGGACGGCGAAGCGGCGATGGCCACGTTCTTCTCAATGTATTTCACGTAGTGTATGACGAGCGTCGGCAGCTGCTTGATTGTGACCGTCGGTGGAATGGGGAAGTCCTCGATCTTGAGCCGCACGGGGACGGCGCCTTGGTTCGCGCTGAAATCGGAATCGTCGATGCGGGGCGCGCATGGAAACGCCGACCGTTGGCTGTCTACGATCAAGCGCGGGCCGGAGATCTCGACGCGGATGCGGCCATCAACCACGGGGACGGTCTGTCCGCGGTCCATGCGGATTTCGTACTTGATGTCCGCGAGCTCGATTGAGATCTGCGGCTTGAGTTCGAAGTCGAGGGGCCTCGAAACCGTGGATTCAGAGTAGAGCCAGACCCACGTCAGAACGGCGAGCAGGAGCGCCATCGCGATCGTGCCGAGGTACTCGCGCAGCCAGGTCATGACTTCTTCCTCTTGCGGGTGTGCCGGCCGGGCTCCCCCTCCTTCTCCTGCCGCGGCTCGGAGGCCGCGTGCTCCGCGGAGTTGCCGTTGCCCGACGGCGTGGCGGAGGGCGATGGAGGCGTTCCCGGTGCCGCGGCGTGACGGAAGGCAAGCGTGGCACGCCCGCTCCGCGAGTAAAGTTCCCGCAACGCCTGGTCCAGCGATTCGCGCGTGAGTTCGCCGCGCAGCTTGCCTCCGGTGCAGACGGATATCTTCCCCGTCTCCTCGGAAACGACGATCACGACCGCGTCGGTCTCCTCCGAGAGCCCGATCGCTGCGCGGTGGCGCGTGCCCATCGTGCGCGAGAGGTTCGGATCCTCGGACAGCGGAAAGAGGCACGCGGCGGCGGCGACGCGATCATGCTGGATGATCATCGCTCCGTCATGCAGCGGATTGCCGGGGTAGAAGATCGCCTCGAGGAGGTCGGAGCTGACCTGCGCATCGAGCCGCTGGCCGTTCTCGATGTACTCGGCGAGGCCCACTTCGCGTTCGATCGCGATCAAGGCGCCGATGCGGTTCTTCGACAGCTTGACGCACGCGTTCACCAGGTCGTCGACGATCTTGAGCGACGGGGCGTGGAAGAAGGGGGCCACGAACGGAGCTTGCGCGAGGCGCAGCAGGCCGCGCCTCATCTCGGGCGCGAAGACCACGATCAATGCGATGAACGAGCCGGCGAGTACGCCTTGGAGAAGAAGCTTGATGTGCGGAAATCCGATGACGTTGGCGATCCACATCATGCCGATGAACGCGACTACCGCGAGGAAGACGGCGCCTTTGAGAACGGCGGCACCGCGCGTGCCGCGGATCGACGCGAGAACCGCGAAGTACACGCACGCGAGGATTGCGATTTCAGCGAGCGACTTCGGGTTCTTGAGCAATTCCTCGAGCATGTCGGGTCGATTCTAACACTTGAGGGAAAGTGACGCCGAGACCAATTTTCGAGCGTGACGACCCCTCCTGCGCCGTTGCGATGCGATCGGCAGGCGCGAAAGGTAGAGGGTCAGCGAAGGATATGCGCCATGCGAACGACATCGACCATCGCCGCGACGTCGTGCACGCGGATGAGATGAGCGCCCCGCAGCACGGCGGCAGCTACGGTGGCGGACGTTCCGTGAAGCCGTCCGTTCACGTCGCGACCCAGGAAGTGTCCGATGAAGCGCTTGCGCGACGTGCCGATCGCGATCGGCCGGCGGAGCGTTGCGAATTCGGTGAGGCGACGCAGGATCTCGACGTTGTGTTCGGCCGTCTTGCCGAATCCGATCCCTGGATCCACGATGATACGTTGACGCGGAATCCCCGCGCGAACGGCGCGATCGACGGCGCGGCGCAGCCACGTACGGACTTCGCGAACCACGTCGCCGTAGCGGGGGTCCGATTGCATCGTGCGCGGCGCGCCCTGCATGTGCATCAGGATGACGGCCGCGCGTGCTCGACGGGCGACCTGCGCCATGGCGGGGTCGCCGAGCGCGGTGACGTCATTCAGGATCTTCGCGCCCGCGTCGAAGGCCGCCTGCGCGACGGCCGGCTTGGAGGTGTCGATCGAGACGATGATCTTTCGCCGCGCGAGCGCGCGCACGACAGGCGCGATGCGTCGGGTCTCCTCGCGCGCGTCGACCGGCAGGGCGCCGGGTCGCGTGGATTCGCCCCCCACGTCGATGACGTCCGCGCCCGCCTCCACCATCGTGACGGCGTGTGCCACGGCGGTCCGGTGATCGAGCCAGCGCCCGCCGTCGGAGAAACTGTCCGGCGTCACGTTGAGTACGCCCATGACGAGCGGTCGCGAAAAGTCCAGCACGCCACCCGGGATCGGCATGCGAAACGAGGAGCTCATCACTTTGGCGGAAGTTGCTCCAGCTTGGCGCGTACCCTGTCGAGAAAGCGCGTCGTCGCGCCTCGGATCGGGCTCTTGGGGTCGAGGAGTTCCAGCGCCTTCGCGTAGTCCGCCTCGGCGGCGCGCAGCAGCTCCGCGCGGCGAGCCGGTTCTCGGTCGGCCAGGGCTTCCTGGACGGCGGCGCGCACAGCGTAGGTGGGTCCGGCCTTCGGGTGTCCCGCAATGGCTTGATTTGCATCTTCGAACGCGCCGTAGTAATCCTGCGTCTTGAATCGGATGTCAGCCCGCGTCATCAGGCAGTCCATATTGCCGGGCGCAATCCGCAGCGCTTCGGCGAGATCGTTGACCCCCCCCTGCGGGTCGTCTGCCCCGGTGCGGGCGATGGCACGCTGTCGATAGAGCTCGTGCAGCGGGATGTAACCCGTAACGCCGGGCAGACCCTGCTGCAGCGCGCGAATGGCGCGCGTGAGATCGTCGATTGCGCCAAACGGATTGTCGCGCTGCATCCGCAGGCACGCGCGATGGTAAAGCGCGAGATCGCACGCGGCGCTGAGATCGATCGCCTTCGTGAGGTCGGCGAGCGCACCGTCCAAGTCGCTGAGCGCGAGCTTCGCGATGCCCCGCCCGCAGACGGCCTCCGCCGACTTCGGATCGGCCTTCATCGCCCCCTCGAATCGTTCGGCGGCTGCCTTTGGATCGCGCGGAAGCCGCGCGTGACCGCTGAAGATGAGAGATTCGACGTCGTCGGCGCGGAGGGCCAGGAGCTGATCGCCGTCCTTTTCAGCGCCGGCGGAGTCGTTGAGCTTCAGCTGCGCTCGGCCCCGCAGAAGGAGGATCGGACGGGACACGCCATCGAGTTGAAGAGCGTGCGTGGCGTCATCTCGCGCGCCTGCGAATTCGCCCAGCGCGAATCGGGCGCTGCCCCGGATGAGCCAGATGCCGCTCCGCGCGGGATCCCGTTCGATGGTGCGCGTCGCGTCCTCGATGCAGCCTTTCAAATCGTTCACGGCGAGCCGGGCCTGGGCTCGTTCCCCCCACTCCACAAAATCGGCGGGCCAGAGGCGCACGAGTTGGTCGAGGTCGTCGATCGCCCGCCGGTGATCGCCATTCGCGATGCGGGCCCGCGCGCGGTCGCGCAGCGCTGGCGCGTAGTGCGGCCATTGGTCGGGAAGGTCTTCGATCTCGCCGGCGATACGGGGCGGAGCCACGAGCCCGATGGCGTCCAGCGGGCGATTGTCGCCAGATTCCGCGACGGCGCCGACGACCGCTCGCGCCCGGTACACAAGCGCGGTCATGTCGGCGAGGTCGGGATGGTCCTTCAGGAATGCCTCCAGGGTCGCGATGGGGCGCTCGAGTCGTTCGCGAACGACCTCGGGGGTCAGCGACGCGTCGCGCATCACCTCTCGTACCGCGACCACGCCCTGCCACATCAGGGCCAGCTCAGCGCGCGCCTGCCGCCTCTGTTCGTCCGCGACGCGCTGCTGATCGCGCCGCCGAATCGTCGTGCGGCCGATCGCGATCCCGACGGCGATCACGGCGACCACCCCCACGAGTGCCAGCCGGAGCTTCATCGAGACGCCATGCTAACGGGCTCGATCCGATCTTGCTATGCCTGTTGGGGTCCGGGGAGCGACTTGGGTTTCCAGCCGGGTTCCACGTTCGGCCGGCGCTGCGGATCCTCGGCGGCGCGGCGCTGTTCGTCGTCGCGCGCGGCCGCGGCGCGCTCTCGCTCCTTGAGGGCGTCGATGTCCTCGCCCGCGAGAATCTTCATGACCTCGGAGCCGCTGAGGGTCTCGTGCTTGAGGAGCGCCTTCCCGATGCTCTCGAGTCCGTCGCGGTTGGCGGCGATGATCTCGGTCGCCTGCTTCTCTGCGTTCTCGAGGAGAGCGCGCACCTCGGAATCGATCACCTTCTGCGTTTCCTCGGAAATGCGGTTCGTGCGGGCGATCTCGCGGCCCAGGAAGAAGTGCTCCTCGTCCTCGGAGTAGTTGACGGGGCCGAGCTTCTCGCTCATCCCCCACTCGCAGACCATGCGCCGCGCGAGGTCCGTGGCCTTCTTGATGTCGTCGGCCGCCCCGGCGGACTGATCCTTGAACATGATCTGCTCGGCGACGCGTCCGCCGAATCCCATCGCCAGCTGGCGGAGGCACTGCTCCTTCGGCAGGTGGTACATGTCCTTGTTGGGGAACGCCATCGTCATGCCGAGGGCGCGGCCGCGCGGGACGATCGTGACCTTGTGGAGCGGGAAGACGTCGGCGAGGAGCTTCGCGGCCACGAGCGTGTGCCCGCTCTCGTGGTAGGCGGTAATCAACCGCTCCTTCTCTTCCATCGCGCGCGACTTCTTCTGGCGTCCGAAGATCACCTTGTCGCGCGCCTCGAGGAGGTCGGCCTGCGACACGGCATCGGAGCGCTTCATCGTGGCGACGATCGCCCCTTCGTTGATGATGTTCGCGAGGTCCGCGCCGGAGAGCATCGGGGTCGCCTGCGCGATCACGCGCAGATCGACGTCGCGTGCGAGCTTGATTTTCTTCGCGTGGATCTTGAGGATGGCCTCGCGGCCGTTTACGTCGGGCGGGTCGATGTAGACTTCGCGGTCGAAGCGCCCCGGACGCAGCAACGCCGGGTCGAGCACGTCCGGCCGGTTCGTGGCCGCGACGACGATAACGCCCTCGTCGGTGTCGAAGCCGTCCATCTCGGCAAGGATCTGGTTGAGCGTCTGCTCGCGCTCGTCGTGTCCGCCTCCGAGGCCGGTGCCGCGGCGGCGGCCGACGGCGTCGATCTCGTCGATGCAGACGATGCAGGGCGACTTCTCCTTCGCCGTGTTGAAGAGATCGCGCACGCGGGCGGCGCCCACGCCGACGAACATTTCGACGAAGTCGCTGCCGGTGATCGACATGAAGCGGACGCCCGCCTCGCCCGCCATCGCTTTCGCGAGGAGGGTCTTGCCGGTGCCTGGCGGGCCTACGAGCAGGACTCCGCGCGGGATGCGGCCGCCGAGGCGCTGGAACTTCGAGGGGTCCTTGAGGAATTCGATGATCTCGCGCACTTCCTCCTTGGCTTCGTCGACGCCGGCCACGTCGTCGAACGTGACCCGGATCTTGTCCTGCGTGACGAACTTCGCGCGACTTTTTCCGAACGAGAGGACGTTGCCCGGGCCTCCGCTGGCGCGGATCTGCCGGATGAAGAGCCACCACGCGAGGACGATGATGAGGATCCACGGAATACTCTGGACAAGAATCGCCACCCAGATGCTGGGGCGATCGTAGTGGATCTTCTTGACGTCGAGCCCCGCCGTCAGCCGGTTGTACGCGGCGTCGTCCCGCGTGACGACCTCCGGCAGCTTCACGGTCAGCCGCTTGTACGGCTTGTCGCCGCGCTGGTAGCCGGTGGTCGTCTCGGCGGTGAGCGAGACGTCCCCCTCGATCCAAACTTCCTTGATGAAGCCGTCCTTCTTCGCCTGGAGATACTCCTCCATCGAGACCTCCACGGCCGCGTCGCCGAGCTTCAGCGTTCCCGCGTACCCGAGGGCCATGACGATCACGAATGCGACGACGAGGAGGAGGAAGACGCTACGCGGGCGCCCTTTGGGCGGACGCGGGTCCTCTTTCGATTTCGGATCGTCTTCGTCGTCGAACATGGGGTCCGTTTTCCTAACGCATTCTAGCCGCCAAATCCATCCTTTTTGGATCGATTGCCCAAAAACGGACGGCTCCACGGAAGGGTTCGGGATTTCGGCATGTACGCTACCAGTCCTTTTCCAGGGTAGTGGCGGTCCAGCGGGCAAGCCTGTCGAAGACCTGACGCCGCGCGGTATCGACCGTTTCTCCACGTGCGGAAGTGAAGGCGGCGTGCTCCTCGTGCTCCTCGGTTCGCAGCTCCTTTCCCGAGCCCACATCGACGAGCCGGACGCGGATCCGGAAGCCGACAGAGCCGACGGTGACCGCGTCGAGCTGGCTTTCGACGAGGGCGGGCTGACGGATGTCGATGATGGTCATCTCGAGTCGCGCGCCGGCGTCTGACGCATTCACCGTGATGCCGGACGCCTGGAGCTGGCGGATCACCGCCCTCGTGAAATCGAATTCGTGCGTGCGGCGTTCCGTCGTGTTGTCCGCGACGGCGATCGCGATCGAGCGGTGAGCGTAGAGCGCGTCGGGGCCGACGGAGTATCCGCACGCGGCGAGGAACGCGAGGGCGGACAGCGTGATCAGCCTCACGGGAAATCCTGCAGTCGTTTCTGCGCGCGTTGCGCCGCTCTCGTCTCGGGATACGTCTTGAGGACGATCCCGAGATGCAGCTTCGCGGCCTCCGGACGGTCGCGGTCGGCGTAATACTCGGCGACCGTAAGCTCGCGTTCCGCGAGCGCCTCCTCGCAGGTGCGAATGCCAGCGCGCGCGACGACGATCATCTTGGGGAAATCACGGATGCCGTACTCGGCGGCTTTCGCGGGTTCGTCCGCGAACTGCTGGTAGTCGCTGAGGAACCGCTCGTAGGCGCGCTTCGCGTCGGCGATCATCTTGTGGTCGTACCAGACGCCGGCGTAACGCTCCAAACCGATCTGCCCGAGGAAGAGCAGCGCGCGTGGGGCGGAATTCGACCGCTGGTACGCGGGGTCCGTGAGAATCGTGTTGAGCTGGGCCTCCGCGAGGTCCGCCTCGCCGCGCTCGTGGTGGAATTCGGCCAGCTTGTAGCAGTAATCGTCCGAAAAGTCCTCTCGCGGGAAGCGGTTCAAGGTGTTCTGCAGCAGCTCAATGCCGGCCTTCGAGCTCGTGTACATCGGGATGCCGAGGACGCTCTCTTTCTCGCCGGCACGGCCCAGCTCGAGCGCGCACTCCATCATCATGAGCTTCGCGCGCGTCGCGAGGTCGTCGTCCGGGAAGCGGCTCTGGAACGTGTCGAACGCGTTGAACGCCGTGCGCCACGCGCCCGCGTTTCCGGCGGCGGTGGCGAGCCCCCACAGTGCCCCCGCGCGCGTCGACGGGTCCGGCGCCGTATGCGCGAGGACGTTGAAGATCATCGCCGCCTGGACGGGGCGCTTCGCCTGCTGCAGGGTCGATGCGTGGTCGAGCAGCTCCTGCGGTGACTTCTGCTCCATGGTCCGGACATTGACATAGCCGGTGTTTGCGCGGTACTGCCACTCCGAGCGCTCGTTTGGGAGCGGCTCGGATCCGCCGGCGCAGGCCGCCAGGAGCATCAACAGGGGCACAGGAAGGAGACGCATGGCGCGCGATCTTATCACGCGGTCGCCGGTGCCGCGAAGGGGATCGACTCGAAGCTCGCCGCGGCCCGGTTCGATACGGCGAAGAAGTAGCCGTCGAGCACATAGTGGATGAGCAGCGCGGAGAGCACGCTCATGTAGTAGTACTGTTCCGGCTTCAGGCGCAGCGGATCGATGTACACCAGGCACGCCACGAGCGCGAGCAGCGCCAGCGACAGCAGGAAGCAGAATCCGTAGAAGCGCCTGGCGGAGCCCGCTCCGCTGATCGACGCGACGAACCGGTTGTCGATCAGTCCGCGCTCCTTGCGCACCTTGAGGATGAACCACACGATTCCCAGATACTGGATCGAGTGCCACATGTTGACCGACTGGAACGCGAGGGCGAGACGCGATCCCGCCGCGGCCATGGGTACGAAGAAGGCGATGATCGTCGTGGTCGCGATGAGCACCGTCTTGGGCACATTGAGCACGCCGCGTCGCGCCTCGGCGACCGTCTTGGCGAGCCATGCCACGACGAATACGGCGAATGACAGAGAGACGAGCTGCCACGTGACGTCGTGCTTCGCGAATGCGGGGATGAGAATGACGACGTCGCCAAGCTGGAAGCTGCCATGCACGAGCTTGTAGCAGGCGATCGGATAGATCGAGAGGCCCAGGGTGCCGTAGTCGATGAAGCGCGACCAGCCCGGCTCCGCAACGGCAGACCGACGGCGATAGACATCCGTCAGGTACGCATTCTGCTGCAGCACGTGCACGGACGCGGCGAATATGAAGACGCTCAGCAGCAGCTGGAAATGCACGACGGTCATCGTGATCACGAACGCAGGAACGAGCACCGTGGCGAGGGCGAGGATCCAGCGATGCGACCCACGGAAACGCGGGTCGGCATACGTGGCCAGGTAGGTTGACCAGAGATGTGGGGCGCCGACAAGCGCGGTCACGCCGAGGTCGAGCATGCGCTCGGAAACGCCCGCCCAGATCGCCACGAGGACGATCGGGACGACGCACGCGCTTCCGATCAGCCAGCGCAGATCCCAGCCGCGTCCGTTGATCCAGGTTGAGCGTCCAGCGATGTCGGTCATATCAAGGAAATAGAACTTAGTGTTCCGCGCCTGTGATTCAAGCGAAAACTATCCCCGGGAAGTTCGAATGGTTTCATCCGGGGATCCTGATCGCTCTCCGTAACACCCGCGAGCGTGGCGGGTTTCATGCCTGTAGAGCAAGGGAGGCTACCATGAGAATCGTGCTGTGCGCGGCCGCCGTCCTGGGGCTCGCGTCGGCGGGCTGCAGAGTGCGGGTTCGGGAGCACAGCCCGGGTCCCGATCGCGTCGTCGTGTACGACGTGGATCACTGTCCGGATCCGGATGGCAAGATCGTCGTCATCCAGCACGGGCACATTCACGACGCGCAGTGCGGCCACTACTGGCACAACGGGCGCTGGTACGTGATGCACGAGCATCACCATGGCCACGGATGCGGCCATCATTTTCACGAGGGGGCGTGGGTTCTGGCCGGCGCGGTGAAGATCGGCGCGGCGCACGTTCACAGCGCGCACTGCGGCCACTATCATCACGGCGGCCAGTGGTATTACGTGAAGGGCCATGTTCACGCCCACGGATGCGGCCATCGCCTTGACGGGAAAATCTGGATCGCCGTAAGGTTTTGAGCCCGGGCAGGACATCGCCACAAACCCATTGATGTGCTAATCTTCAGCGCGTGAAAAGCGCCCCCATCTCATTTGCCATCGCGTCGCCTCAGAGCGGTGCGGGAAAGACGACCGTCACCTGCGCGCTCATCGCGGCGCTGCGCAAGCGCGGACACCGCGTGCAGCCGTTCAAGGCGGGGCCGGATTTTCTCGACACCGGATACCACGCGGTCGCAGCGGGCCGCCCCTCGATCAACCTCGATTTCTGGCTCATGTCGGGCGAGGCGATCGCGGCGGCGTTCGCGTCGCGCTCAAAGGATGCCGACGTCTGCATCCTCGAGGGCATGATGGGGCTCTTCGATGGATCGTCGGTCGCGGGGAGCGATGTGAGCACGGCGGCGATCGCCGCGCGGGTGGGCGCGCCGGTCGTGCTGGTGCTGGACGGCGGGGCGATGGGGGAGTCCGCGGCGGCGATTGTCCACGGATTCGCCTCGTTCGGTCGCGCGCCGGTGGCGGGCGTGATCTTCAACCGGCTGGCCGGACCGCGCCACTATGACTTGCTGCGGCGCGCTGTCGAATCGTCGCCCTCCAAAGTGCGCGTTCTCGGCTGGCTCCCGGCCGACGGCTCGCTGGAGATTCCCGAGCGTCGACTGGGACTCGTGAGCGTCGATGCGCCGCGACTCGAGCAGCTGCTGCCGAGCCTTGCGGCGCATGTCGAACAGTGCGTCGATCTTGATGCGCTGCTGGCGGCAGGCCGCCCCGTCGCTCCGGAGGGTACGCCCCGCCCGAAGCCCAAGAAGCGGCGTGCGAAGATCGCCGTCGCTCGTGACGCGGCCTTCCACTTCTATTACGAGGATAATCTCGAAGCGCTGCGCGCGGGTGGAGCGGAACTCGTCTTCTTCAGCCCGCTCACGGACAATGCGCTCCCGAAGGGGACGGGCGGCCTCTATCTCGGCGGCGGATTCCCGGAGAATCACGCGCCGAAGCTGGAGGCGAACCGCTCGATGCGCGACGCGATCCGGAAGGCGGTCAAGAGCGGCATGCCGACGTATGCCGAGTGCGGCGGCCTCATGTACCTGGCGACCAACTTCGTCGGCAGCGGCGTGCGAGCGTGGGAGATGGTGGGCGCCATCCCCGGCGAGGTACGGATGGAGCCCACGCTGCAGAATTTCGGATACGTGTCGGCGGTCGCGGACAAGGGCAGCTTTCTCGTGTCCCCGGGTGAATCGGTCCGGGGCCAGGAATTTCACTACTCCTCGTGGAGCGGCGAGGGGGGCGAGGCTGCCATCTGGAAGGTCAGCCGGCCGGGGCGGGACGAGAAGCGTGCGGAAGGGCATCGGAGCGCGAGCTTGCACGCTTCGTACGTGCATCTCCACTTCGCGTCGTGTCCGCAGGCCGCGTCGCGATTCGTCGCTGCGACTGAGGAATTCGGCCGCAAGCCCCGACGGAAGCGGACGTAGGACCGGATGGCGCGGCCGGCCCCCCTCAGCGCGAGATGAACAGCGTTGCCAGCGTCAGGTAGATCGTCACGTTCAACATGTCGTTGAACGCGGTGATGAAGGGGCCGCTCGCAATCGCGGGATCGCGCTTCATCTTGTGCAGCGCGAATGGGATGAGCGTGCCGACAACCGCGGCGATCGTGATGCTCGTCAGCATGGAGCCGGACACGATGAGCGTGAGCTGCAGCGCCTTGGCCCCCCTCATCGACATCAACAGCGCCATGAGGCCGGTGCACGTCCCGCAGATCAGCCCGATCACCACGCCGGTCGAGGCCTCGGCGCTCAGCACGCGGAGGACGCGTCCGCCGCCGATCGAGCCCGTCGCCAGGCCGCGCACGATGCTGGTCGACGACTGCAGCCCGACGTTTCCCCCCATCGCCATGATGATCGGGATGAAGTACGTCAACACGTTCGCCGCCAGAGTCGAGTCGTAGAAGCTCATCACCCACGCCAGCCCCAGCTCAATGGTCATCGCGGCGACCAGCCATGGCAGTCGTAGCCGCACGCGCTTGAGAACGGTGGCATGTACGGGATCGAGGTCTCCCGCGCCGGCCAGCTTCATGATGTCTTCGCCCGCCTCCTGGTGGATGACCTCCAGGATTCGCGCCTGGGTGACGACGCCGATCAGCTTCATGAAGTTGTCGACGACGGGGATCGCCTTCAAGGTGTACTTCTGAACGATCTGGGCGACTTCCTCCTGGTCGACCGTCGCGCCGACGAACTGCACGTCGCGGTGCATGAGATCCGCCACGCGTGCCTCGACGGCCGCGCGGAGGATCGCACGGATGGAGCAGACTCCGACGAGCCGCTCGCCGCTGTCGACAACGTAGATGTACTCGATGGTCTCCGCATTGACAGCACCTTGGAGCGCCTTCAGCACCTCGGCGGCCGTGAAGTTCTCGGGGACACACACGAAATTCGTCGTCATCAAGCCGCCCGCGGATCGGGCCGGGTACTTGCGCAGCGCTTCGATCTCGTCGCGATGCCCGCTGTCGATCTTCTCCATCAGCGACTTCTCGCGATGCGCCGGCAGATGATCGATGACGTCGGCCACGGTGTCCGGCGACATGTGATCCACGACGGCGGACAACTTTTCCTCGCCGATGGCGTCGACCAGCTGGACGCGCGGATCGTGGGGGAGCGCCTCGAGCACGCGCGCGCCCCGCTCGGGATCGAGGACGCAAAAGAGCCGCACGCGGTCGTTGAGATCGACGTCCTCGAGGAATTCGGCGAGGTCGATCGGATCGAAGAACGCGAGGAGTTCGCGCAGACGCGCCTCGTCGATTCCCTCGGAGGCGAGTAGATCCGTCAGACTCTGCTGCAGGTCCGAACCGTCGTCCGGCATGGGAGAATTATAGGAACAGCAGCCTTAATTCTGTTCCAGCTCGTGACGAAGGAATTCGCGCGCGCGGTGCATGCGCGACATGACCGTGCCGACGGGGAGCTTGAGCTCCTCCGCGATCTCCTCGCTCGTGGAGTCGTCGAAGGCCGACCGGACGAATACTTCGCGAAATACCGGCTTCAGGCGCGCCAGCGCGTGCTTCAGGCGGTCGTCGAGGCGCTCGCAGATGGCGTCCAAGTTGGCCGAAGTCAGCGCGGGTGCGCTCGCGGGCTGTTCCGCGTCGTGAGTGTCCGGCAGCGGTTGCTCGTTGCGGTCGCGCCGGCGGCGGAAGTCGGAGATGAACGTGTTGTGGAGGATGCGCTGGATCCACGCGCGGAAGTTCGTACCCGGTGCGAACTGGCCGTAGGCGCGGAACGCCTTGAACATCGTCTCCTGGACGAGATCCTCGGCGGCGGACGCGTCGCGTGTGAGCGCGATCGCGGATCCGGTGAGCTCCTTGATAAGCGGGAAAGCAAGCTGGGCAAAGGAGGGCCGGACGACGCAGTTCGTGATCATCTATGCCTTAGACAATCGGAGGGCCGGAAGTATTTCCACTTTCCGCGTTCGACGGAGCGATTACGAGCGCAAATTAAGGGCCAGCAGTCGCAGCTCCGACATCTCCTCGATCGCGTACTTCACCCCTTCACGGCCGAAGCCGGAGTCCTTCACGCCGCCGTAGGGCATGGTGTCGACCCGAAAGTTCGGCGAGTCGTTCACGATGACCCCGCCGACGTCGAGCGTCCCGAACGCGTCGAAGACGCGCTGAAGATCGCGCGTGAAGATCCCCGCCTGCAGGCCGTAGGGGGAGGCGTTAACCTCGCGCAGCGCATCGCGGAAGTCGCCGTACGCGTAGAGATTGACGACCGGTCCGAAGATCTCGCAGGCATGCACTTTCGTGTCGCGTCCGACGTTTTCGAGTACCGTCGGCGCGTAGAAGCGACCGTCGCGGCGCCCGCCGCACAGTACACGCGCGCCCGCTCGCACGGCCTCCTCCACCCACGCCTCGACCCGCCGCGCGGACGCCTCGTCGATCAGCGGCCCGAAGTCGGCCTTCTCGTCGAGCGGATCGCCGGCGACGAGCTTCTTCGCGCGTTCGACGAATCGCGCGGCGAACGCATCGTACACGCGTTCCTGGATGTAAACGCGCTGCACCTTGATGCAGACCTGGCCCGAGAACGCGAAGGCGCCGTTGACCGTGCGGTCGAGTGCGAGATCCAGATCCGCGTCGTCATGCACGACGGCCGCCGCGTTCCCGCCGAGTTCCAACGTGACGCGCTTCTTGCCCGCCTTGCGCTTGAGCTCCCATCCGACTGCGGGGCTGCCGGTAAACGTCACGAGCTTGAACCGCTCGTCGGCCACGAGCCGGTCGGCCAGGTCGTTGCCCATCGGCACGATGTTCACCATGCCGGGGGGCATCCCCGCCTCGAGCAGGATCTCGCCGAGGAGCAGCGCCGTCAGCGGAGTCGCGCTCGCCGGCTTGTGCAGGATCGTGTTTCCGACCGCCATCGCGGGGGCGATCTTGTGGGCGACGAGGTTGAGCGGGAAGTTGAAGGGCGTGATCGCCAGGACCGGCCCGAGCGGGAAGCGGCGCGTGATTCCGAGCCGCCCCTCCGTCGCGGCGGTCAGGTCGAGCGGAAGCACCTCGCCGCCGATGCGGCGCGATTCCTCCTGCGCGATCGTGAACGTGTGCGTGGCGCGATCGACCTCGCTGCGCGCGAGCCGGATGGGCTTGCCGGATTCGAGCGTGATCGTTCGGGCGATCTCGTCCTTGCGTCGGACGAGGCCCGCGACGGTGCGCGCGAGCAGCTCCGCCCGTTTCGCCGACGTTAGCCGCCGCGTCTCCTCGAACGCCCGCGTCGCCGCCGCGAGGGCACGCTCCGCCTCGTCCGGCCCGGCCTTCGCGACTTCACCGACGATCTCACCGGAGTACGGGTTGCGCACGACTATCGTGTCGCGCGCGTCCACCCATTCATTCGCGATGAGCAGCTTGCGAGTCATATAATCATTTTACTGAATGGCCGACAACGCGCACAATTTCCGCGCGAGCGCGGTCGACCCCGCGGTGCTTGCCGCCGCGGCGGCGGACCCGTCGAACCAGGTCGGGCGTTACGTTCGAATCACCCCCCTCGGCTCCGGACGCCTCGCGGACGTCTGGCTCGCGTACGACACGAACGGGCAGCGTGAGATCGCGCTGAAACTCCTCTCCCGCGTCGACGTGGAGGACCGCGCACGCATCCTGGGCGCGGCGCAGGACGCGACGGCCCTCTCGCACCCAAACGTGATCGCCGTCCTCGATTCCGGCTCCGCGGGACACGTGGACTACATCGCGACGGAATACGTACGCGGCGTGCCCCTCTCGAACACGGGCGTCAGTCCGCAGGAAGCGGCGCGCCTGATCCGGGAAGCGGCCACGGCGGTCCACCAGGCGCACGCGCAGGGGATCCTTCATCGCGACATCAAACCCGGAAACCTGCTGCTCGACGACGAACGCCACATCCGCGTCTCCGATTTCGGCCTCGCGCCGCGCGTTGCGGTCGACGGCCGTGACGTGGTGGGCACGCCCGCCTACATGCCGCCGGAAGTGGCGCGCGGCTCGATCGAGGCGGACGAGCGCATCGATGTCTACGGACTTGGAGCGACGCTCTACGAACTGGCGACGGGAGAGCCGCCCTATCGCGGGGCGACGGACGAAGATGTGGTGCGCAAGGTGATCGCGGAACGGCCGCCTCCTCCGCGCAAAGTGGAAAACCGCATTCCGCCGCCGCTCGAAGCGATCGTCCTGAAGGCGATGGCGCGCGAGCCGGCGAAACGATACGCCTCGGCGGGCGACCTGGCGGAGGACCTGCGCCGCTTCCTCGACGGCGAGCCGGTGACCGCGAAGACAGGGGGTCGAGGAATCCTCTGGATCGCGACGGCGGCAGCTGCTGCGGTGCTCATCGGTCTGGCGGCCTGGAAATTCTGGCCGGTGGCGGGTTCCGCCGGACCGGCGGTCACTCCGGGTCCGGGGACTGTCGGAACGAAATCGCCGCTTGTCGAGGCGCGCGAGATCCTCGCGAAGGCGCGGGCCGCGCGGAAGGACCGGACGAGCTATCTCGACCAGCTGAAGATGGGCATCGACCGGCTGGACGCCGCCATCACGATGCACCCCGAGGATCCGGTGGCGCTGCTCGAGCGTGCCCGCGCGCGTCTCGAGCGCGCGATCACGCGCGGATCGTACGACTCCGGCGTGTCGGACGACCTCGACCGGCTGCTGCGCCGCGACCCCGGCCATGCGGAGGCAAAGTTGCTTCGAGGCTTCTTCCTCTGGCAGGAATACGAGCGAAGGCAGGGAACCGGCGCTGGCATCCACTGGGCGATGCGACACGTAGAGCAGGGTGAACAGGCCGGGTACAGCTTCATTTGGCGCAAGCGCGCCGATCTCGCGCCGATGAGGCGCGCAATGGCGACTGTCGCAGACCGCATCCGCGGAGATATCGAGCAGCAGCCGGGCGCGCGCGCCCGGGCGCTGATGGCGTTTCTCGGCGGCTCGTTCTCCGATGCCGCGCGCGAGGCGCGCAAGGCGATCGACGAGGATCCGGCCGACGAGGCGCTCTGGGTCCTGCAACTCATGGCTCTCGAGTCGTCGGGCGAGCTGGAAGCGGCCGCGCAGGTAGCGGCGGAGGGTCTGCAGCGCATCGGCCGCAGCCCGACGCTGCTGGCGCACCAGGCGATCTGCGCGCTGGCCCTCGCACGTGACGGCGAGGCCTCGAAGGCGGCGGACGACGCGATTCTCCTGGAACCGTCGCATGCCCTGGCTCTCGCGGTGAGGACGCTCATCCGCGTGCGCGGCAACAGCGCGCCGGCCGCGCGCGACGACATTCAGAAAGCCGTCACCCGCGGCGGGCTCGATATTGCGGCGATCCGGTGGGCGCGCTCGGTCGTGTCGCGCATCTCCAACAAGTACGACGAGGCCGTCACCGACCTGCAGTGGCTCCTCCAGGAGGGGTCCATGCCGCTGTACCAGTTCGAGCGGGGAGGAGCGCTGGGCCGGCTTGGCCGGTGGGCGGAGGCCGCGAAGGAGTTCGAGGAAGCGCGCCGGGAACTGCCGACGTTCGAGGTGGCTGCGCTGGAACGCGCGGAGGCGCTCGACTTCTCGGGCCAGTCCGACGCTGCGCTCGAGGCGTATCGCGAACTCGCCGCCGTTGCGAAAGAGCCTGACGTGAAGTCCTGGGCTTGGACGGGGGCGGCCTACCTCTTGTGGATGCGAGGCAAGCACGACGAGGCGTACGCGGCGTTTCGCAGCGCCGCACGCGATGCGCAGGATGCACGCTCGTGGGCCCGTGCCGTTCAGTGCGCGCAGGAGGACGAGGACTCGAAGCGGGTCCTCGAGGTCACCGCCGCGTGGCTGGAGGCAGTGCCGACATCGTTCGACGCCTACGTCTCCAGGGCCGTCAGTCACGCGCGCCTCAAGGAGTACGCGCAGGCGCTGGCGGAGCTGGAGAAGGCGGAGCGCGCGGGCCTGCAGGCACAGCAGGTGGTGCCGCTCCGCTCGGAGATCCTCGAAGAGTCCGGCGACTGGGCGGCCGCGAAGACGGAAACGGAGACCGCGATCACACTCGTCAACGGCAATATCGGGCTTCGGCTCCGGCTCGTCCGCGTGCTGCTGAAGCTCAAGAAGTGGGATCTCGCGGAGCAGGAGACGCGGCAGATCCAGGTGGCCGAGTCGCAACGGGACGCGCGCGCGCTGCTGATGCACTTCGAGGCGCAGGCGGCCGCGGGACGCGGCGAGCAGGAGGAGGCCCTCGCGCGTCTGAAGAAGGCGATGGATCTCGCGTTGCTGTCGCCGGAGTTGCTGCTGACGCCGGGTCCGCTGCCGGAGCTGCTGAAGGATCATGCGGACTTCATCGATCTCGTCGATCAGGTCAAGCGGCGGGAGGAAGACGATCGCAAGCAGCGCGCGACGCGGCCGTTCATGGGAATCTCGATGTCGCCGCCGCCGCAAGACGTGCGGGGCGTGCTGCTCTTGGGGACGTTTCCGGGGCTGGCAGCGCGACAGGCCGGGCTGCGGAGGGACGATCGCATCGTGAAAGTAGGCCCGACGGTGGTCGGCTCGCTCCCCGACATGAGCGCCCAGATCGGGGCGCGCGCCATCGGGGACCGCGTCAAACTGGTCGTGGACCGTCGCTGGCGCGGGCGCGTGGTCACCTTCGAGCGGGACGTCGTGCTGGGGAAGCGGCCTGCCGACAGGTAGTCCCCGCTTGCTTTGCCCGGTCCCGGCCGCTAGACTTCGCGGCTCACATGGCTGATCGGATGAACATCACCGGTTCAGAACGCGCGACGCTGCGCGTCCGATTTAGCCGCTCCCTCGCCGCGTAGTCGTTCCGTTCCTTCTTCATTTCCAACCGCGAGGGTGCTCCCGTGATCATCGTTCTTCATTCCGACGCTCCATCGGCCGTCATCGATCAGGTGCGCACGCACGTGCGCGAACTCGGCCACGACTGCGTGCTCGTGGACGGTCCCACGCGCCGCGCGCTGGCCGTGCTCGGCACGCCGCGCTTCGGCGCCGACGCTGTCGACCGCCTGCCGGGGGTCGCGGGCGTACGCGCCATCGACCTGCCGTATCGTCTTGCGAGCCGCGAGGCGCGTCCCGAGAATACCATTGTCCGCTCGGGCGACGTCGAATTCGGCGGCGGGCGCATCGTCATCATGGCGGGACCGTGTGCGGTCGAGAACCGCGAGATGCTGCTCGCGACAGCGCGACATCTCGCGCGCTGTGGCGTGACGGTGCTTCGCGGCGGCGCGTACAAGCCGCGCTCGTCGCCGTACAGCTTCCAGGGGCTGGGCGAGGAGGGGCTCCGCATCCTGGCCGAGGCCCGCGCGGAGACGGGGCTTCGTGTCGTCACGGAGGTGATGGCGCCGGACAAGGTGGAGCTCGTCGCGAGGCACGCGGACATCCTGCAGATCGGCGCGCGGAACATGCAGAACTTCGACCTGCTGCGCGAGTGCGGGCGCGCGGGACGCCCCGTGCTGCTCAAGCGCGGATTGTCCGCAACGATCGACGAGCTGCTCCAGGCGGCGGAGTACGTGCTGGCTCACAACCCCGACGTGATCCTCTGCGAGCGCGGCATCCGCACGTTCGAGACCGCGACACGCAATACGCTCGATCTCGCCGCGATCCCCGCCCTTCGTGAGCGAACGCACCTGCCGGTGGTCGTCGATCCGAGTCACGGAACGGGCGTACGAGCGTACGTGGGACCGATGGCGCGCGCGGCCGTCGCGGCGGGTGCCGACGGGCTTCTCATCGAGGTCCATCCCGATCCGGATCGCGCGCTGTCGGACGGCCGGCAAAGCCTGACCCTGCGCCAGCTCGAGGAACTGGTGCACGATGTGAGGACGATCGCGCCCGCGGTCGGTCGCGTGCTCGACTCGGGGATCCGGCGGCCGGTTGCAACGGGCGTGTCCGATGAAGTTGCGTACCAGGGCGAGCCGGGTGCGTTCAGCGAGCGGGCGGCGCGACAGGTTTTCGGTACGGCGGTGAAGACGCGGCCTTGTCGCGAGTTCGTCGATGTGTTCGACGCCGTCGAGCGCGGCGCGGTCGGCGTGGTGCCGGTCGAGAACACGATTGCGGGGCCGATCCACCCGGTTCTCGATCTGCTGGCGGAGCGCGAGGTGAGCATCGTCGGCGAGACGCGCGTGCGGGTGTCGCATTGCCTGATCGCGCACCCCGGAGTGGCGATGGAGGACGTACGCGAGGTTCACGCGCATCCGCAGGCAGCGGTGCAGTGCGACCGATATCTGCGCGGGCGCGGCTGGTCGGTGCGAGCGGCGTACGACACGGCCGGGAGCGTGAAGCTGGTGCGTGACGGCTGTTTGCGCGCCGCGGCGGCAATCGCCAGTGCGGATGCGGCCGCGATCTACGGGATGTCGGTTCTCGCGGAGGGGATCCAGGACGACCCGCGGAATTGCACCCGGTTCGCCGTGATCGCGCGCGAGGACAGGCCGTCGTCGACGCCGGATCGTTCCTCGTATGTCATCGAGACGGCGAACCGGCCGGGCGAGCTGCGCGGCGTTCTGGGCGTCTTCGCGCGGCACGGGGTGAATCTCACGTCGATCGTTTCGCGTCCGATTGTGGGCCGGCCGTGGGAGTACCGTTTCCACGTCGATGCGGACGGCGGGCCGACGTCGGCGATGATGGGCGAATTGTTGCGGTTGGCGCCGGCCTCGCGCCTGCTCGGCGTGTACGCGGTGACGTCGTGATCCGAGGCATTCGGGGTGCGGCCGGGGTTCGTGCGGACACGCGGGCACACGTCGTGGATGCGACGCGACGTCTGCTTCGCTCCGTCGTGCGGCGCAACGGCCTGCGGCGGGACGCGATCGCCGCGGTGATTCTCTCGACGACGCCGGATCTGACGTCGGCGTTTCCGGCATGCGCGGCACGGTCGCTGGGATGGAGACATGTGGCGCTGCTTGGATGTGTGGAGTCGCCGGTCCGGGGGGCGCCTCCCCGCATTGTACGAGTACTGGTGCTTGCGGAGACGGAGCGCGGCGCGCGAGAGCTGCGGCACGTCTATCTCAATCGTGCGCGGGTGCTGCGGCCGGACCGCTCACGTTGAAGAGAAGTCTTGCCTCGCATCGGCACCGCGACTATTAATGTGGGTCCCTCGGCCTTGGAATTCGCGGTCACCGCGTGGGCGCGTGGTGGAATTGGCAGACACGCACGTTTGAGGGGCGTGTGGGGCAACCCGTGGAGGTTCGAGTCCTCTCGCGCCCACCACTTCGACTCGCGCGGCCGAGGGCCGCGAGGAGGCGAAGTGCCCCGAGCGAGCGAAGCGGCTCTTCACCCGGGAACGGGGCAAACTGTTCAGGCCCGGTCTCGGGCGATGTCAGCGCCGCAGGGTGACGATCAAGCTCACGGCGCAGGGACGGTGGCCTGCAGCGCGCGGTCGTACAGCGCGTCGCCCGGGCGCGCCTCCAGAATATCGCCACTGACCAGGAGCACGTGAATGGACCTGCTGGGATGGCTCGCGGGGTCGTCGCAGAGCAACACGTCCGTCGGCTTCAGCGTATTGGGATCCCGGGCCGGGGCGCGATAGGTGGGCGCACCCTGCGTCGGGGATTCGTACGGGCAGCGAAGCAGCCAGAGGGCGGTTTCGGGGGCAATCATCGGGCCGCCGCCCGGTTTGGCGGGCCGGCACAGATGGTCGTAGAAATCCCGCCCCGTTGCCGGGGGAAGCGCGGTGGCGCCGCCGTAGGGCCGGTAGTGCATCGCCCCCAGGTAAATGTCAGACAGCCTCTTGATGCACTCGTGCTTGCGGCCAAGCTCCTGCGATCGGATGAGAAACCAGGCAAGAAGCGCCGCTGCGGCCGCCGCGCACATGGCACCGCCCATCCACCGCCAACCGTGAGAATTGACCATGATCAATTGACCATCGTCTGCCATTTGCCTGTGCTTGTCCATGCCGCATGCGAAGGCGCCTCGAATCGGTCGTTGTCTCGTAGAATCGAAACAGGGTCACACATGAGCAATCAGCACTACGTCCTCGTTGACGGCGACAGCATCGGCGAGAAAATCGACGCGCTGATCCTGCGGGGTGAGCTTGCGGAGCTCGAGACGTTCACGCACGGCATCGATCAGGCCGTTGCGCGCATCGCTTTCATCGCCCGAGGCGCGGGGGCCGCGATCCACATGGCGGGAGGCGACAACTTGCTGCTGGCTGTCGCGGACGTCGACCGATTCATAGACGTGCTTGAGGCGGAGCGACCGGGATTCTGTGCCTCGTTCTCCGTGGGCATCGGCGACGATGCGAAGGAGGCGCTGGCCGCACTTCAGGCCGCCAAGGGTGTCGGGCCGGGGACGATCGTCCGCACGCAGAAGACTGGCGGCGCCATCACCTTTTCGAAGCGTGGGAGCGGCCGCACCTGGGTGGCGCTTTAAAACGCGCCCGGACGAGCGACCCCGGGACCTCCCGCAGCCCGTCTCTGAACTGAACAGGCCCGTTTTTCGGAGGCGACCCGGATCAAAACCGACCCGGGCCTCAGGGGCGCCCGTCCACGGCACGCATGACCATTTAGCGCGCGAACCGATGAGAGTCGGGTGAAATGTCGATTAGAAGTTCCTTATGGGAATTGGAACTGGCGCGCGCCTTCCGATCGGGATCCGCACAGGGATCGGGATCAGAATCGTATGTCGAGCCCCAGCACCGGCCCGCCCGCCTCGATCACCGACTCCCGCCGCGATCCGGCGTAGGTCACGGGGTGGTCGAATGTCTTGAACGACGCCAGCAGCCAGCGGTAGCCGATCACGAACGAGATTGCACTGGTGAGATCTTGCTGGACGACGACCCGCAGATCGGTCACCGCGAGTGTCTGCCCGCCGATGTTGATCGGGATGCTCTGCATCACCTCGACGAGCAATCCGCTCTGGCCGAAGCTCCAGACACCCACCGTCACGCCGACTGCAGGCGCGCCCCAGCCGCGCTCGTCCGCCTGCACCCCGCCTGCGGACGTCTCGATTTCGGCGACGAGATGGTCGAGCATCGCGCCCACATGCACCGCCAGGTCGAACGCGCTTTCGCGTGTGTAGCCGGCGAGTCGGTGGCTGAATCCTACAAAGAGATGCGCCCACTGGAAGTCGAAGGTGTAGTTGCTGCCCGCGGGGACGAACAGGCCGCCGAAGTCGAGGTCGCTCTCAAGCTCCCCCTCCTCGCTCGAGCGCAGGCCGATCATGGAGACGCGCAGCACCTGCCGCGGCGAAAGCGGGAATTGCGCCGTCAACTCGAAGGCGTTCTCGAACGTGCGTTCGCCAAGCAACTCGTCGAGCGGCGCGTTCAACCCCGGCATGCCTGCCTTGCCGTCGATATGGCTGAGGAAGAGAGATGCGGCTATCTGCATCGGGGGCAGCGCGAGCGGATCGCTGTCCGAGGGCAATCCCGGCCGCGACAGTTCCTGGTGCGTGCGGCGTTCCGGTTCGCGCTGGAGGCGCAACGGGTCCTCCTGCAGTTTCCGATAGACGTTGAACTCGGGACGTTCGCTCGAGCCCTTGTCCTCCGTCTCCTGGACGACAGGCGTCGGCGCCGGCCGTGTCCGCTCGATTTCCACCGGCGGAGGCTCCTGGGGGGCCACGACGGCCGCCGGTTCCACCGGAACGCGCTCCGCCGCGCTCGACGCGAGCGCCGGAATCGGCCGCCCGGGCTCGTCGAAGGCCGCGCGCACCATGATCGGCGTATCCTGTGCCGCCTGAAGACGCGGAGCCAGCAGGGGGGCCGCAACGGTCAGAACCACCGCCGCCGCCACACCGAGCACCGCCGCAAAGGCTGATTCGCGTGGCGCCTGCCGCCGCATATGCCGGGCGAGCAGAAAGCCGAGAATGCACGCGATCTGCGCGGTGACGAGAATCGACACCGCAAAGACCGCGGGACTCTCATGAAGCCGGAGCGCCTGGGCTGCCGCCAAGCCGATCACCCCCAGCGTCGCGGCCGACAGGACAACCGCGCGCCGGACGTGCCACCAGCGGTAGGCCCTTCGTAGCGTATGCACGTCCAAATACCTCTCTAGCAATCGCAATTGTACCGAGCCCATAGTTAAATGGAAGCCCAATGCGCATCCTGGTGGTCGAGGACGAGCGAAAACTGGGCGGCTTCATCAAGCGTGCCCTGACCGAAGACGCGCACGCCGTCGATATTTCTTATGACGGCGAGGAAGGGTCGTACATGGCGGGGAAGGAAAACTACGACCTGATCATCCTCGACATCCTCCTCCCCAAGAAGGATGGCCTCTCGATCCTGCGGGAGCTGCGCGACCGCAAGTGCGTCACCCCCGTGCTGATCCTGTCCGCCCGCGGCGAGGTCAAGGATCGCGTCAAAGGACTGGACCAGGGGGCCGACGACTACCTGGCGAAACCCTTCGCGCTCGACGAGCTCCGTGCCCGCGTGCGCGCGCTCCTGCGGCGCGGCTCGGAAGGCGGGGCGACGTCCCTCAAACTGGGCGACCTCACGATGGACCTGGCGACGCGCGAAGTGCGCCGCGGCAAAGAGGAAGTACGCCTCACGCCGCGCGAGTTCGCGCTCCTCGAATACATGCTGCGCAATCCCAACAAGGTGCTCACGCGCACGGCCATCGCCGAGCACGTGTGGGACTACAACTTCGACTGGCAGTCGAACGTCGTCGACGTCTTCGTCAACTACCTGCGCAAGAAGCTCGAAGTTGAGGGCAAGCCGCGGCTGATTCACACTGTCCGCGGCGTCGGCTACGTGATCAAGGAGCCGGATGCTTAGGTCGCTCAAGTCGCGATTGACGCTGCTCTACGTCGCCATCTTCGCCGTCATCCTTGTCGCGTTCGCGGCGTCCCTCTACGGCATCACGCGCCAGGAGCTGATGTCGGACCTCGACCGCGGGCTCGCCGAGCAGTCGCGCGCCTTCGCCGAGTTCTATTTCCGTCAGCCGAACGAGGCGGACCAGTACCTGTCGACCTCGACCGCGCTCGCTGCCGTCTACGACGCCCAGGGAAGGCCCCTTCACCGTTCGCGCGACCTGCGCACGGTCGCGGCTCTCGACCACGATCGCGTGCGCGAAGGATTCTTCAGCGAGGGGCGCTGGCGGTTCTGCGCCACGCGAGCGTGGGACGCGAACGGCGCCGCGTACCTCGTGGCGTACGGACGCGACGAGACGGCCGTGCGTGAGCGCCTCACGCGGCTGCTGCGCTACTTCGCGCTCTTCGTCCCGATCGTGCTGCTCATCTCGTGGTACATCGGCTACGTCTTCGTGCGCAGCGCGCTGGCCCCGGTCGAGGACATCCGCCGTCGCGCGGAACGACTGGCGCGTGCGAACCTGTCGGAGCGCCTCACGCTGCCGGAGACGCGGGGGGAGCTGCGCGAGCTGGCGACGACGTTCAACGAGATGCTCGGACGCATCGAGGGGGCGTTCTCGCAGACGCAGGAGTTCACCGCGAACGCGTCGCACGAGCTGAAGACGCCGCTGGCAAACCTGCGCACGGAAATCGAGCTCGCCCTGGAGAAGGGTGCGACCGAGGAGGAGTACCAGCGGCTGCTGGCGAGCGTGGTCGAGGAGGTGTCGCGCATGACGCACATCGTCGATAACCTGCTTCTGCTGGCGCAGCTCGACCGCGGCACGGCGCCTCTGCAGCGGGCGGACGTGAACTTGTCGAACGTCGCGCGCGAGGCGGTCGACGCGCTGCAGATCATGGGTGAGACGCGCGGCGTGCAGGTGCGCGAAGGGATGATCGCGCCCGGGGTGACCGTGACGGGGGACGGTGTGATGCTGCGGCGCGTCATCATGAATCTCCTCGAGAACGGGGTGAAGTACAACCGCGAGGGGGGCGAAGTGAAATGCGCCGTGTGGCAGGAGGATTCGACGGCGCGCGTCGAGGTCAGCGACAACGGGCCGGGCATTCCGGCGGACGCGATCCCCCGGCTCTTCGAGCGCTTCTATCGCGTGGATCACGGGCGCGCGAACGCGCGCGTCGACGGGGTGGGCGGCACGGGGTTGGGGCTCTCGATCTGCAAGTCGCTCGTCGAGGCGCACGGCGGCAAGATCAACGTGCGCAGCCAGGAAGGCGCGGGCACGACGTTCCACGTCTCGTTTCCCATGCGAGGCGTGACGAGCATCCGGCAGAAGACGTAGCCGCTATTTCCGGCTGAGTGCGGCCTTCAGCGGCTCGATGACCTTCGCGTCCTTCGTGACCGCTTCCGCGGCGGCGAGAGACGGGGGCCACGCGACGAGCGCGAGGGCGAATCCGATCCCCTCGACATCGGCGTTCGGGCGTTTGAGCTCGTCGACGAGCGTCTCGGCGCACCCCTGACGGATGCCGGGGGCGATCGACGCGTACGCCGCGCCCCGCGAGACCCACACCGCGTCGCATCCGAGGAGTCCGAGAGCCGTCACGAGCCCGCTGCGGAGGTCGTCTGAAGTTGCGATGCGCTGACGGATTGCGTCGAGCGCGCCCTGATTGGGAATCCGTCCGAGCGCCCGCGCACAGGCCTCGCGGACGGTGATGGACTGCGTCTTGTCGTCGAGCGTGCCGGTGAGTGCCGGGAGCGCATTCGCCCCGCCGCACTGACCGAGGCTGACCGCCGCGATCGCCCGCGACGCGTCATCGCCCGTCGAGAGTGCCTGCGTAAGCGCATGGCACGCGCGGATATCAGCGAGTTCGCCCGGCACGGCGAGAAGCGCGTCACGAAGCGCGGCCTTCTCGGCATCGCCCGCAACGCCCTTCGACCAGCTCGCGGACTCGAGTGTCCAGCGGCTGCGCTCGAGCAGCAGCGGCACGCACTCGGCGCCCAGATGGCGCAGGTCGCGCTGGCACATGGGGGCGGGCTTGCGGAGCTTCAGGTAGTACGCCGGATCGACGCCGCGGGGCTTGTCCACGGCTGCGGCCATCTCGGGCTTCGTGAGGCGGATGCGGCATGATTCAGCGCACAGCGCCCTGACCCAGCCGGCGGGCGTCCACTTGTCGGTCGCTCCGCGCACGGCCAGCGCATCGACGATGCCGGCACCCATCGCGAGCACCTTGTCACGCGCCGCCGCATACGCCGTGGCGTCGCCCGGTGCGATCTTCGCCATGTCGTCGAGGGCGGTATCGAGATCCTGTTGACCGAGGACCGCAAGAAGAAGCAAAGTTTTCATTACTTGTCCCACCAATCAGTGGCCGGCGGGGTGCGCACGCTGTTCGTGCCGCAATGCGCCTCGCCGAGCAGGTCGTGATACGAGTAGAAGACGTCCGCGAACGTGACCACGATCACGCCGGGCGCCGCGAGCGCCTCGAGCTTGGCCTTGACGTCCACGGCCCAGACGTCGAACGCCGTGCTGCCGACAGTCGTCGGCGAACTGTCCGGACCTTCCGGATCGGGCACGACGATGTGGATCTTGCCCGTGCTCGGCGACGGAATGACGACGAAGTTCACGACGCCGGGGTTGTATGCCGCGGCGGACGCTCCGCTGACTGCCTCGTACAGCACGGGCAGTTCCACGAAGTCCGCGTCGGTCAGCCCGCAGTTCGTTTTCAGGTACGTCTTCATCGCATCGAGTTTGACCTGCGCGCCCGCGTTGTACGTCGCGAGGGCTGCGTCTCCCGTGATCGCGCCGACCGTCGTCTCCCAGCTGGAGGTTGTCCGCCCCTCGAAGACCTTCGTCGGGCTCGACACGCCGGAGAGGAGCGACGTGGCGAGCGTCGTGGACGAGATCGCAATCTTCCAGCCGCGTGCCGTCGCGGGCGCGGGCACAACCTGGATGACTTCGTCAACGTGGCCGACCGCGAGCCACTCCGTATGGATCTGGAGGTGCGATCCCTGGTAGGCAAGCGCGTTGAAGAAATCGCGATATTCAATGGCAAAAACTCGCGTCACCGTGCCGCCGCCGATGAGCGTCCCCGTGCCGCCTCCGACAATAATGCGGCCCCACGGACGATTCGTCGTGCCGTCATTGTGTGGCGGGATGACCTCGAGGTTGCCGCCGTAATTCATCGATACCGATGAAGCCCCGAATTCGCGAATGAGATCGAAGTCCGGGTCGAAGAGATTCGCGATGCACCATGCATCGACGGCTCGGTTGCGAGCGCACTGCAGGACGTTGTCCACGCGGCGCCGTCCCGTCGTGGACGGCAGATACTCGATGCAGGGTTCGGACGAATCCTGGATCCAGCGGTCATAGCTGTAGCTCGAACCGGCCGCGGTGCGCAGCGTCACGCCCGCCGTTGAGCACACGGCGGTGAGCGTCGTTATGAACGGCGTGTTGTCGTCGGTGAATCCGTCGTCGATGGCGACGACGTGCATCTCCTCGCATTTCCAGACGTTGTCCGCGAGCAGCAGCGGCGCGCACTTGACCATCGCGATGTCGCTTCCGACCAGCGCGGCGGCCGAGTCGCGAATCTCGAGCGTCAGCGTCGCGGTGCCGGTCCACGTGAGCGAATAGCGCGCGCGCGCTTCTATGCCGAGCTCGACGGCTCCGGCGGTCACGTCGGCGGCCGGGATCGTGAACGAGGTGCCGCCGCCGTAGACGGACGTCCAGATCGCGCCGGACTTCTGGAAGATGCGCACGGACGGTTGTGCCCCCGTCGGTGTCACGAGCACGGTCACGGTCCCGCCGGCCGGAACCGCATACTGCTGCACCCAGACGCGCGCGAGATCGTCGGCATCGGCGGTGCCATCGACGACTGTGTTGAGGTAGTCCTCGCTCCCGCCGTTGTCGTCGTCATCCGTATTGAAGTAGAAGACGGCGCCGGCCAGCGTCGTCCACGCGTCCTCGCCGGTCTCGTCTTCAGCGTTGTTCTCGACGGTGCCGTCGCGGTCGGTGTCGACGTCGATGTCGACCACGATCGCCGGTGGCGGCGGCGATCCGCCTCCCCCGCCTCCGCCTCCCCCGCCCCCGCCCCCGCCGCAGCCCACGAGCGCCACGGCCACAATCGAGATCGAGCAATAACGCACAAGATTTTGCAAAGCCGTCCCTCCTCTTGGAGTGCTGACTATAGATACGCAATTGGCGCCGAAGGTTCTACATAATCCGCGTATCTTGGCAACCGCGCGCGGCGTGGCTAGGATGTCGTTCGATGTTCAGCCGGATCCTGATCCCTCTCGACGGCAGCCTGCTGGCGGAGCAGGTGCTCACCACCGGCGAGCGCCTGCGCGCGCGCGGATCCGTGCTGCACCTGATCCGCGTGAATCCGGCGCCGGCCAACCCCGCCACGCCCTACGACGAAACGCTGCAAGTCGAGGCTGAGAGCTATCTCGATTTCATGGTGACGCGCCTGGCCGATCGCGGCGTGTCCGCCCAGTGGGAGACGCGATGTGGAGACATCGCGCAAGAGGTGCTCGTGGCCGCGCGCGAACACGGGTGCGACCTGATCGCGATCGCATCGCACGGCCGGACCGGTATGGCGCGGCTCGTGTTCGGCAGCGTGGCGGAAAAGATTCTGCGCGGCGCGGAAATCCCGACGCTTTTCGTGCGCTCCATCGACGCGGCCGCGAAGGAGCGCAAGCTTGAGTGCATCCTCGTTCCGACCGACGGCACCGCCGTATCCGAGAGGGCGATCGAACCGGCCGCCCGTCTGGCGCGAGAGCACGGTGCGCGGCTCCATCTGCTCTTCGTCATCGAGTCGCTCTGGGCCGCCGGCGACTCCAAGCTCGCGCGCGAGCAGCTGAAAGAGGTCCGTCGCGTCAGCGACAACCTCAAGCAGCGCGCCGCCACGCTGCGGAACGAGGACATCCATGCGCGCGCCCTCGTCGTCCGCGGCGACGCCTCGGACGAGGTGCTGGCGCACGCGGCGCGATACGGGGCGGACCTCATCGTCATGACGCCGACCGGGACCAGCGATCGACCGCACGCATTCGGCCACGTGAGTGAAAAGGTGCTGCGCACCGCTTCCATGCCGGTGCTTGTCGTGCGCGGCGTCGCGCGATAATCACGTGCGGAAGTGTCGAGCGAAGAGTCCAATCCGCAGAGGACACGTTCGGCACGCCTTACCATCTCTAAGACTCTCATGAAACTGCTTCGGGGTCTTGCGCTCGCGGCGCTGGTTCTCGCCGTGGCGCAACCGGCGCGGGCGCAGGATCGCCCACCGGGCGCGTCGCCCATCACCGGCTTCTTTGAACGCGCGTTCGACGGGCAGAACGAAGACCTGCCATGGGCGGTCGGCGTCCTGACGCTGAGCAACCAGACCGATGCGGATCTCACTGTGACGATCGTGCACAACCAGGAGTCCGGGGCGAATGTCGTCCGGCAGGAGCAGATCGGGCGGCACGCCACGGTGAAGGTGCAACTTGTCGTCCCGCAACTCGCCCTCTACGGCGGCGAGACAAACATCGAAGTGCGCAATGCCGCGGGGCGCATTCTCTGGCAGCAAAAAACAGAGACGTCGATAAGTCGGCGTTACACCGGGGGCGAAACGTCGCCGACGGTGCTTGCCCTCACGGGCCCGCGGCCGTCGGGACTGGAGCTCTGGTCCGTGTACACCGCCCGTGAAGCCTATCTTCCGCAACGCGCCGTCGCGTACCGCGGATTTCACGCGATCCTGTTGCGCGATTACCGGCTCGAGCAGCTGATCCCGGCGCAGATAAACGCGCTGCTCGAATGGGTTGCGGCGGGAGGCACACTCGTCGTGTACCCCGGCGCGAACGCGTCGTGGCTGACGTCTGACGGAATGCGGCTCATCGCTCCAATCCAGCTCGGCGCCTCGAGCGTGCGCACGTCGCTTCCACGGCTGGAGCAGGAGTTCGGCGCCCTCGAGCTGCGGGCCTCCTTCGCATTTCAGAACTTGAAAAACGGCACCCCGCTCACGAGTTCAGAAACACCGGAGGCCGTCGAGTTCAGGCGCGGGCTCGGGCGCGTAATCGTGGTGGCGTTCGATCTCGACGGACCGCCGTTCGACCGCTGGCAGGGGAAGCACGGGTTCCTCGAGGCCCTCGTCAAGCCTGCGGCGCCGCCGGGCGTGATTCGCTTCGATGTGACGGGCTCGCCGGTGACGTCCGCGCTCACCGGAGCGCACGACGTGCTGCCTTCGTTCCTCCTGCTGTTCGGCATCGCCGTCACCTTCATCGTGATCGTCAGCCCTGCGAACTTCGTCCTCTTGCGGAGGATCGAGCGTCCGCAGCTTCTTCTCGCCACGATCCCCGGGATCGCCGCGGTATTCGTTCTGCTGATCGTGGCGACGGGCTACCTCTTTCGCGGCGCATCGACGATTTCGTCCGAAGTCGTCCTTCTCGAGGCGCGCGACGGTGATGGGGTCGCCCGGCGGACGCGCGCGCTCTCGATCTTCTCGCCCGCGTCGCGCGCGTTCACGCTCACGTGGCCGGGCACCGAAATCGGGCTGCCCGTCGAGCACGATCTCGCACTCAACTCAACCGACTGGCGCCATCCGTATCGCACGCGGGAGGCGTCGCTTTCGATCGGTCAGGATCGCGCATGGGTGCTGCGGAACTGCGGCTTTGCGCAGTGGCAGGCGAGGGTGTTCATCGGGCGGGGCACGCAGGAGATCGGTGGCGGCGTGCGGGTGAATCTGGACGGCGCGAATCTGAGCGTCAGCAACGGCACGCCGTGGCGGATCGTGCGCGGATTTGCCGTCGAGGGCCGTCGCGCCGGCGGGCCGCAACTGATTCCCTTCGGGGAAGTCCCGGCCGGAGCGGAGCGGGCGTTCGTCGGACCGTCGGAGTCGCCGAAGCCCGAGGAATTAGGCCTGTCTCCCTTCGAGTTGCGCATCCTGCGCCCGTGGCTGAAGGACGTTACCGGCCGGGCGCTGATGGGGCGCGTGGCGCTGTGCATCGTCGACGCGCCGATCGAGACTGTGGCTGTCGATGCGACCCTGTCGCGCTCGAGTGAGCGCCTCTGTCTCCTTCAAGTGTTCGGGGAGGGGCCGTGATCGAGGTCCGCGATCTCGCCAAGTCGTACGACAGCCACGAGGCGGTGCGCGGCATCTCGTTCACCGTGAACAAGGGGGACATCTTCGGCTTCATCGGTCCGAACGGCGCGGGGAAGACGACGACGATCCGCATCCTGGCGACGTTGCTCGACCTCTCGTCCGGCGACGTTCGCGTGGCGGGGCACAGCGTCGCTTCGGAACCGTACGAAGTGCGACGGGTGCTCGGCTACATGCCCGACCTCTTCAACGTGTACGACCGGATCACGGTGTGGGAGTACCTCGACTTCTTCGCGGCCGCGAACGGACTGCGCCGCCGCGACCGCACGCGCGCGGTCGAGGCCGTGATGGAGCTGACGGATCTCGGCGGCGTGAGCGCGCGACTCGCGGGAGAGCTGTCCAAGGGCATGAAGCAGCGGCTCTGTCTCGCGCGGACGCTGCTGCACGATCCGCAAGTTCTCGTGCTCGACGAGCCGGCGTCGGGCCTCGATCCGCGCGCGCGCATCGAATTCCGCGCCCTCCTCAAGGAATTGCGGACGATGGGCAAGACGATCCTGCTCTCGTCGCACATCCTGACGGAGCTCTCCGACGTCTGCAACGCGGTCGCGATCATGGAGAAGGGGCGCGTCGTGGCCGCGGGACCGATCGACTCGATCCGCGACCAGTTGCAGGGAAAGCGGGCGTTCGTGCTGACTCTGCTCGACAAGGCGGCGGAGGGGGAGAAGCTCCTGCTGGAGTGCGGCGTGGCGTCGCACGTGGTCCGCAACGATTTGACGGTGCGGTTCCAGCTCGAAGGGGATCTCGCGAAGGCGGCGGAGCTGCTGAAGCTGCTGTGCAGCCACGATATTCCGGTCGTCGGAATGCGCGAAGAGACGGCGAATCTCGAAGGTCTCTTCATGCAGTTGACGCAGGGAGAAGTGTCGTGAAGGCGCTGCTCGGCCGCATGGGGGATTTTTTCGTCAACCCCATGATGGTGAAGGAGCTCCGGGCGGGGACGCGCGGGGCGCGGTTCTTCTTCGCGCAGCTGATCGTCCTGCTGCTCTTCACCACGGCGATCCTCATCGCGTTCGCCGCCTTCGCGGCGGAGATGGTGGGGCGCGTGGACCGGGTGGATCCGAGCGCGGTCGGGCGCGGCGTCTACCTGATCAGCCAGTGCATCCAGCTCGCGGTCGTCTTCCTCATCGTGCCCGCGTTCGCGGCGGGGGCGATCACGATCGAGCGCGAGCGCCAGACGTACGACATCCTCGTCTCGACGCGGCTGCGCCCGTTCCAGATCGCGTGGGGAAAGTTCTCGGCGGCGCTCACGATGGTCGGCCTCATTTTCGTGTCGCTGATTCCAGTCGTGGCGCTCACGTTCCTCTTCGGCGGCGTGACATTCCGGCAGCTGCTGGCGAATTACGCGTTTTTGTTCGTTCTGTCCACGCTGCTGTGCGCGTGGGCGCTCTCGGTCTCGTCGAGCGTGCAGTCGACGCAGCGCGCCGTGATCGGCGCGTATGCGGGGGCGATGCTCGCGGCCATCCTCTTCTGGATCGTGGCCGTCGGCCTCGCGGGCATCGGCGCTCTCGAACACTATGTCGCCGCGTACGGCTACGCGGGCAGCGCGGAGGAGCTCGGGCTCTCCGGCTGGCGCCGCGTGGTGACGATGGACGCCTTCCAGCAGGCGCTCTACATCTACGTCATCCCTCTTGCGCTGGTCGTCCTGCTGACGGGGCTTTTTTTCCTGCGAATCGTCGTGAACCTGAGCCCGCCGTTCGCCGATGTATCGCTCGCGCCGCGGGTGTACTACCTGTTCGCCATGCTCGCGCTGATCCTGCTTTCGTACGCGGGCATGGCGTACGATGGCGCGACCGCGAGTGTCGAGTTGCGCTCGGGATTCATCGGGGCGCTGTGCACGGCGCTGCTGCTGACGTCGATGATCTCGACGCTGTTCGCGACGGAACGTGCCGTGCCTCCGGCGCACATCGAATCGAAGTACGCGGCGCTCACAGGGCTGCGGCGCTGGAGGCTGCTGCTCGCGCCTGGCGCGCAGCGCGGCTCGCGGTTCTGCCTTCTCGTGAATCTCTTCCTGCTTGTCGTCTCGTTTTTCCTGTTCGCGCCGTTCACCGCAGGAATGGCGCGCGGCATCTGGGAGGGGCGGCCGGACTTCATCTGCCTTCTGGGCGGGCTGGGGACGGTCATCCCGTGGCTGTTCGCGCTGTGCGGACTGGGATCTCTGCTCGCAGCGTACATGCCGCGGTGGCCGAACGCGCCGAAGGCGTTCGTGGCGGTCGTCGCCGGGGCGCTCACGGTGCTGCCGATCATTCACTGGGCGATCTGGATGTCGTTCGACCGCCCGTACGCGAGGGGTCACGACGTCCCGGGACCGTGGACGCTCGGGTTCTCTCCCATCGTGGCGCAGTGGAGCGCGATGCTGCCGCACGAGACGCGTGACGGGTTTCCGACGCACGTCGATCTCTTCGGGGCGCGCGTCAGCGTGATGGCAGTGTACTGCGTCGTCTACGTGACCGCCGGCGTCGCGATGCACCTCTGGGCAGCGAAGCGCATCAAGACGCTCCGCGCCAGCGCCCCTACAGGAAAATAAATTTCTGGCTGCCGAGATGGTGCCAGACCGCCACGGCGATCGCCGGGATGATCTCGCCGACGATCTTGAGGTGGCCTTCCGTGAGGCCGTCGGATTCGAAGGCGGCCATGTTGAACGTCCCGAACGGCTTCTCCCCCACTTGTAGAGGCAGGAGCATCTCGCACGCGAACCCCACCTTGAGGAAGCGTGTGTCGGTGTCGAACGCGCTCTTGTCCTTTTTGAGATTGCGGCGAACGACCGCCTCGCGCGTCTCGATGACTTTCGACAGCGGCGAGCTCTCGAACGGGCGCGCCGACTCGTGCGTCTCCTGGACCTTGCCCCCCATCACCATGTAGGGGACGTGGAAGACTTTGCGCTTCTCATCGAAGACCGCGATGGAGCAGCGGTCGAACGGCACGATCGTCTTGAGGTTGCTGGCGAACACCCGCAGGATGTCCGGCAGGGCGGCGCCGCTGACGATCGTGCGCAGGATGCCGTTGATGATGGCGAGCTGCTCCGTGCGCTCCTCGAGCTGCCGCAGGAGTTTCGACGTGGGGGCGATCTGCGGAATCGGCGCGGAGGGGAATTTCGCCATTAGCGCTCTCCGTAGGTGACGCGCGCCTCCACGCGGGCGCCGGCATCAGTGTACCGCGTCCACGCCTCGACCCGGCGCATCCAGGCGAACCGGTCGAGCCACTCGTGCAGTGACCGCATGTCGATGTTCGGGATTTGTTTGACGGCGCGCAGCGCCGGAACGTCGATGACCGTACCCGCGTGGTATTCGCCCGGCGCGAACGGGAGCGCAAGTTCGCCGAGCTCGATACCCCCGGCCGCCGCACGAAGCGGCCCGCGCCAGGCGTCTACGCGAATGAGGTCCTCCTCGATCGCAACCCGCAGGGCGCGACCGTGCTCCGCGGCCGCATTCGCGCCGCGGGCAATCGCGTGACGCGTCGCGTCCGCGAGTCTCGGCATCTCATGGGCGGCCAGCGCGACACCGATGCGTCCATCGCGCGTAACCGCGGCGCTCCAGGACGGACCGAGGCGCGCGATCACTTCGTCGAAGGGGCGCCCCAGCTCGCGCCCCACCTCGGGAGCTTCGCGTTCGACGAAGTGTCGTTCTTGAATCGGGAGCGTGTCGAGGATCTCCTGCCAGAGCCGCGGCGCATGCTCCATCTGCGTCGTCCACGCGGCTGCGTCGGCCGGGGTCCCCGCCAGTCGGGGCGCCTGAATGAGATGCTCGATCGCGTGTCCGTACGCCTCCGGTGCGTAGCGCGCAAGCGCTCGCATGGCGATCGCGTCCGCGCTGATGTCCAGTCGCGCTTCGATCGCGTCGAAGTCGCGCCAGCGCGCGCACCAGACGGACCACGCCGCGCCGGGGAACGCGCGCGGTACGATACGGATCGATACGAGGCCGCCGGGCACCGCGAAATCGACCGCTCGGTGCGGCGCCTCGCGAAAGCGCCGGATAGCGTCGCGCGTCTCCGCGACGATGATCCGGCCGTCGTGCGTCTCGTACTTCAATCCGTCGATCTCGCCCGATGCCGCGACCGACCCGCTGAGAAGGAGCGTCCACTCGAGACGTCCGCTCACCGGCCGGCCGATGAGCGCCGCCGGGCCGCTGAGGCGCGCTTCGTGGCGTGCATACAGCTCGAGAAGCGGCGCGATGGCCGGGTCGCGCGCGACGGGATGCGCCCGCAATTGCGCGGCAAGCGCGCGCACGTCTGGCGCACCGACGTACAGGACCGCATCCAGGGGAAGCCGATCGGTGAATGGCGCTCCCCCGACCCCCTCTCCGCACCCGCGGGCAAAGGCGACGGCGCCGGCGGCTCCGGCAAGGAGTCCGACGAGCGAGATCCAGCGGCGCATAAGGCGGCCCATCATACCGAAAGATCAAAGATCGAAGACGGAAGATCAGAGGCGGAGTAGATTTCGAGGGTCGCGAATGAACAAGCAGATCCGCCGATCTGGAGCTTTCTCCGAGGCAGCCGCATGTCATTCATTTCAGGTCTGCCGTTGGAGCAACGAGTGCTGATGCGCCTCCTGCTCTGATCTTTCATCCTTGTTCTCTGATCTTTCGCATCTAGCGTCCGACTGGTAGGATTCGTTCGGAATCGGGGGAGGGATCATGACCGTGACACGCATGCCGCTAGCCCGACGCGTCCTCGAGCTCGAGGAATCCGCCACGCTCGCCGTCAGCGAGCGCGCCGCGTCCATGCGCGCCAAGGGGATCGACGTCGTCTCGTTCGGCACCGGCGAGCCGGACTTCGACACGCCCGAGCACATCAAGAAGGCGGCGACGGACGCCCTCGCGAAGGGCTTCACGAAGTACACCGCGTCGAGCGGTATCGTCCCGCTGCGCCGCGCGGTCGCGACGAAGTTCGAACGCGACAATGGCCTCAGCTACATGGTCGAACAGATCCTCATCTCGTGCGGCAGCAAGCATTCGATTTACAACGCGCTGCAGGCGCTCGTCGATCCCGGCGACGAAGTCATCATCCCGTCGCCTTACTGGGTCAGCTACCCCGAGATGGTGAAGTGCGCGAGCGGCACGCCTGTCGTCGTCAAGGCCGACGAGAAGAACGGCTTCAAAATGCGGCCCGAGCAGCTCAAGCGCGCGGTGACGAAGAAATCGAAGGTGCTGATCCTCTGCAGCCCCTCGAATCCGACCGGCATCGTCTACTCGCCCGACGAGATCAAAGCGCTGGCCGAAGCGCTCGAGGACACCGACCTCTACGTCATCTCGGATGAAATCTACGAGCGGCTCGTCTACGGGACGGCGAAGCACGTCTCGATTGCGACGTTCGGTGACCTGCGCGAGCGCACGCTCGTCGTGAACGGCGTCTCGAAGGCGTACGCGATGACGGGATGGCGCGTCGGCTACATGGCCGGCCCGCTCGACGTCATGCAGGCGGCCGCGAAAATCCAGTCGCACTCCACGACGAACCCGACGTCGATCGCGCAATACGCGGCGCTCGCGGCGATCGAGGGGGGATACGCGTCGAGCGACGCGATGGCGGCCGAATACGTGAAGCGGCGCGACTATATGATCGGCCGGCTGCGGGCGATCCCGGGGATCTCGTGCGTCATGCCCGACGGGGCCTTCTACGCCTTCCCGAACGTGAGCGGGCTCTATTCCACGTCGATGCAGGGGTCGGGCGCGTTCGCGACGAAGCTCCTCGACGAGATGCACGTCGCCGTCGTCCCCGGCGAGCCGTTCGGAAGCGACGACCACGTGCGACTCTCGTACGCGACGTCGATGGATCGAATCACGGCGGGCCTCGACCGCATCGAGAAGTTCGCGAAGGGCCTGAAGACGTAGCCACGGAGGACCCGTCGTCCAGCGGATTAACACCGAGATAGCAGAGACAGCCGAGAAGGCCCTACATGCGAAATGTCCTCGGTTTCCTCGGATCTCTCGGTGTTGATTTCCGGGGATTCGGCATCCCGAGGTCTCCGGATGAAACCGAGGCATACGGGCCATCTGAGAAATCCCATTCAAAATCCTCCTCGGGTTCCTCAGTTTTCTCGGTGTTGTTTTCAGGTTCGTCCTGTCTCGTCGCCCGGGATTGCCTGAGAAGCTCTTCTGCGTCCTCATGTCCAGATTTCAGAAAACCCTAGCGATCTCGTTGCGGCGATTCGACTACAGCGAGACGTCGCAGATTCTCCACCTCTACAGCCGCGACCACGGCAAGATCCACTGCATCGCGAAGGGGGCCAAGCGCAAGAAGTCCGCCTTCCACGGGCCGTTCGACGTGCTGGTCCTGTACGAAGTCATCCGTCTCGAGAAGCAGCCCGGCGCGCTCGACCTGTTGACGAGCGCCGAGGCGGTGCGCGACTATCGCGAGGTGCGCGAGGACTACCCACGCTTCGCGGCGGCGAGTTACCTGTGCGATCTGGTCGACGAGTTCACGCTCGAGGGGCAGCCCGAGCCCGCGATCTTCGAGCTGCTACGCGACAGCCTGGAGGCGCTCGCGCGAAAGGCAGGTCTTGCCCAGACGGTCTTCGCGTTCGAGGCGCAGCTTCTGCGCATTCTCGGTCACGCGCCGCGCATCGACGAGTGCGGGAGTTGCAAGAGACGGCTCGCGGGGCCGGAGGCGTATTTCAGCGCCCACGACGGCGGTGCGATCTGCATCCGCTGCCGGCCGAAGGACGCCTCGCGCATCCTGGTCAAGCGTCCCGTGCTGGACGCGATCGGCGCATTCAGCGCCGGCAAGACGGTGAAGCTGACGATCATTCCGCACTTCGTCGATCATCTCCGGCGCGCTATGGACTACTACGTCCGGTACGTGCTCGACCGCGAGCCGAAGTCGATGCGATTCATGCGGGAGGCGCTGCTGGCGGAAGCGCGTCCCTCCCGGTCCTGATATAAGGGTGGCACGTGAGCGATTCAGCGAGACCCCAGGGGTGGAGGGCGCCGGCGAGACTCGCGGCTGCGGTGGCGCTGGGCACGGGTCTGTTGAAGTGCGCGCTCGCCGCGCAGCTGGAACTCGATGCCATCGAGGCCTATCACTGGTTCTACGCGCAGAACCTCGACCTCGGCTACTTCGATCATCCTGGAATGGTGGGGTGGATGATCGCGCTGTCGAAGGCTCTCTTCGGTGACGGCGTGCTCGGGGTGCGCGCCCTGTCGATCGCGTTCGGGACGGGGACGGTCTGGCTGACGTTCCTGGCGGGACGGCGGCTGTACGACGAGCGGGCCGGGCTTGCGGCAGCCGCCCTCGCGGCACTCGTGCCGCTGATGATCCAGTACGGCAATCTCGCGACGCCGGACGCGCCGCTGCTCTTCTTCTCGATCGCAACCGTGTGGGCGCTGGCGCACGCGCTGTCCGGCGACTCGCCCTCGTGGTGGTTCGGGGCGGGCGTCTTTGTTGGCGGTGCCATGGACTCGAAGTACACCGCGATCTTCCTCCCTGTATGCGTGGTCGCGTTCGTCGTGCTCTCGCCGGAGCACCGCGTGTGGCTTCGGCGGCCGCATCCGTACCTCGCGTGCCTCATCGCGCTGGCCGTCTTTTCCCCCACGATCGTCTGGAACGTGCGCAACGACTTCGCTTCGTTCCGCTATCAGGGCTTGGAGCGGCTGGACGAGAACAACCAGCGCGGCTTCAGTTTCAGAACGCTCAAGACGTTCGTGGTCGGACAGCTGACACAGGTGACGCCGTGGGTTTGTCTCATCGCGTACGGTGCCGCGGCCGTGGCGCTGAAGCGGTGGAGAACCTCACCGTGGCAGGACCGCTTCGTCGCCGTCCTGACGCTTCCCGTCCTGCTCTTCTTCGCCGCGGTGCTCGTGACGCGGTCGGCGCACGTCCGCTGGACGGTCCCGTCGCACGGGATCGCGCTGCTGCTCGTGGCGGCGGTTGCGATGCGTGGCGGGGGCTGGGCGCGTCGCGGCTACGACTGGACCGTAGGCATCCTCGCGGTCGTGGTTGTCCTCGCGCCGATCGTCCTGCCCTTTGTGCCGGCCTCGAAGCTGCCTCTCGTGGGGACTGTGGCGGATGCGATCCGCGGCCGCGCGCCCGGGTTCGTGACGACGAGCGAGTATCACCTCGCGGCCCAGCTGGGGTACGCGCTGCGGCCGCTGCCGACGATCGACTCCTCGGCGTGGGGGCGCGGGAGCAAGATGTTTCCGCGGTGGTGGAAGGGCGAGCCGCATCGCGGGCAGACCGCCGTCATCGTGTTCGAGGATGTTCCGCCGGCGGACTGGCGCGCGGAGCTCGGGCGGTGGTTCGACGACCTCGGGGAGCCTGAGACGATCACGCTGGGGGGCTGGCGCTCCAAGAAGGCGCGGGTGACGCTCGTGACGGCCCGAGGTTATCGCGTGTCCGCGAACCGATAACCGCTGAGGAACGCAGAGTCGCTGGGTGCGCAGAGCTCCGCCGCCGTGCGGGCGTAGCCCGCACGGGCGATCAGACAAACCGCATTTCCGAAATCGGCGCCCCAAATGTGTAGCCGTTTCGGAAATGCGGTTTGTCTGATTGCGCCCGCGCTGTGCGCGGGCCGGCGGAGTTGGAAGCGTGCTCTGTGCCCAGAACCCCTCTGCGGCATCTCTGCGCGCTCTGCGGTTGGCAAGGCCTGCGTGTTACTGGGGTTGCCGCCCCCGCCACTTCTTGAGCAGTTTCTCGCGCGCGTCCTTCGATTCGTCGATCACGGGATTCTTCTTCGCCTCTTCCGCCTCGAGGCGTGCCGCGGCGTAGTCGCAGAGGCGGGCCTCCGGCACCCCGCGCAGCTTTGCGCCGCGCGTGTCGTCGAGGAGCCGGACGGGCGCTAGCGCATGCGGGCTCGACCACAGGATCAGAGCCACGAGATCGCCGTCGGCGTTCGCCAGGAGGGCGCGATGCACGAGCGCGCCTTTCTTTGCGTCGAACGCCTGCTCCTCGCAGACCGCCGCGACCTGCCCGCGCGCGGAGAACTTGTCCTTCGCGTGCTTCGCGAGAAACTCGTCGAGCTCCTTCGAGGTCATGACGCGCAGCATCGCCTCGAGCGCGTCCTTGTCGTCGGCCCGCATGCCCAGGCCGTGCGCGAGGGCGAGGACCGTGAGGCGGCGATGCTCGTCCTTCGGCTCCAGCGGTGCCGTGTCGAGCTTCTGCTCCCAGATGCGACCGAGGGCGCGCATCGCCGTCCGGAAGTCCGCATCGTCGCGGTCGAGGTAGTCGAGAATGGCCTGGGTCGAGTCTCTCAGCCGGAGAGCTCCCAACGCTCCGAGCGTCACCTTGGGCGTATCTCCCTTGAAGGTCAGGAAGAGCCTCGCCTGATCCAGCAGCATCAGCGAAGCGGGTGCGAAGCGGGCCTGCCGTATGAGCAGGATGGCACGCCGGGGATCCTTCGAATCGAGCAGTTTCCTGAGAGCGGGCACGTCCTCGCTCGTCAGCAGCAACGAGAGCGCCGTGACGGCTTGAAACGCGTGCTCCGCGCCGTGAAACGGTTCCAGGAGCTGGAAGAGCGCATCGACGTGCCGCCGCTGCGCCTTCTCGCAAAGCGTGCCGAGCTCCGCGTCCGTCGGCGTCTCCCTCTTCCGCACGCGATCGGCGATCGCGTCAACGGGGTCGAGCGGCGCCGACGACGCGCACCCTGCGGTCAGCACCGTCGAACCGTACGTGAGCAGCAGGAGGGCGAGTGCTCGATTCACGGAGGGCCATCATACAATGCGCGAATGCCGGACGCGAAGTCGCGCGCTCGCGGGATGATGGTGGGACTCGGCGTGGGCGACGCCTTGGGCTGCCCGGTGGAAGGTCTCACGTGGCTGGAGATCCGCCAGCGATTCGGCGAGCTCAAGGACTTCCGCGACAGCTTCACCGTCGAGGAGGCGCGCACGATGGCGGCGCGACTGACGAAGCGCGATCGCGACCGCGCGATGCGCTACTGGCGGATGGGCGGGCTCTACTCGGACGACACGCAGCAGGCGATCGTGCTGGCGTACCTGATCGGACGCGCCGGCGAGGTTGTGCCTGCCGAGGTCGCTGAGGAGTACCTGCGCATGGCGGGCGTGCCGATCGTTGGGCCTTACTTCGGCGTCTTCCGTGGGTCCGGCGAGGGTTTTCGCTCGTCGGTGGTCGCCTACCGCAAATCGAAGGACTGGCGGCAGTGCGGCGTGGTCAGCGCGGGAAACGGCGCCGCGATGCGAATCGCGCCCGTCGCGTTCTTCCATCGAGCCGACCCCGGACAGCTGTTCCGCAGCGTCGTCGAAGTCAGCCTGGTGACCCATCGCGATCCGCGCGGACTCGCGGCGGCGTACGCGGTGGCGTGGCTCGTCGCGAATCTCGCAGGGCAGGACGCGTGGCCCGGCGTCGCCATTTTGGGCACGCTCGCGGCGGCCACCGAGGCGGCCGAGGAGCGCATTGTGAAGGAGTACGCGGAGGACCTGCTCGTAGGCGCGGAGCGGGCTCACGACTTCTCTTGGGCCTTGCGGCGCGCCGAGGACACGCTGCGCAAGAAGCCGCGCCTCATCCTCGAGGAGATCGTTACTGCAGCGAACGAGCGGACAAATACGCGCGTGACCTCGCCGACCGACGGCTTCGTGCTGGCGAGTGTCGTGGCGTCAATCGTCGTCGCGCTCACGCAGGGGGGCGAGTCGTATGAGGCGGCCGTCACTCGCGCGGTCGCCCTCGGCGGCGACACGGACACGGTCGGGGCGATCGTCGGGGCTCTGTGCGGCGTCTTTCACGGTATCGAGGGGGTGCCGGAGCGCTGGCAGGACGGTCTTCAGAATTCCGAGGGGCTCGTTCGGTACGCTGACGCGCTCGTCGATCCGCTCCAGCGCGATCTGCCGGAGCCGATCGACGCCGAGAGCCGGCTGTGCTCACAGGAGGAAGCGAAGCGGCAGGAGGTTGCGTCGAAGATCCGGTGAAGCCCGATTGCGGATTGCTGATTGCTGATTGAGGAGGCCTTTCGCGCTTCGCGGCGCAGCGTGTCAGACTTCCGCAATCAGGAATCAGCAATCAGCAATCAGGTTTCCGCGCACGATATTCGCGGTTTGCGGTTACTCACTCTGAGCGGGGTTTGATTCTTCGTCGGAGGGGCAACGATGTCACGCTTCGTCTCTCGCGTCTTGGCCGCCGCGGTGCTGCTTTCGATCGTCGCCATACCCGCCAGCGCGGACATCCTTCAGACGAAGAAGGGCGCGATCGTCGAGTGCAAGCTCCTCAAGATCATCACGAAGAAGATCGCCGGCCAGGGCGGGCCGAAGGACTACTACGTCGTCGAGCTCGAGGACAAGAAGCAGAAGGAGTTCAAGGTCTCCGACTGCCATCCCCTCATGCGATGCAAGCCGTCGTGGGAATTGCGGGCCGAGGCGAAGGCGTGGCACGAGACGGAGGCGGCGAAGCTCAAGGCCGACGACTGGAAGGCGCAGGAGGCGTTCGCCAAGAAGTGCCGCGACCGGAAGTGGAAGGGGAATATCGAGACGCTGGCGCTCGAACACTTCAAGCAGGCCTACGAGCTGCGCAAGTCCGAGATCAAGGACGAGGTCGCCGCGCACGAGAGCATGGCGAAGCTGCTGGAGAGCGACTACAAGCTCTTCGACGAGGCGAAGGAAGAGTGGCGCTGGGTGTACGACAAGAAAAACGACGGCGTCACCACCGTCGACGGCCACGTCGCGCTCGCCAAGTGGTGCATGGGCGAGGGACTCTACGAAGAGGCGATGGCGGAATTCAAGGCGGGCGAGGCGATCCAGCCGACGAGCTCCTCGGTCAAGTCGGGGATGGAGAAGCTCAAGAAGGCGCTCGAGATTCCCGTCGACGACCAGATGTTCCGGTACGTCAAACCGCGGCTCGTGCTGTCCTTGAACTGGCTGCGCTCGCAGCAGAAGCCCACGGGATCGTTCGGGAGCGATTGCACGTCGGCGGGCGTCCATTCCCTCCACGGCATGACGGCGCTCGGAGGGCTCGCGCTCCTGTCGCAGTGGGAGTTCGACACGCTCGATAATCTCGACAAGGCGACGAGCGTGCCGAAGGATCTGATCGCGGCCGTCAACTACGAACTGACGAACAAGGAGTTGGGCACGGGGCTGCGCGGGCCGGACGTCTGGGGCCCGATCTTCCGCCTTGAGCTCCTCGCCGGGTGCTACAAGAAGCCCGCGATGGAGTCGATCCGTCCCGCGATCAAGCTGCGCGTGGAGGAGACGCTCGCGGATCTCGCGGCGTGTCAGCGCACGGACGGCGGCTGGGCGTACTACGACTTCGTGACGACGGGGATCAGCTTCGTGACGGCGTCGGCGCTCGTGGCGCTGATCGACTGCAAGGAGGCGGGGCTGCCCTTCAACGACGACATGATCGCCA
>CAYXVY010000152.1:0-10510 GCA_964468745.1 uncultured Planctomycetales bacterium | reverse complement strand
CAAGCCAACCCTACGAAGACCTTGTTACGCATCTCTCTAGCCTCCAGCCAATGTGAAGTTGAAAAAGTCCTAATGTGCGTGATGGACAGTGGAAATCCCGATCCCAATCCCAATCCCAATCCCGATCGAAGAGAGCGACTTAGTGACCATGGGCGTGAGCCTTCTCTTTGTGATGCTCATCTCCATGAGCGTGTTCTTCGCCGTGGCCCTCTTCGTGCACCACCTTCGAGGCGATGTAGTAGGTGCAGAGCATCGAGAAGATGTAGGCCTGCAGGAAGGCGGTCAGGAGCGACAGGAGAAGGATGGGGGCCTGGAACGGGATCCAGCCGCCGGTGTATTGCGTCGCGAGGTGGAGAAACGCCTCGATGACGTTGTCCTCGCCGTAGATGTTGCCGTAGAGGCGCATCGAGAGCGTGACGGGGCGGACGAGTTCGGAGAGGAGTTCCGCGCAGAAGATGAGGGGGGCGAGCCACCACACCGGGCCCGCGAGGTGCTTCATGATCGCGACGGGGCCGGCGTCGCGGAAGCAGTAGTACTGGACGAGGATGAAGGCGGTGACGCCCATGCCGGCGGTGATCGAGAGGGCCATCGTGGCGGAGCGGCCGGCCGGGAAGACGCCGAGGAGGTTCATGAAGAAGATGAAGAGGAAGCAGGTGCCGATGAAGGGGACGTACTTGTCGCCCATCGGGCCCGTCATGCCGTGGACCATCGAGCGGAAGCCGGAGACCGCGATCTCGAAGAGTCCCTGGAGGCCGCGCGGGATGCGGGCGAGCTTGCTCGTGGCGAGGAAGGCGAGGGTGATGAGAAGGCCGCACGCGAGGATCGAGAAGCAGAGGCCTTCGAACCAGACCTGGCCGAGGTGTTTGTCGGCGACGTCGAAGCCCATCGACTTCATGAACGCGGACTGGTTGGTCATCAGCCAGGTGTAGAGGGGCGTGAAGATGCTGTTGGGGAGACCGCCTTCGCTTGCGGCGACGAGGATCATGCGCGCGCCTCCGTCGTCGGCTGGGGGACGAGGGCGAGGGTCGCCATGATGGCGACGGGGAGGAGGAAGCCCGCGGCGAAGGTGACGGCGTCGACGCGCTTCTGGGAGACGAGGTAGTACAGCGAGCCGACGACGAGGATGATTTTTGTCAGCGATGCGACGATGACGAGCAAGGCCCCGCGGCCTTCAAACAGGGGTCCGACGAGCAGACCCCACGAGACGATGGGGACGAGGCCGAGGGCGACCCCCGCGATCAGACTCACGGCCGCCATGGGCTGGCCGCCGAGCCACGCGAGGGCGGCGAGGGCGGCGGCGCAAACGACAGCAGCTTTGGTGGTTTTAGAGACCAGAGCCTGTGCCGTCATTGTGCGTTTCGAGTTACGGTTTTCCAGATGTACAGCAGGCCGCCCGCGAGGCCGAGGGCGGCACCGGTCAACAGCAGCCAGGGGCTTGAGCCGAACTTCCCGTCCAGGTACCGGCCGCTTAGGGTCCCCACCACCACACCGACCACCAGCACCCAGCCCACCATTGCGATGGACGCCATGGACTTCGTGAACGAAGGATCGGAGAGCATCGCTTGCCCCCCTTTGGTCTGGGTGATTCTAGTAGCGAGTCCGAGAACGTCAAGGAATTGAGGGCGTCCGGGGCCGGCGCATACGGTGCCTGGAAACGGAAAAAACCGCCGAGCCCGCGGAGGAGCAGAGGGGTTCCGGGCGCAGAGCAGAGCGGATCAGCCCGACTGCCTTCCAAGCGAGAATGATCCGCCGCCCCAAGCGACTCTGCTCCTCCGCGGGCTCGGCGGTTCTTTCGGACAGGGTCTCCGGACTTGCGCGCAACCTCCAATTCTCAGTTATACTCTCGCTTCGTTGTCGTCTCTAAGGAGACCATGATTATGGCCACGGCGGAGCCGCTGGATACGAGCCTCATCAAGCAGTGCCTTGACGGCGAGATCCAGCGTTACGGGATCCTGGTAGACCGCTACAGCGCGCGGATCATCAACCTCGCGTACATGATGGTGGGCGACCGGCACGACGCGGAGGACATCGCGCAGGATGCGTTCGTTCGGGCCTACAAGGCCCTGCCGCGCTTCGAGCGCAAGGCGAAGTTCAGTTCGTGGCTGTACCAGATCGCGCTCAACCTCTGCAAGGACTACCTGAAGGCGAAGTCGCGGCACGCGAAGAGCGTGGACGACGAGCATCTCGAGTCGCTCGACGGGAATCCGCGCGACGAGGCGCAACTGGTGATCCTGGAGGAGGAGCTGAGCGAGAAGATGCGTGAGGTGATCCGGACGCTTCCCTATCTGTATCGGGAGTCGTTCGTGCTGCGTCACCTGCAGGGGATGGAGTACGAGGAAGTGGCGTCGATCACGGGAGTTCCCGCGGACACTGTGCGCGTGCGCGCGTACCGTGCCCGCGAGATGCTCCGCGAAAAGATGGCGCCTGCGGTCGACACCTTCTGGCGAGAGAAGGCGGCCAAAGAGAAAGTGCGGGTCCGGGATTAGAGGACAAGCGGAGGTTGTAATGACTGGCAAGGACAAGGACAACGAGATCATCCACAAGAAGCTGGACGGCGAGCTGAAGAAGCACGAGACGCAGGTGTTCAAGAAGAAGTACAAGACCGATCCGGCGATGCGGGCGCAGTACGACACGCTGAAGCAGGTGACGGAGACGAGCGAGCGGTTGGTGAAGCCGATCGCGCCGCCGCCCGATTTCAAGCAGCGGGTGATCCGGGACTTGAAAGAGAATATTTGATTCCGAATTACGAAATCGGCAAACAAAGTCCCGGCTCCAGCGTCTTACTGGTGTAGTAAGAAAACGGAACCCGAAAACGGAAAAAGAAAAAACGAAATAATAGAAATCCTTACCCCCAGTTCTCCCCAGACAGATGGCCCGCACCCCCGATCGCGGGCCATTTCTGTTTTAAACCGCAGCTAACGCTGCAATCCCGATCCCCATCCCTATCCCGATCCATCCACCACCAAGGCACCAAGACACTATGCGTCGATTCGTCTTCGCAGTTCCTCTTCTGCCATCAAGCCTTCTTCGTGTCTTTGTGGTGGAAAGAAGGGGCGGGTCCTGATCGAGAGCACGGTAAGTCGTGCCGTATAGCGACACGCGACTGAGTGCCCTCAACGCGTTTCCCTGGGAAACATCGCGTTACCCGGTTACACGCGCGTTCTGGGCGAATCTGTGATTACCGCGCGCAATCGCCGTGGCACAGCCTTTGCGGTTCCAGAGTGACATGGGGTCGCGTATACCGGTTTCCAAACGGCTCGAGGGGATGAGTCGGACAGGGGCCGTGGCGGAACTGGTAGACGCGCCGTCTTCGCACGTCGGTGCTCCGCAAGGAGCGTGGGGGTTCAAATCCCCCCGGCCCCACATAGCCGACTTGCGAAGCACCCCGTCAATACTGTACGCTTCAGCAGACGTGCGAAGACGGTGCGGTTCCGACCACGGAGCCGTAAGCAAGGGCGCGGTGATGAGCCGCGCCTTTTTTATTGGAGAGGGAGCCGAGAGCGCAATCTCCGGATCAACACCGAGACATCCGAGGCAACCGAGCAGACTAAGGGGAGGCGGTCGAACCCATCCAAGGCCTTCTCGGTTATCTCGGATGTCTCGGTGTTTAAGCTCTTCTCGGGTTACTCGGGCTCCCGCTCGAGGCGCTCCGGCGCGGTGATGCCCAGCAGTTTGAAGCCGTTGCGCAACGTGATCTGGACCGCGGCGCAAACGGCGAGACGCGCGCGACGAACGGGCTCGGGCACGCTGTCGTCGATCACACGCTTCGTCGCGTCCTTCATGCCGGCCTGGTAGTACGACTGGAACGAGCCGGAGAGGGCCGACAGGTAGATCGTGAGGAGCGACGGGTCCAGCTGCTCGGCGGCGCGCTCGATCGCGCGCGGCCAGGCGCGGAGGGCGCGCAGCAACAGGATCTCGTCGGCGCCGAGCGACGCGGCGTCGAACTTCCCGCCCCACACGCCGTCGAGCACATCGCTCGCATCGACCAGCTTCTTCTCGATCCCCTTCTTGGTGATCGAACAGACGCGGGCGTGCGCGTACTGCGCGTAGTAGACGGGATTGTCCATCGTCTGCTTCTTCGCGACATCGAGATCGAAGTCGAGCGGACTGTCGGTTTTCCTCATCGTCAGGAACCAGCGGGCGGCGTCGACACCGACCTCCTCGACGAGCTCGCGCATCGTCACGTAGCTCGCGAGGCGCTTCCCCATCTTCACTTCCTGCCCGTCCCGCAGCAGCCTGCAGTACTGGATGATGAGCACGTCGAAGCAGCGTGAGCGCTGCTCGGGGGTGCCGCCGCGCGTTGCCTTCAGGAAATCGGCGCGCGGCAGGAGGTTGAAGTTGAGCGACTTCAGTCCCGCCGTGCGGTTGACGATCTCGGCGTGATGGTCGGGTCCCCAGGTGTCGATGACCCAGTCGAAGCCGCGATCGAACTTGTCGCGATGGTACGCGAGGTCCGGCAGGCGGTAGACGAACTCGCCGTCGCGCTTGATCAGGGGGCGGTCCTTCTCGTCGCCGAAGTCCTTCGACTTGAGGAAGAGCGCGCTGTCCTCGGTGTAGGTGAGGCCCCACGAGCGGAAGAATTCGAGCATCGACTCGATCTTGCCGCTCTTGCGCAGCGCCTCTTCGCTGTACCACGCGTCGAAGCGGACGCGGAACTTGAGGGCGTCCTCCTTGATCTCCGTCAGCAGGCGCTCCTTGCCGAACGAGCCGAACTTGTCGAGCGCGACCGATTCGGGGAGGTCGAGCATCGCGCGCCCCATCTTTTCCGACAGCTCCTGCGCGAGCGACTTGATGTAGTCGCCGCGATAGGCGTTCTTCTCGAGGAGTTCGAACGGGCGCGGGCCGATGCGCGCGGTGAGCCAGGTGATCGGCTTCCCTTCCTCGTCGTTGCCGCGCGTCTCCGGCGTGAAGGCGATGCCGTGGATCTCGGCGTAGCGCCAGAAGATCGACTTGGCGAGATTGACGATCTGGCCGCCGGTGTCGTTGATGTAGAACTCGCGCGCGACGTCGAAGCCCGCGGCGGCGAGCACGTTGGCGAGGGAGTCGCCGACGGCGGCCTGTCGCGCGTGCGCGATGTGCATCGGTCCCGTCGGGTTGGCGCTGGTGTGCTCGACGAGGACCTTGAGGCCTTTCGTCGCGCCGCGTCCCCACTCGGCCGGCTTCGACCGGATCTCACGGACGAGCTCGCCCTGCGCGGCGATGTCCGCGGTGAAGTTGACGTATCCCGCGGCCGACTCTATTTTCGCCGCGTGCGGCGTCTTCGCGAGAGCCGTCGCGAGTTCCTTCGCGATCACCGGCGGAGGTTTGCGCAGGTCCTTCGCGAGGCGCATGGGCAGGCCGCTCGTCGCATCGCCGAACTTCGTGTCATGGCAGGGCTCGACGAACGGGCGGTGGCGGTCGACGAGGTCGATGCCCCAGAGGGACTTCGCCGCTGCGGCGACGGCGTCGCCCCACAGCTTTTCGAGGTCGGTCATGGTGCTAAGCTTCGCCTCTTAAACGCCGAGAGCGCAGATTGCGGAACGAGAGACCGCAGATTCGGATTTTGATTGGGGAATGACAGCCCCACCGCAATCCACGTCCCATCGGCGACTTCTCCTGCGCGTCTTCTGCGAACTCCGCGTTACTCCGACTTCTTTTTGACGCGCTTGCGCGCGGTGCGCACCCACTTCACGATCGGCGCGTCCGCCCACAGCGCCTCGAGATCGTAGAACGCGCGCTGGCCGCCGCTGAAGATGTGGATCACGACGTCGCCGAAATCCTGGAGCGTCCACGTGCCGTCCTTCTCGGGGCTCCTGCCGCCGATGGGTCGGATCCCATCGCGCTTGAGCGAGGAGGCTATCTGCTCGGCGATGGCGTTCGACTGCCGCTCGTTCTGGCTGGAGCAGATGATGAAGTAGTCGGCGATGAAGGTGAGCTTGCGCAGATCCAGGATGACGATGTCTTCGGCCTTCTTATCGTCGCAGATTTTCGCGCAGGCGACCGCGAGCTGCCGGGAGGTGGCTATGGGGGCCTTCCTAAAAGGGGACTTGCGAGATTCTGCGCAATCGCCTGATGGTTGTCAATCGCGCCGGGAGACTGCGGCCCTACGCGTGCGCGGCGCCTTCCTTCGGCGGGATCCGCATCGAGTAGAAGGAGCGCCACACGAACACGAGGGCGATGACAAACATCACGACGCCCACGATCGGGCCGTAGTCGATTGTCTTGGCCTTGTCCGCGTGCATCTTGATCTCGATGGCGATTTCGACCGCGAGCAGGCCGAAGAGCGTCGAGAACTTGATGTTCGGGTTGAGCGCGACGGAAGCCGTGTCCTTGAACGGATCGCCCACGGTGTCGCCGACGATGGTCGCGTCGTGCAGCGGCGTGTTCTTCTCCCTCAAGTCGACTTCCACGAGCTTCTTCGCGTTGTCCCAGGAGCCGCCGGCGTTCGCCATGAAGATCGCCTGGAAGAGGCCGAAGATGGCGATCGAGATGAGGTACGAGACGAAGAAGTTCGGGTCGAAGAACGCGAACGCGAGCGTGATCGTCATCAGCGCGATGAAGATGTTCCACATGCCTTTCTGCGCGTACTGCGTGCAGATCTTCACGACGGTCTTCGAGTCCTCGATGTCCGCTTCGGTCTTGGTGAGGTCCATGTTCTTCTTGATGAACTCGACCGCGCGATAGGCGCCCGTCGTCACCGCCTGCATCGAGGCGCCCGAGAACCAGTAGATCACGGCGCCGCCGCAGATAAACCCGAGGAGGACCGGCGCGTCCGTGAGGCTGAGCTGGAGCAGCGGCTTGCCGGCGATGATCGTCTTCTGCAGCACGAGGATGATCGAGAAGATCATCGTGGTCGCGCCCACGACGGCCGTGCCGATGAGCACCGGCTTCGCGGTCGCCTTGAACGTATTGCCCGCCGAGTCGTTCGCCTCCAGAAGGTGCTTGCCGTGCTCGAAGTCCGGCTCGAATCCAAAGTCCTTCTTGATTTCGTCCTTGATGCCCGGGATGTGCTCCGTCTGGGCGAGTTCGAAGATGGACTGCGCGTTGTCCGTCACGGGACCGTAGCTGTCGACCGCGATTGTGACCGGGCCCATGCAGAGGAAGCCGAACGCGACGAGGCCGAACGCGAACGTGGCCGCGTACTGTCCCAAGACGTCATGCAGGCCGAAGAGGCTGACGAAGTAGGCGCCCGACATCAGGCCCGCGATGAGGATGCCGTTCCAGAACGCGCTGAAATTGCCCGCGACAAGACCCGACAGGATCGTGAGCGACGGGCCGCCTTCGCGCGACGCGGTGACGATCTCGTGCACGTGCTTCGAATGCGAGCTGGTGAATACCTTGGTGAATTCGGGGATGAGGACGGCGGCGAGAGTGCCGCAGCTGATGATGGTCGCGAGCTGCCACCAGAGTTGCGGCATCGGGGTCGCCACGGTCGTTCCGGGCTTGACCACCGACAGGTCACCGATCAGCAGCCAGCTCATCCAGTACGACGTCGAGATGCAGAGGATCGCCGCGATCCAGATCAGGCGCGTGAGCGGCTGTTCGAAGTCGAACTCCTTGAGGCCCGCGTACTGCGCCTTCGAGATGGCCTGGTTGAGGAAGTACGAACAGCCGGACATGAAGTCCATCAGGAAGCGCATCGCGAAGATCCAGACGATGAGCTTTACTTGTAGTTCTTCGAAGTTGCCTGCGATGCTCGCCGTGAGGGCGAGCGTGATGAAGGAGATGAGCGCGACGCCGGTCACGCCGTACGTTTCGAAGCCGTCCGCCGTGGGGCCGACCGAGTCGCCCGCGTTGTCGCCCGTGCAGTCCGCGATGACGCCGGGGTTGCGCGGATCGTCCTCCTTGACCTTGAAGACGATCTTCATGAGGTCGGAGCCGATGTCGGCGATCTTGGTGAAGATGCCGCCCGCGATGCGCAGGGCCGAGGCGCCGAGCGATTCGCCGATCGCGAAGCCGAGGAAGCAGTAGCCGACGATTTCGCGGTTCACGAACAGGAGGATGATGACCATCATCACCAGTTCGAGCGAGATGAGGTAAAGGCCGATCGACATGCCCGCGCGCAGCGGGATGCTGACGACGTCCCACGGCTGGCCGCGCAGCGCCGCGAAGGCCGTGCGCGCGTTTGCGTACGTGTTGACGCGGATGCCGAACCAGGCCACTGCGTACGAACCGGCCATGCCGACGACCGAGAAGAACAGGACCATCAGCGCCACGTCGATTCCCTTGTGCCGCAGGCCCATGAAGTAGAAGGTCATCGCGCTGCCGATCAGGGCGAAGAGCATCAGCAGGAACTTCCCCTGCTGGATGAGGTAGGTCTTGCAGGTCTGGAAGATGATCTCCGCGATGTTGAGCATCGATTTGTGCGCGGGCAGCACATGGATCTGCCGGCGCAGGTAGAGACTGATGCCGAGGGTGCCGGTGATGACGAGCGCGCCGTAGAAGAGCAGGTTCCACGCCGTGATCACCTTGCCGCCGATCGTGAACGTGCCCTTGTGCAGGTCCGGGATCGCGAGATCGGACTCATCCGCGAAGGCGGCGCCCGCGCCGAGCAGGAGGAAGAGCAGCGCAAAGACCGGCAGCAAGCGCGAGGCCAGAGGCCCGTTCATCCCCATCTCCTTATTCAAAAGCCGCCAAAGCGGCCATATTCATAGGATTGGCGTGTTCGAGTGTCAAGAATGCAGATCCGGGGGTTCCACGCTTTGCGCCTCCGTGGCCAGAGGCCGCGGAAGGACGACGCACCCGGGCCTAACGGAAGAACACCAGCGACACGACAACGAAGAGCGGGATGAGGATTGCCGTCGACCAGATCATGTACCCGAAGAAGCTCGGCATCTTCACGCCGCTCTCCTCCGCGATCGCCTTCACCATGAAGTTCGGACCGTTGCCGATGTAGGAGTTCGCCCCCATGAAGACGGCGCCGCAGGAGATGGCCGTCAGCAACATCTGACCGTCGGGATACGCCAGCAGCGCCCCGAGGTTGTCGGCCGAGAGCGTCACGCCGTGCGCGCGCCCCACGACGCCCGTCGCGAGCGACGCGAACGTCAGGTACGTCGGCGCGTTGTCGAGGAGGCTCGAGAGGGCGCCGGTCGCCCAGAAAAACTGCCACGGCTTCGCGAGCGCGATCTCGCGCGTCTCGAGAATCTTCAGCGCCGGAACCATCGTGACGAAGATGCCGACGAAGATCGCGGCAACCTCGACGATCGGTCCCCACGTGAAGCGATTTGCCTCGCGCACCTCGCGCTTCGTGAGCGCCAGTGAGAGCCCCGCCATCGCGCTCATCCCGACGACCTGGAGGAGCAGCACCAGATCCTCGTGCAGGACGTGCGCCCGGCTGAGCTGCCCCGCGCCAAAGATGACGAGGATCATGCCGAGCAGCAGCGCAATGTTGTGACCGCCCGCAAGGCCGAGCATCTCGTGTTTCTGCACGTCCTCGAGCTGCGATCCCGGGCGTTCGCGCTCCTCGCGGTCGAAGACGACTGAGTCCACGATGTGAAAGAGCACGAGCAGCACGCCGTTGACCAGGAGCCACGGGAGCGCGAGCTTCAGCGTCCAGAGGAACGGCACGCCGCGCAGGAACCCGAGGAAAAGGGGTGGATCGCCGAGCGGCGTCAGCATGCCTCCTGCGTTCGCGACGATGAAGATGAAGAAGACGACGATGTGCGCGCGCCGCACGCGCTTCTCGTTCGCACGCAGGAGCGGACGGATGAGCAGCATCGACGCGCCGGTGGTCCCGATGAAGCTGGCGAAGAGGGCGCCGATCGCGAGCACGCCCGTGTTGACGACGGGTGTGCCCGACAGTGAGCCGCGGACGTGGATGCCTCCCGCTATGACGTAGAGCGACGCCAGGAGCACGATGAACGCGACGTACTCCTTCGCGCTGTGCAGGAGCCACGCGCCGCCGTGCGGCTGCGCCGCCAGCAGGTAGATCGCAACGGGCAGTCCAGCCACGATCGCGAGGATCAGCTTGTTGCGATTCTTCTCCCAGAAGTGCGACGCGACCAACGGCAGAACCGCGATGAGCAGGAGATAGATTGCGAATGGAAGGACGGTCCAGGTCGGCAACACGACGCCATTCTATCGCACGGGTTCCGCCAGCGACCAGCGAACAAGATAGGCGGGCTCCTTCGCCGTCGCGGCCCCGGCCGGATTCGCCGACTTGAGCACCAGGATGAAGTGCCCGGGACGCAGCGTCACCGCCTCGATTTCCTCCCATCGCTTTTCGCGGAAGGTGCGCGATGCCGCCACGACGAGCTTGTCCTTGTCGAACGTCCAGAGCGTCGCCTCGAGATCGACGTCGCCCTCCTTCTTGATCTGGAACGCGACGCGGTGCGGCGGGAACGCCGGCGGGTCGTGCTTCTCCCCCGGGGCGTGAGCATGTCCGGTATGGTCGGCCTCCGGCAGCCGGATGCGCCCTTCATAGACGTCCACATCGCCGGCGGGCGCGATCGTGGCTTCCGTGACACGCTCGAACTCGAGCAGTTTTCCGTGTTCGATGTCGTCGTTGAATTCGAACTCGTCGCCGCCGAGG
>CAYXVY010000151.1:0-2302 GCA_964468745.1 uncultured Planctomycetales bacterium | reverse complement strand
TACATGGAGAACGTCGATCTCGCGGAGATTGCCCGCGACGGCGTCGCGGCGTTCAAGCTCGCGGCGGAGACGGAAGGGCGATCCATCCGCGTGGAGGCGCCGGCATTGCTGCCGGTCCGCACCGACCAGGCGCTCCTGCGTCGCGTGCTCTACAATCTGATCCGCAATTCGCTTCGTCACACGAGGAAGGGGACGGCGGTCGTCGTGAGGGCGGAAGCGCCTGCGCGGCTCGTCGTATCGGACGACGGCCCCGGCATCCCGCCGCCCCTACAGCCGCTGCTGTTCGAGCGATTCGGCGCCGCGGCACTTCGCGAAAGCGGCATGCGCGTTGACAGCGGCCTAGGCCTTGCGTTCTGCAAGTCGGCCGTGACCGCGGTCGGCGGCACGATCAGCGTGGCGAGCGACGGCAAGCGAGGAAGCACCTTCACGGTTCAGCTTCCGTGAGCTGGCGCGACCATTTCCGCATGCGCACCGTCGCGGCGGCGGACGCCCTGACGTGCGTGCAGCGCGGGACGCGCGTCTTCGTCGGCTCCGGGTGCGCGGAACCGACCTTGCTGGTCGGCGCGCTAGCCGAACGCGCCGACGTGACCGACGTCGAGGTGATCCACATCATGACGATCGGGCACGCACCGTATGCGGCCGCGACGCAGGCGGCACGATTCCGGCACAATGCGTTCTTCATCGGCTCCAACGTGCGCGAGGCGATCGCGCAGGGAGCGGCCGACTACACGCCGATCTTCTTGTCTGAGATCCCGCAGCTCTTCCGCTCGCGCCGGATGAGACTCGACGTCGCGCTCGTTTCGTGCACGCCCCCCGACGTCAACGGCTTCTGCTCTCTCGGGATTTCGGTCGACGTTGTCAAGTCGGCGGTTGAATCCGCGGAGATCGTCGTCGCCGAGGTGAATCCGTCGATGCCCCGCACGCACGGCGCGAGCTTCGTGCACGTGAACGACCTCGACGTCTTCGTTGAGGGCACAAAACCGATCCTGGAGGTCAGCCCGCAGCCACCGGACGACGTGAGCCTCAGGATCGGCCGGCTCTGCGCGACCCTGATCGACCATGGCGCAACGCTCCAGATGGGCATCGGCGACATCCCCAATGCTGTCCTCGCGAACCTGGACGACAAGCACGACCTCGGCCTGCACACGGAGATGTTCTCCGACGGGATCATCGACCTCATTGAGAAGGGGGTGATCACGTGCAAGCGGAAGTCGCTTCACCCGGGAAAGGCGGTCACGTCGTTCTGCATGGGATCGCGCCGGCTGTACGATTTCGTCAACGACAACCCCTTCTTCGAATTCCTGCCGACGGAATTCGTGAACGACCCGTTCGTCATCGCCCAGAACGACAAGCTCGTCTCGATCAACTCGGCGCTGCAGGTCGACTTGACCGGCCAGGTCTGCGCCGACTCGATGGGGACGCGCTTCTACAGCGGTATCGGCGGCCAGGTAGACTTCATTCGCGGCGCGGCGCGATCGAACGGCGGCCGGAGCATCATCGCTCTTCCTTCGACCGCGAAGGGCGGCACGGTGTCGCGCATCGTTGCGACGCTGACCGAGGGGGCCGGCGTCGTGACGACGCGGGGCGACGTCCACACGATCGTCACGGAGCACGGCGTAGCCGAATTGAAGGGGCGCACGGTGCGGGAGCGGGCCCTGGCGCTGATTGCCGTCGCGCACCCGGCGTTTCGCTCCGAACTTCTCGAGGCGGCGCGGGCGCGCCGACTGGTCGCACAGGAACAGATCGCGTGGCCCGAGCACGGCAAGCCATACCCCGTCGAGCTCGAGTCGCAGCAGCGCTTCAAGGACCTGGAGATCTTCTTCCGCCCCATTCGCCCCTCGGATGAACGAATGCTGCGCGACTTCTTCTATTCGCACTCCGCGGAGACGGTGATGCAGCGCTATCACGCGCCCTTGAAGTCGCTCAAGCCGCAGCAGATTCAGCAGTTTTGCACCATCGACTACGACGCGCATTTCGCGCTGGCGGGTTTCCTACGAGAGGGGCAGTCGGAGCGGATGGTGGCCATCGGGCGCTACATGCTCGACCGGGCGAGCAATGTTGCGGACGTGGCGCTCACCGTACACGACGACCTGCAAGGGCGCGGCGTTGGGACGTGGCTGCTGACTCGGCTCATCGCGATCGCACGCGGGCGCGGCATTGCCGGCTTCACGGGATACGTGCGGGCGAACAACGTGCGGATGCTCAACCTCTTCCATCACGCCGGGATTCCGGTTGAGTCGTCGCTCGAGGACGGCATCTACACGGTCAATCTGCGGTTCCCATGAGCCGCTGCGCCGCCATT
>CAYXVY010000150.1:0-5767 GCA_964468745.1 uncultured Planctomycetales bacterium | reverse complement strand
CGTCGAGCTCGACGCGGACAATAAGGGAGCGCTGCGCGTGAAGTATGCGCGCGAGCTTGCGTTGCTCCAGTCGCAGCTGGGCAAGGACGCTGAGTACGCGAAGTACCTCAAAATCGTGCGCGATCACGACGCGCCCGCGGCGGACGGGATCGAAATGACCGTGCAGCTCAACAAGGACACGATGCCGCTCATGCAGAAGGAAGACTGGGGCGGCGCGTACGAGAAATTGTCGGCGCTGCTCGAAAAGAAACCGACCGGCGAGGTGCTCCAGCAAATCCACTACTACGCCGGCTTCTGCAAATTCAGGCTCGGTGACAAAACGACGGCGCTCGACCATATCGACAAGGGGATCGCGGCGGCGCCCGATTCGAAAATGGCCGGGGAGCTCAAGAAGGCGCGAGAGCAGGTCAAATAGCGGCGGGGGCGAACTCTATACCCGGTGGAGCATACCCAGCTTCACCGCGATGAACGCCAGCACGATCGCGCCGACCGCGAAACAGCCGAATACGATGATGCAGGTCGCGTCATTCAAGCTCTTGTAATCGTCGAGGGCCTTGGGGGGCGCAGGAGGCGGCGCCTTCGCGCGGTCGATCTCCTCCTGTTCCAGCTTCGCCGAGGCTTCGAGCGCCTTCTTCGCCTTGTCGTTCTTCGCGTCGACCTTGAGCACGGCCTCGGCGGCTTCTCGTGCGGCTTTCCATTCGCCGTCCGAGATCATCTTGGTCGCCGTCTCAACTTTCGCCGCAAGCCACGTCGCGAGCGGTGTCTTCCCGGCGACCGTCTTGCTCCCGATTTCCGCCATGTCGTACGTCGTGCCGTCGCAGTCGTACTGGATCGTGACGACCGGAACCCGCAGCACGCTCACGTGCTGGCCGCGCACGTTTTTCTTGCCGGCGCGTTCCATGTCCGCCTTCTTGAGAACGAAGCCGCGAAGCGCCGCGTCAGTCATTTTCGCCGCGGCGGTGTCGAGATCCGGCAGCGCCACAGTCATCCAACCTTTCTCAGGGATCGTGACGTGCGCCAGCCACGCTGGGTCGAGCAGGGTGTATGAGGGTTCGGCGCGGCTCATGACGAGGCCGATCACGATGTCGAGCGATTCGAGCGTACGGCCCTTGCCGGCGCACACGCTGCACGCGAACTTTCCCTGCATCGAGCACGAGCCGCAGCGTTGCGTCTTCACGCCCGCGCACGTCGGGCAGAGCAGCTTGCCCATCCGGCAATCGCCGCATTTTGGGAGCGCGGCCTTGCACCAATTGCACGTGAGGCCGTCCGTGGCGATGCGGAAAGCGAGGTCGTAGCATTTCGACGACGTGCACTGGAACACGCCCAATCCCTTGCAGTGCGGGTGCGGGATGTTTCCGGTGCCCGTGCACGGCGGGCACGGCGAGAATCCCTTGCCGGAGCATTCCTTGCAGAGCATGGAGCCCTTGCCGCCGCATGGCTTACAGGTCTCAACGTGCTGCGAACCCTTGACGGGCTGGCGCCACGACTGACCCTTGAACTCGTCGTATTTCGGCAGCGGAGGAGCCCACGGGTCGGCGGTATCGACGCTGCGCGGCGGCACGGACGGCCCCTCGTACGGCTGCTTCGTACGGTCGAGCCGGCGCTCCTCGACCAGGGTCTCGATCACCACCTTGTAGATCGGCGTCTCGTCCATCGCCTTCACGGTGATGCGCTTGGCAAGCGCCGCAAGCTCCGGTACGCCGGTGGCGGCGATGGGATCAGCGATCTTCTTTCGGACGCGTTCCTTTTCCGCATCCGGGAGCGCCTTCGTTAGCTGCCAGCCGCTCCAGTCCTGCGAATCCTGGGCTTGAGATCCTGCCGAGAAGGCCAGCAGGAGGAGGAGAATAGACGCGCTTCGCAAGACGGAACGATTATACACCACGCAATTGCTCATGCGTTCTCGTGGACCCTTCGCGGAGCGGGCATTGCCTGATCTTGACGCTTGACATAATTAGCAAAAATGCTAAATATAATCCTGTGACGAAGACCCGCGCCGAGCGCGAACTGGCGGAGATCGAATCGGTCTTCCGCGCCCTCGCGCACCGGTCTCGCCGGCACGTCCTGGTCGTCCTCGACGCGCGCGGGGGACGCATGACGGCGGGCGAGATCGCCGGCCGCTTCTCGTGCAGCTGGCCGACCACGACGCGGCACCTGGGGGTGCTCGTGTCGGCTGGGTTGATCGGCATCCAGAGACGGGGGCGCGAACGAGTCTATGAACTGCGCCGCGATCTGCTGCGACGCGTGGTGGGTGACTGGCTTGGATGGTTCACGAAGGAGGACTCATGAGTGCTGAAGTCGTTTTTGCAGCGTATCGTCCGCGCAGCGGCAAGGGGCGCGAGCTTGAGAAACTCGTCGCCTCACACGTTCCGACGCTTCGGAAGTTGGGACTCGCGACGAAGCGGGAGCCCATCATCGTGCGCGCGAAGGACGGAACGATCGTCGAGATCTTCGAGTGGGTGTCGAACAAGGCGGCGCACGATGCGCACGAGCATCCGGCGGTCGCGAGGATCTGGGAGGCCATGGGAAAGGTGGCGGACTTCGTTCCGCTCGGGGCGCTGACGGAGTCCAAGCGGCCGTTCACGCACTACAAACCGATGACGTTCTGATCAGCGGCTCGACGTATGGTCGTGCGCGATCTTCCATCCCTCCGGCAGTCGTCGGAAGATCAGCGTGAAGACACCCCCCGGCCGCTTCTCCTGCCCGTCGATCTCAAGCTCCCACGCGCCGGTGACGATGGCGCGATCCGTTTCGGTCGACTCGAACGTCAGACTCGAGAACGCCAGCTTGCCCATCCGCTCGCGCGTCGGATACGCCTTGCGATATCGCTCCGCCATCGCCTCAAAGCCGCGGTGCACCGTGCCGCCTCCCGCGAAGACGGTCCGGTCCGAGCGCCAGTACCCGTCGACGAACGCGTCGAGATCGCCGCGGTTCCACGCCTCGTTCTGCGCCGTGAGGACGGCCAGGATCGCGGACTTGTCGGCTTCGACGTTCACGTGGGCGCACCCGGGGATCAGGAATAGGAGCAGGGATGTCGCTCGCATTTGACCGCGCGATTGTAACCGCGGGTATAATATTCGTGCAACAGCATGCCTGAGCCTGAATTCACCCTCCTCGTGCCAACGTCCGATGACATCGCGCAGGCGTTGCGCGACTGGCAGCGCACGCAGACGTTGGTGGCTCCCGCGTTCGTAAAAAACGTTCGAGTGACGGACGTCGCGCCCGTCGTGCGATTCACGCTTGAATACCAGTCGGAGCGACGATACTGGAAGGAGACCAACGGCGGCCCGGTCCCCGAACCGTGGTCGGTGAAGCTCCCATCGAAGAACACCGAAGAGATGCGCATGCCCGACAGCGCGCGCGAGGTCGGCTGTCCATCCTGCGCCGGGCATGGGCGCGCCGTGTGCCCGATCTGCAGCGGCGCCGGTCGCATGCAGTGCGCCGCGTGCAACGGGCAGAGATGTTCCGAGTGCGCGCACAACGGCATGGTTCCGTGCCAGCAATGCGGCGCCGCGGGCAAGATCGCGTGCGCGACGTGCCGCGCCTCCGGCAAGGTGATGCGATCGAACGTTCTCAAGATCGAACGCCGCAACGAACGCAAGCCGCGCACAATCGGCGAGGTGCCGCAGTTCCTGCGGCGGGACACGACCCACCAGGCGGTGATGTTCCGCAAGATCCCCGCATCGCTCACGGCTATCCCGCCTGAGGGCGACGGCTGGACCGCCGAGTATCGCGATACCGCGATCGAGCTTGTGAAGAGTCTGCCGTCGGACGCGGGCACGCGCCTGCACTCCGCGGAGTTGCGCGTCGAACAGCTCGCCGTATGGGAAGCGGCGTGGACGCACGAGGATCGAAAGGGCCGCCTGTGGGTGTATGGCTCGCCGATCGCGGTGCACGTGGCGTTGCCGCCACGCAACGTCGCCGCGCTGGCTGTCCTCGGCAGCGCCGTCGCCGCTGTTCTCCTGGTTGCGATCGGCATCACGATCGCGCTGACGCGAGGGGGCCCGCCCGGCGACGATCCGACGGCGCGCCGTCCCGGGGTGGCACCGCGCCCGCTGGTCGAGCCGCAACTGCCGGGGGCGAAAGGCGTAGAGGTGGACGACGCGATCGTCCTCATCGACGACAACCGGAGTTATCGCGGCCGCATCGAGAAGAACGGCGACGAGATCGTGCTTCGGCACGCCGACTGGAATGAGGCGATCAAGCGATCGCGCATCGCCCAGCTCGTCGAGGATTCCCCCGGATTTCTCCGCCGCCTGCATGCGTACGTGCTCGATGTCGAGGTCACGGTGCACGGGCTGATGAAGTTCTCCAATCCGCCCCGCCCCACAATCGAAGAGCAGCTCGGCGAATTGCAGGCACTGCGCTCGAAGTGCGCCCTGTTCTATCCCCTGCGGCGGCCGGGGGAGTGGCCGGACGATCGGGATCCGCTGACGATCGCGGACCGCATGATTGCCCGGCTGCGCATGGCCATACCGGGAAGCCAGCCCTCGCCGCCGCCGCCGACCACAGACGTGCCTCCACCGGTGGTCGAGGCCGAATTCGACGGATTCGCCGAGCTGGCGAAGCGCCGTGACGCGGGCACCGCGCACAGACTCTTCGCGACGGCGCGCGAGGCAGGGAGCCGCGCGGATCTGGCCATCGTGTTCGCGCTTCTTTTCATGCGGCCGTTACCGGACACGAGCGTGCTCGACACGCACCTTGCGGCGTGGCCCGCGAAGTCCTGGAGCGGCGCCCCCGCGGCGGATCATCTCGCGGCGGCGAAGCGGCTCTCGGATGCACTGCGCGCCCAGCCCGCGGCGCCTTCTTTGCTGAGAGCGCTGGCGGTTGCGCACGCGCTCGCGGCCGGCGGAGGGGGTGGGGAATGCCGTTCTCGTCGATCTCGGGTACGCGCAGGCGGGCTTCCGGTGGTCGATGCCGCCGGACGAGGACATCGCGCGGATTGGCGAGGCCTATGCGACCGGCGGGGTCGCCAGTCTGCCCGCGCCGTTCAGGCCCTCGGGCGCGACGCGTAATTTCACGAACACGTACCCTCAACTTGCGCTTCGGCTGCTGACGACCGTGTTGAGCCAGCATACAGAGGTTGCGGAGCTGCAGGATCTTGCGCGAGTCGTCTCGTCGCACGCACTCATGCCGGAGCAGAGCCGGCACATGCAGTCGATCCAGCACGTGCTGGGCGGAATTAAGCCGTGCGTCTTGTGCAAGGGCGCGAACACGGTCGTGTGCTCGACGTGCAAAGGTAAGGGTGGCGTCGCGCTCGTCTGCGGCACGTGCAACGCCCTCGGCTACGTCGTGCGGGTCGGCAATCGAGGAGGCACGGAACCGTGCCCCGCATGCAGCGGCAATCCGGATCGCGGCATGCAACGCTGCAAGAAGTGCGCGGGTGCGACGCGCGTCACGTGCGGCGCGTGCCCGGCGCCGTTCGTCTTTCCCCGCCTCGACGAGCACTTCTCGACGCGCGATTGCGGCCTCTGCCTCCGCGTGGGCTCCTTTGGGGCCAAGCTGCGCGTGATCTGCCCGCTCTGCTGCGGGGTGGGCTGCCTGCTCGTGCCGAGAAGCGGATCCACCCTCGAGTCCGAAGTGGGCGCGGCTGCCGGCTCCTGGGCCGCGCTGGAGCGCGCGATCGACTGGCTCGTGCGACATCAGGGCGAAAACGGCGCGTGGGACATTCACAACTACGTGGTGCGGTGCCCCGAGCGCGACTGCCTGCCTGACATTGGTCACGACGAGTTCGGTCTGGGCGTCACGGCGCTGGCCACGCTCGCGTGCC
>CAYXVY010000149.1:0-21860 GCA_964468745.1 uncultured Planctomycetales bacterium | reverse complement strand
ATGGCCGTGGAGCTGTGCGTGCCATTCGCCATCTGGATCCCGCGCGTGCGGCCGTTCGCGCTGGCGGCAGCTCTGCTGCTGCACCTGTCGATGGAGTACGCGATGGATCTCTTCCTCTTCCAGTGGATCATGATAGTGGGGTGGCTGTCGTTCGTAAATGAACGCCGGTGCGCCGACCTCTGGAGGCGGTGGCGCGGGGCCCGTGTGCCGATGGCGCCGCCAATCGAACAGGGCGGGGTATAACGGTCGCCGAAATCAGGCCGGCGGCCTCCAGAAGTCGAGCAGGTACTCGAACGTCACCCCCATCGTGATGTAGTTCGACGGCCACCCGAAAATGCCGATCCGGTTCACGATGTTCGTCCGGTCCCAGATGATGATGTTCCGCAGCTCGTATCCCACTCGCCGCAGCGCCTCGATCACCGTCACGTGAATCGTCAGCCGCCGGTTCTCCCACCACATGTCCGGCACGTTGATCACACAGTGCCCCTTCGGCCGCAACAGCGGAAGGATCCCGCCGAAGATCTCCTCCATCGCCGCGCCGTACGCGTCGAGATCCAGCGTCCCCAGGTCCCGCGGATCCTGGCTGTACTGCTCGACCTTCCCGAGCTGCTCGTTCTTGCGGTCGTGCGTGCGTCGGCTTTTGTTCGCCCGCTTGCGATTCAGCAGATTCGCATACGGCGGCGACGTCACAACCAGCTGCACCGACTCCGGCGCGACGCTCGACGCAATCTCACGCGCATCCGCCTTGATCGCACGCTGCTCTGTCCCGTTCTGCGGCTCGGCCTTCAGGCGCTTGTCGCAGAGCTTGACGTACTTCGACTGCAGGTCGAACCCGACGGCGTTGCGATGCCCGTCGCGCGCGGCGACGAGCGTTGTGCCGCTCCCGACGAACGGATCGAGCACCAGCTCGCCTTGATGCGTGAAAAGATCGATTACCTTTCGCGCGAGCGCGATTGGATACGTCGCGGGGTGCTGCTCCTTGTCACGAACATCGCGCTTCTCGTAATAGAACTCCCACACGCCTAGCTGCGACTTCATCCACTCCTTCGCCGTCAGGCAGTTGATGTGCTTCGGGGGACAAGAGCAGGTGCGCGACATGCGCGCCGATTCTACAATGTCCGCCATGATCCGCATCCTCGCCTTCGCGGGAACCCTTCGAACCGGGGCGTTCAACAAGAAGCTCGTGAAGGTCGGCGCCGCCGTCGCGCGCGAGGCCGGCGCGGACGTGACCTTCCTCGACCTGCGCGACCTGCCGATGCCTCTCTACGACGGCGATCTCGAGGAGAAGGAGGGGCTTCCCGTAACGACGCTCAAGTTCAAGGAACTGCTCCTCGCCCATCACGGCTTCCTGATCTCGTCCGGCGAGTACAACAGCTCAATTCCCGGCGTCCTCAAGAATGCGATCGACTGGGCGTCGCGCGAAGCCGAAGGCGAGGCGCCGCTGGCGTGCTTCAAGAACAAGGTCGCGGGACTCATGAGCGCCTCGCCGGGCGCGCTCGGCGGACTGCGTGCGATGGTGCACGTGCGCGCGATCCTCGAGAACATCGGCACGATCGTCGTGCCCGAGCAGTTCGCGCTGTCGCGGGCCGGCGACGCCTTCGCCGCGGACGGCTCGCTAAAGGACGCGAAGCATCAGCAGGGCGTGCGAAAGGTCGTGGACCGTCTCGTCGGCGTCCTGACGAAGCTCAACGCGTAGGCTACCCTCGACGAAACAACTCGTTTGTCCCCCTTCGCCGTCGCAATGCACGCGACGCTTCTTGGGAAGGCTTCGGGGGGCACCCTCCACCGTCCCTCTTCGCTGCGATCAAGTGGCTCGCCACCCGCAGCCTTCTCGACTTCCGAAGTCGGCTGAGGGACGGCGGAGGGGGGTGGACCCCTCTCGACGATCTTAGAACTGAGGTCCGGGGGCTTCAGGCCAGAAATGAGTCTTCAAGAAGGCATGTCCGGATCCGCTCTTCAGATACTTCTCGAAACGAGTCGCAAGTTCATCGTTCCCGAAGTTCACGGAGACGATAAGCTCCCACGGTTTGAAGCGATTCGTATGGCGGGACTTTCCAGCATTGTGAGCGGCGAGTCGTCGCTCGACGTCGTCGGTGAGCCCGATGTAGCTCTGTCGTGGCTGGGCGATGCTGCGCAGGACGTAGACGATCATGCAGTCATGGAGCCCTGCTTCGCCGACCCTCGTCGAACTAGGTTTGCTTACGGGCTACGCAGGGCAACCTCCGCTGCCAGTATCTCCGTCGAAGGTTGGCTTGCCAACCGTAGCCCGCAAGCCGTCTTCGCTTGCTGAGGCTCGGCGGAGGTTGGTGGACGTGATGGGGTTCGAACCCACGACCTCGGCAATGCGAGTGCCGCGCTCTCCCAACTGAGCTACACGCCCCAAAGGCCGCAGAGCGAGCGCGGATTCTATGCTCGCCCGCCCCGCATGTCAACGCCGCACGCTCGTGCTACAATTCTCCGCGATGACGAGCATTATCGACGCACGCTGCGCCGGCTGCGGACATGTCATCCGTGTCCCCTCCGCCCTCGCCGGCAAGAAGGCCAAGTGCCCCAACTGCCCGGGCATCATCACGATCCCCGCCTCCTGGGACACAACCTCCGGCGTCGTCGACGACAGCGAACTCACCGAAGTCGCGAATGAAGAGGTCGCCGAAGAAATCCCCGACGACGCCCCGACGACGGAAGATCCCCCCTCGTCCCCCAGCCGCCGATTCGCCGCAAAAACAGGACGCGCCCCCGCATCGCCCGGCACCACCCGCCGGCGCGGCGGCCCTGCCCCCCGGGGAGGATCGCAACCCCTGATCATCGGCATCGCCGTCGTCGGCGTCGTGATCGGCCTCATCGTGCTCGCAAGCAACAAGGGGGGTGACCCCGTCAAGCCGCCGCCGAAGAACCCCAATTCCGGCGCCTCCCAGACCCCTCCGCCCCCCCTCGATCCCGTCGCGCAGGAAACCGAACAGCAGGTCAGAGGACGATTCCGCAATTACGTCGAAGCCTACAACTCGAACGACATCAAGCGGATCGCCGAGTACTACCCGCCCGACAAGTTCCGCGAAGTCTCCCGCTGCTTCAGCGAAATCTACGAGAAGCACTGGATCAAGATCCGCGAATTCGTATTCGTCTCCGCGCAGCCGAAGCACGACACTTGCACGATCGTCGTCAAGGTGACGCGACTGCACACCGACGTCAGAACCAACGAGCAGTTTGACGAACGCGCCGACCGCACGATCAACTGGTCGAAGGTCGAAGGCGTTTGGCTGATCTCGGACAAACCCGAGAAGTAGCGCTCAGCGCGGCAGCGAGTCGCGAACCTGTCCCAGCAGGATCAGCGCAATCGCGTGCGCGTGCCGCTCGCACCACGAGCGCCGACGCTCCATCATTTCCGCCGGAACCTCGGTCATCGCGACGCGGGCCCGCATGAAGTTGCCCTCCTCGCGCATCCACACCTCCGCGCTCACTTCCCCGCCGCGCGGCGTCGGGTACGCGCGCACCGTGATGAGCGTGTCGGTCTCCGTCTTGTCGTTGCGCTCGAGCTTCACCTCATAAGTCACCTCGCGCGGGCGATTCGGGGTCTTCTTGTTCGCCTGCTCCTGCCTCTCAACCTCGTCGAAGGTGGCGCGCGCGTCGCCGATGCGCACCTCGCACGACACGGCGACGAAATGCCCCTCGAAGGCGCAGTCGCTCGCATACGTGTGCTGCGTGACGGCCATCGGCAGGAACGTCCGGTTGTACTGGAAGCTCTTGACGCTCATCCCGATCGCCTTCAGGTCGTCGGACCGCAGAAAATCGACGCCGACGGACGTCTCGACGCGCGTGAGCAGGAAGCCCGCCGCCGCCGTCAGCACGATCATCGCGATGGTGATTGCGACGGCGAAGCGCATCATGCAACTACTTTACGTCATAGATCGACTTCAGGGTCGCCGACGGATAGTACTTCGCGAGAATTCCCTCCCACGACGCGCCGCCGCGCGCCATGCCGATCGCCCCCTCCTGGCAGAGCCCCACCCCGTGCCCCCACCCGTTGCCGCTGAAGACGAACGCGTCCCCCTCGCGCGTGACCGCGAACTTCGTGCTGCGGAACTTGTCGTAGCCGATCAGCTTGCGGAATTCGGCGCCGGCGATCAGCACCTCGCTGCCGTCCGAGCGCGTCACCGTCACGCGTGCGGCGCGGCCGCCCTTGGTTGCGGAAGTCACCGCCACTCCCTTCACCCCGCCGTCTCCTAGCAGCCCTGCAAGCGACACGCCCATCGCTTCGGCGGTCATCGTAAGTGTCCACTCGAAGTGCTTCGCGTGCCCGCACGATCCGCACGTCACGCCGGCGAGCGGCGCGAGATCGACGCCGAACACCTCCCCCCCGCTCTCCGTCTTGCCGCCGCACGTCGACGAGAAAAAGGTCTTGAAGGGCTTCTCTTTGGCTGTGAGGATTCGACCCGCCGTCTCGGCGACGGCCTTCTCGACGTTCGGCGTCCCCTCCGGCACACCCTTGTACACCTGGTCGCGCACGTCGTCGTAAACGTCGAAGATCTGTCGCGACGCCGACTTCGCCACGTCGAGCCACGCCACGTACGCATACGTGCGCGCGCAGACCGCTTGCGCCTTGAGCGCGTCGAGCGGCGAGCCCGCCCCGATCTCGGGACCGACCACCCCCGCGACGTATCGCTCGAGATCGACCTCGTTTACGACATGGACGCCCCCCGCACGCGACACGATCAGGTGCAGCGCCCCTTCGTAGGTCCGATCGCCGACCTTGAATCGCCCCTTCGGCTCGATCACGATCCACGGCTCGTTCCACGTGCGCTCGCCCACCGTCACACTCGCGCCCCCCTTCGCAATCGCGGCGCCTAGGGTCACGTCCTTCTCGATCGGCTGAGCCGCGCCGGGCCGGCGGATGTTGCTCGCGCCGGGGATGTCGATCGCAACGCTGTCAGCATTCTCCTTGAGCAGCACGCGCACAAGGGGCGGTCCAAGGAGGGGCGGCTGCGGAGAGACGTAGGGACGCCTGACTTTCAAATGCGCAGCCGTCTTGTCGAGGATCTTCCCCAGGAAGATGACCCACGTGTAATGGTCGGCCTTGCACCACAGGATTTCAGGCTTGCCGATCGCCTCCCAAAGTTTCTCGGTCGCGGCACGGGGGATAACCTGGTCGTTCTCCGCGTTCACCATGAGGACCGCGCCGCGGTCGAGGCGCGACGCGTACGTCAGTGGCTCTATGGGCTGCCACTGCTCGCGCATCTTGTCGTACGTCAGCCCGTCCTCCTCGGCCTTCTTCTTCAGGTCGATCGTCTCCTTGGAGCCGTTCAGCACGACCGTCGGCAGGTCCCCACCGCCGACAAGAAGCACAACTTGGTGGAAGTTGAGATCGATCGACGATGCCAGGCTGGCCACCACGGCGCCAAGCGAGATGCCCATGATGCCGATGCGCGCAGGCTCGACGTCGGGGCGCGACGCCAGCCAGTCTCCGGCGCGTCGAATGTCCATGACGGCCTGTCGGAATGCCGCGATCGTCCGCGGGGTGTCCGGCGAGACCATCTTGATGCGCTTCGCGGCGTCCTTCGCCTTGCGCTTGCCGTAGCCGGGCATGTACGGCATGAGGGTCGCGATGCCCTCCTCCGCAAGGCGCTGGCAGACCACATCGAGGACATCGAAAGACCCGCCCAGCCAGTGCAGCACGACCACCGCCGGCCGACGCTTGCCGTCATCGACAGGCACCCAGTACTTGCAGGGGACCGTATTGTTCTCATCGCTGTCCGTCTTGACCGGCGACGGGAACGTCAGCTCGTACTCGATCCACTTGCGCGTCGCCTTCTTCTGCTCCAGCGTCCACGTGAATCCCCTGTCGGGAATGTCGAACTGGACCAGTTGCTTGCGCAGTCCATCCTCGACATCGTCGAGATGCAGCGGCCGCGAAGGCGCTTGACCCTCGACGACTTGCGCAAGCAGGACCGCAACCAGGACCAGTGCGTGCATGGTCGCCAGTATACCGAGGCCGGACCGCGAGATTAGCGGCGAGCCTTCGACCGGCGCTTGCCGCTGCTTGCGCGACGCTTGCCGCTGGCCGCGCGGCGCTTCTTGGCGTGACCGTTCCGGCGGTGACCGTTCGAGGACGTCTTGGGCCGCCTACCCGCAGGGCGCAACGATTCGAGCACGCCGTCCGCCCCCCGGTTGCGCAGCATCGTCTCAAGGCCGGCCGCGAGATTATCGGCATCGTCCGCCGAACCGGTCGCGCTTGCGCGAATGAGATTCGAACCATCGACTGCCGCAATGGCAGCGAGCACGCGCACGAGCCCGTCGTCCGACGCCTCGGCATAAATCCCGAGCGGCACTTGGCACCCGCCCTCGAGGCGTCGCAGCACCGCTCGTTCGACACGGGTGGCCGCGTCTGTGAGCGGATGATGGATGGGCTCCAAGAGCTTGCGCATGTCGTCGTCTTTCGCGCGAATTTCAATGGCAAGCGCACCCTGCCCGGCAGCCGGTACCAGGATTTCCTTGGAGATCAACTGGAGCTGCGGCGCTGCTTGCGCAAGCAGTCGCTCGACCCCGGCGGCAGCAACCACGATGCCGGCGAGCTTCGACTTTGGATTGCGCAGCTTTTCGAGGCGGCTGTCGAGGTTGCCCCGCAAGTCCTCGAACACCAACTGCGGGTAAACGGCCTTGAGCAGCGCCTGACGTCGCAGACTCGACGTACCGATGATCGATTTCGGCGGCATCGACTCGATCGGCTGACCTGTACGACTGATGAAGGCATCCGCTGCCTCGCTGCGCTCAAGAACGGCTCCAAGGGTAAGCCCCTCGGGCAGATCGGAAGGCACGTCCTTCAGGCTGTGCACCGCACAGTCAATCTTCCGCTTGAGCAGGGCGCGCTCGATCTCCTTGACGAACAACCCCTTCCCTGCGGAACGCAATGCAGCCGCTGTCTTGATCCGGTCACCTGACGTCTTGATCACGACGGGCACGAACTTGATGTTCCGATGAAAGGCCTGGAGCTGCGCGATGACCAGATTAGTCTGAGCGATGGCCAGCGGACTACCGCGTGTACCGATCTTGACGGAGGAGCGCTTCACCCTGTACTCCAGTATTAAAGTTCCACAGGACTTCCACAGCCCCCCGGAAGTGCACCCCCAGCGGTTTTGATTGTATCAAGTGGTTGTGAACCTTGTCAACCCCGGAGGCGCGTGCAACCAGTTGGAGTTCAACTACTTGATATCGAACAAGCGTGCGATCAGCCGAACGAGGACAGGGGCATGGCCGTTGCTCGCTTCTTCCTTGAGCACCATTGTGGGGCTGTGGAGGAACTTGCCGACGAGCCGATGGACCAATTCCTCGACTTCCCGTCGCTGCTCTTCGGGTAGCGTGGGCACCTTCGCAAGGGTGCGCTTCAACTCTTCGTCCCCGATCCCCTCGATGGCGGCCCGGAGCTTCACGAGAATGTCCTGCACGTCAATCTGGGCGATCTCCTGCAGCGCCGAGGCTGTCTCCTCCTCGATCACGGGCGCGCACTCCGCCACTTCGCGCTGACGTTCAAGCAAGTTCTGGCTCACGACGGTCTGCAAGTCGTCGACATTATAGAGGTACGCGTTATCGAATTCATCCACGCGGTCGTCCACGTTGCGCGGCACCCCAAGGTCGATGAAGAAAATTGGGGTGTTCCGCCGCACTCGAAGCGCCTGCCGCACCTCCGCCATTCCAATCACCGGCTGCTCCACCGCGAGGCACGTGATGACGACGTCCGCCTGCGGCAACACCGCCGCCAACTCGTCCAACCCGTGGCCCGTTCCGCCGATGGTCGCGGCGAGCTCGCGCGCGTGAGCGACGGAACGATTCACGACCGTCACGTCACGCACTCCCCGCTCGCGGAACGCCTGCAACGTCAGCGCCCCGGTTTCGCCGGCGCCGACGATGAGCACGCGCTTCCCCGACAGCTCCTGGAAGATCTTCTCGGCCAGCTTTGCCGCGACCGACGGTACGCTGACGCTCCGCTCACCGATCGACGTCGACGAATGGATCCGCTTCGCCGCGCCGAGCGCCCGCTGGAAGAGCGGATTGAAGATGCGTCCTGTATGTCCGGCGTCCTTTGAGACGAAGTAGGCCTGCTTCACCTGGGCGATGATCTGCGTCTCACCGAGCACCATCGAATCGAGGCTCGACGTTACCTCGAATAGGTGCCGTACCGCCTGCTCGCCGGTATAGCAGTAGAGAACCGGCCGGACCTCCTCCAACGGTCGACGACGATTCGTCGCCAGGAATGCGGCCACCGGTTCGAGCACGTTGCCAGCCGATTCTGTCACGAGGTAGAGCTCCACGCGATTGCAGGTCGAGACGATGACCTCCTCGCTCGAATGCAGCGCACTGCGCAGCCCGTCCAGCGCGGACGCGAGCGCAGCGCTCTCGATGGCCAGCTTCTCGCGGAGCTCCACCGGAGCGTTGCGGTGATTCACGCCTACGACGCTGATGTGCACGGCTATATGAACCGATGAAAGTTTGACCAGAATGCCGCCGCCCAGAATGTCACCATGACGACGAGGAAGCATGCGACCGAGGCGAGCGCGGTGCGACGCCCCTTGAATGCCGACACCGAGCTCAAGCCCAGCGTCACGAGGTAGACAGCCCACGTGAGCGTCGCGCCCCATACCTTCGAGTCCATACGCCACCCTGGCGCCAAGGCCGACCGCCGCGCATATCCGTAGCCGACAACGATGCCGATTGTCATCAGGACAACGCCCACGGCCATCGACCGCACCATGAGACGACTAAACGTCTCCAGCGACGGCATGATGCCGAGCAAGCTGGATGCAGTGTGCGTCTTGAGCTGTCGCTGCTCGATCAGGTACAGCAGCGCCGCCACGAACGCGACGGCGAAAGAGCCATAGGCGGTAAGCACGGCCAGCACATGGAGCCCGGCCCACGGGGTCGTCGTCAATTGCGCAGGCTCGCTCGCCGGCGACCCCATAAGCACGCCCACCAGCACCGCCAAGAATGACAGCGGGGCCGCGCCAAGCGTCAGAATGGGCATCCCGCGCAGCAAGTCGATCCCCAGCGCGATGAGGGCCACCACGGCCGCAACCGCGAGGTGCGTTTCGTACATCGACACGATGGGAAAGGCGTGAAGTGCGACCGCCCTGTGCATTAGTGCTGCGATGGCCAGCGCGGCCCCGAATGCGCTTGCTCCTCGTGCCGCCAGCATCAGCCCCATGCGCCGACGCCGCACGCACTCGAACCCGAGCCCGGTCGCAAGGGCGAAGGCGGCGATCGCCACATGCGCAAGCAGTGCGTCGATCATCTCTACCGCCGGACGGCGGCGCGAGCCAGCCGCTTCATGAGATGGCGACGTTCCGCACTCGCGGGCATGGACGCCCGCGCTTGCGCAAGCGAGCGCAGGACGGCACCGAGTTGCTTGGGGTAGATTCGCTCCAGTCGCAGGCGCAATTCCCGCGCAAGCGCGGGACTACCCCCGTTGGTCGAGAATGAAACGGTCAGCCCCCCCCTGCGGAACGTCGCCGGCATCGTAAACGTGCAGAGATCGGGGACGTCCACCACGTTGACAGGCAATTGTTTGCGCGCGCAAGCACGAAACACCTGCCGATTCACCGTCGCATCGTCAGTCGCAGCTACCACCAGGCAAGCTCCATCGACATCGCTGGGCTTGAACGTGCGCTGCAGCTTGCGAAACCGGCGAAAACGAGCATCGATCCGGGGCGCAACCACCACGACTTCGGCGCCGGCCTGCGCAAGCGCCTGCGCCTTCCGGTAGGCGATGGGTCCGCCCCCAACGACGAGGGCACGTCGTCCGTCCAACTTGAGATTGATCGGGAAGTCCACGGCGGCGGGATTATAAAGCAATCCCGCTTGATTTTCAGTAGGGGCGGGGGAGAATTGAGGAGATTCAGGGATTCATGCAGAACAAAGCCCCCGATCTCGCCATCGGCGAAGCTGCCGTTTCAGAAAATCTGATCTCCCGCGAGGAACTCGACGCCGCCCTCGAAGCCCAGCGTCTATCTTCGCAGCGGCGGGCCTTGGGTGAAGTTCTCGTCGAGATGGAACTCGTCACGCCCGTGCAGCTGGACCGGCTGGTCGAGTTGACGCAGCCGAAGTCCGGCAACGGCGGGAATGGTGGACCGCACTCCGAAAAGCGAAAATTCCCGACCCGCCTGTCCGAGCTCTTTGGCCATCTGGCGGTGGACAAGGGCTATGTGACGCTGGTTCAGGTCGACGAGTGCCTGGCGGAGCAGAGGCGCCTCGAGAGCGAAGGGCAGAAAATGCGTCTCGGCCAGATCATGGTGCGCAAGCGCTACCTGTCGACCGACCAGTTCCTGGAAATCCTGCGCCTGCAGGAGGAACTCGTTCGAGTGTGCTCCAAGTGCGGCGAGAGCCTCGTGCTCACGCTGGCGGAGATTCAAAATCCGCCCGCTTGCGCGAAGTGCGGCGGGGCGCTGGCGCAGGCACCCGCGCGGCCACCTTCGTCCTCACGCATAGTGCCCCAGCCTCCCCCTCCCCCGCTGCCGCCGCGGATCTTTCCCGCGCTTCCGGCCTCCGCGGCCCCCATCAGCGCTACGGACGTGACGCTCAAACTGGCGACGACGTTTCCGCCGATTTCTCCAGGCTCGTCGCCCCTGAAGGGCGGGACGTCTCATGGCGGCTCGCGATCGAATGCGGGCGTGCGATCGACCAGCTTCGGCACACCCGGTCCCAACGAGGGGACCTCGTTCGGCCGCTATCGCCTCTTCGAGCCGATCGGCAAGGGCGGCATGGGGACCGTCTACCGCGCACTCGATGTTCCCCTGAACCGAATCGTCGCGCTCAAGATGCTGCGTGGGTCAGAGGCGCCGGACGCCTCATACGTGACACGCTTTATCCGCGAGGCCAAGACGGCTGCGCGCCTCAATCACCCGTGCATCGTGACCGTCCACGAGGTGGGCACGATCGACGACGCGCACTATTTCACGATGGAGTTCGTTGAAGGACAGTCGCTCGATCGACTGCTTGCCGAACGCCGTCTCTCGCGCGAGCACGCCCTGGAGATCATCGAAAAGATGGCGCGGGCGATCGACTACGCCCACTCGTCGGGTGTCGTTCATCGCGACTTGAAGCCCGGCAATATCATGATCGACCGGCAGGGTCAGCCGCGCATCACCGACTTCGGTCTGGCGAGGGCGGCAGGCGATTCGAGCGTCACGGGGGAAGGGCTGGGCACGCCCTTCTACATGTCACCCGAGCAGGCACGAGGCGAAGGGGACGAAGTCGACTCTCGCAGCGACATCTACAGCATCGGCGTCATCCTCTACGAGATCCTGGTCGGCGAAGTGCCGTTCAATGGTGCGACGGGCGACGAGATCCGGCGGAAAATCCTCGACGTCGAGCCCGATCGCCCCCGCAATCGCGTTCCCGACATCCCGCCGGAGCTCGAGACGATCGCCGTGAAGGCGATGGAAAAGGAAAAGTCGCTCCGCTACGCGAATGCGGGTGAGCTGGCCGACGACCTGCGCCGCTTCCTGAGCGGCGAGCCCATCTCGGCCGAGCCGGTGTCTGCGATCGGACGCGCCGTAAAGCGTGTGCGGCGGAATCGCCGATTCGGCCTCGTTGTGTCTATCGTGGCGCTTCTTCTCATCCCCGCAGCGTTCGGCGGTTGGAAATTGAAGCAGGCACACGAAGCCTCTGTCGCCAAAAAGGAAGCTGCCGATCGCCGAGCGACGGCAAAAATCGAATTCGATGCCGGCGTAAAATTGCTCGAGGAGCTGCGCACGGCGGACGGCGCGAAGCTGGCCGAGATGCAGCAAAAGGCCGCGCAAGCCATCGATCGTCTCAGCGAAGCGGTACGGATCGACAAGACGTACGCCGAGGCTCTGCAACGCCGCGGCAACACGCGCGCGATGCTCGGGAAGCTCGACGACGCCGAGGCGGATTACACGGCGGCCCTCGCCGAGGAATCCGACCGGTCGTCGGTGCGTTTCGACAGGGGTCGCCTGTATCTGCGCGAATTTCTCCTGCTGCGCGGACGGCCGCTGGCACTCGTCGGCTCGTCGGGCGAGAACCTGGAACTCGTGGCGCACGACAGTGCCCTCGTTCGTGGAGCCGCGGACAAGGCCGTCGCCGACTTCAAGGCCATCGCCGGAAAACTAGGCAAGTCGGAAGAGGAGGCGCTCGCCACGGCCGCGATCGCCGCACTCGACAAGGAACCGCGCTGGCAGGAGACGCTTGACCAGATCGCACGGACAGGGGGCTTTCGCGAGGAAGCCGCCCTCCTGCGCGCGGCCGCCTATGGCGCGCTACGGCGGCCGGCGAAGGACGCATGCCGGGAAATGGACGACTCCCTCGGCCATCGCACCGTGCTCGGAGATGGGGCGGAACTCTATGCTCAAACACCGTACGCGCGCGCGGAGATCGAGTGGGCGCGAGGCCAGTACGACAAGGCGATCCAAGCGGGCGGTGCCGCGGCCGAGCTGACGATCAATCGCGCGACGCTGCGATTGCTCCTTCGCAATTATCGGGAGGCGCGCGAAGATCTTACGTCGATCCTGAAGCAGCAGCCGAATCATCCGGAAGCGCTCGCGCGACGCGCATTCGCCTACCTGGCTGAGAACCACCTCGATGAAGCACTCGCGGACGCGGACACGCTGGCAACGAAGGTCCCGCGCGACGCGCGCGGCTTCCTCGTGCGCGCGCTCGTGCGACTGGATCGCCAGCTGGATATCCAGCAGGCCATAAAGGACGCCGAACAGGGGTATCGCCTGGCGACGGACGACCCGTTCGCCATTTACGTGATGGCGCGCGGAAAACTTGCCGCCGGCGAGCCGCAGTCGGCCATCACGCACGCGACAACCGCGGAGAGCTCGATCCGCGTCTTCTACCACGCCATCGACGCCCGCGCCGACGCGAAACTGGCGCTCGGCGAGGCGACGCAGGCGCTGGAGGATGCGAGCCGCTGTCTCAAGCTGCGCAACAACTACTGGCGCGGTTATCTCACGCAGGGTCGCATCAAGCTCAGCCGCCGGCAGTTCGATCTCGCCCTGGCGGACTTCAGGACGGGCCGGCGCTACAACGGCAAGATTGCTTCGCTGCCCCTGAACGCAGGGTTGGCGAATCTCAATCTCGGCAAGTACGCGGACGCGGTGCGGGACTTCACCGATGCGAGCGATCTGCGGAGCGACACCGTCGAGAGCCGGATGTACCGCGGCTACGCATATGCGTGCCTGAAGGACCGCACGCGCTGCCTGCAGGACTTCGACTGGGTGCTTCGGCGACTCCCCAACAGCCAGCAGGCGGCTCTTCTCCTGGCGCAGTCCTGGATGCAGCTCGCCGAGTACGTTGAAGCACAAACCCAGGCCGAGCGACTTGTCGATTCGCCGGACCCGCGCATCGCCGCAGAGGCGAAGCGAGTCGTCGAGGCTGCAAAGAAAGCACTCGAGGGGATGCCGGACGACTGGCGCACGCACATGGCAAGAGCCGAGGGCTTCGTGCAGGCTCCGGCAGCGGATCCCGCCAAGCAGCTGGAGACCTACAAGAAGGCGAGGGCGGAATTCCAAAAGGCCTTCCTGCTTCTGCCTCGCGATTTCAAACCGACCCCCACTGAGCAGCAGCGCATCATGCTGGCACAATACAATTACTCGTGCACGATCTCGGTGACATCACAGGAGAAAGCCGAAGACGAACGCAAGACGGACGTAGACGAATCGTTCAAGTGGCTGCGCTACTCGCTCGAAAACGGCTTCTGGAAGACGAACCAGCCTTGCCAGTGGAAGAGCGAGCGGCATGACGGCGTGGAGCACATGCTGCACGACGAGGACTACAAGCCGCTGCGGGACGACCCTCGTTTCGAGAAACTGGCGGAAGAATTCAAGTCGAAAGAGCAGTAGTCTCCGCCGGGATCGCATGATTTAATCGCACCGCACGTGGATACTCTCGTCATCAAGATCGACCCTTCGCACTTCGATGCGGCCGCGCTCGCGCCCGCCGCAAAGGTCATCCGCCGGGGGGGTATCGTCGGCTTTCCGACAGAAACCGTGTACGGACTCGCGGTCGATCTCGATCAGCCGGCTGCGGTGGAGCACTTGCTTGCGCTGCGTCAGAGTCCCGGCGAGAAGCACATAACGGTGCATGTGGCTTCACTGGAGCAGGCCGCCGCCGTCTCGCGACTGCCGGCATGCGGAGTGGCGCGACGACTGGTGAAGCGTTTCTGGCCTGGACCTCTCACGATCGTCGTACCGTCGGAGGACGGCAGAGGGTTGGGCGTCCGATTCCCGAATCACCCTGTAGCCCGCGACCTGATACGGCAGGCTGGCGTCCGGGTGGGCGCACCCTCCGCGAATCTCTCGGGCGCGCCGGCGGCTGTCGATGCCCTGGAGGTGTCGCGAGTATTCGCAGGGCGCATAGACTGCATCGTCGATGCCGGACCAAGCCAGCATCGCATGCCGTCCACCGTTGTGCGATTGACTGGCAGCCAGCTGGAAGTGCTGCGAGAAGGCGTCATTCCGCGCGCGCTGATCGAGGAAGCGGGGGCGCTCTCCGTGCTCTTCGTTTGCAGCGGCAACACGTGCCGGAGTCCGATCGCGGAGCACCTGTGCCGGCGCATGCTGGCTCGAAGAATGGAGATCAGCGACGAGGAGCTGGAGTCTCGCGGTGTGCGGATTCAGTCTGCGGGAACGAGCGCATCCCCGGGCGCGGAGCCGCTGCCGGAGGCCATCCAGGCGACGCGGGAACTCACCCTGGACTTGCGCAAGCATCGTGCCCGACACGCGACACCCGAGCTGGTCGCCGAGGCCGACAGGGTATTCGCCATGACGGGGCGACACGTGGAGCTGCTTCGCCGCCAATCGCCGGAATGCGCTTCACACATAGAGCTGCTCGACCCTGAGGGTCGAGACATCGAGGATCCATTTGGCGCGGACCTGGAGACGTACCGTGCTTGCGCAGCACGAATCAGGACCTGCATGGAAACGCGCCTCGCCGACTTGTAATGGACGTGGGACATGAAAATAGCAATCGGATCGGATCACGCAGGGTTCGAGGCGAAGGAGCGCTTGCGCGAAGAATTGCGCCGAGCCGGACACGAGATTCTCGATATGGGGACGAGCGGACTTGAATCGTGCGATTACCCCGATTTTGCGCTCGGCGTAGCCCGGGCTGTTGCCGATCGCAAGTCGGACCGCGGCATCCTGATCTGCGGAACGGGCATCGGCATGGCCATGACCGCCAATAGAATACGCGGGGTGCGCGCGGCACTCTGCACCGACGAGTTCACGGCCGAAATGTCGCGAAGGCATAACGACGCAAATGTGCTTTGCCTGGGCGCCCGGGTGGTGGCCGCCGACAAAATAGCCGTCCTCGCTGAACTGTTCCTGAGGACGGCATTCGAGGGCGGCCGGCACGAACGGCGCATCCGAAAAATCGACGAAGCCGATGCCCGCTGATTTTCTTTGAAATCTTTCCGATTCTCGATGAATTTTCGCCCTCCAAGAGCACACCTAGGTGGAGGTGCGATATGCGCCGAGATGACGAAGGCTGGTGTGTGCTGCCCCTGGCCAAGGTGGGATTCTCCCACCCCCTGATCTTCAAGTTCGTCGACGCCGTCTGCTCGACGATTCGCGATGCCGTCAACGACCCCCTGCGCCGCGAAGCTGCCGCCCAGGACGCCGCCGCGGACGTGCGAAAGCTCTTCCGTGACGAACGGATGCGGGCGGCTGAGCGCGCCGCTGACAAGGGCGTGGCCCTCGTCCGCTATCGAAAGGCCCACGGTCGCGGCTGCTACCAGCCCTTCCTCCGCGACATCAGCGTCAGCCCGCGCACGGCGAACAACCTGATCTGCCTGGCCTTCTTTCGCTGGCGTGCACCGCGCCTGTTCGAACGCCTGTCCTGTCTCGGACCCACGAAGCTCTATCGCCTCGCTGTCCTCGACGACTCTCGCAACGGCGGTCTAGATCCGGATGGAATCGTCACCTTCGACGGCCGGCAAATCCGCCTGCGCTATCTCACCGATCGCGAGCTGATCCTCTACCTCCGCGCCCGATTCCCCGTCGCCTCACGTCCGCGCTGGCCGCGGGTCCGGCAAGCCACGCTCAACGTCCGCACGATGCTCGAGAACTTCCCGACGACCGAGGTCGTCGAACAGGACGAACTTCTGCTCATCCGCGACGCGGCGCAGGCAGTCGTCAACAGGCTGACCGCGAAAGTGGCCAGGGCGAGTTGAAGGTGACGCTACGGGCCCGCTGCCCGAAGAATGCCGTCGCGCGCGAGCTCGCTCCGTAGCCGCGCGAGCTTCTCTCGCAGAGCCTCTACGCGCGGGGACGGGGGGGAGGGGGCGACACGTCGCTCGAGCGCCTCGAGGGCGGTCCGAAGCCGAACGAATTCGCGCACCCGCGCTCGCGCCTCGCCGTGACCGCACGCAATCAAAGCGAGGAAAACGCCCAACCCCGCAATCGCAATGAATGCGTAGGGAGCGCAACGACAGACCAGTTCCGTAATTGGTTCTTCCACCCCGCCAGCCTTCGATCCCCCGCTACAGGGATCATCGGTCATCCGGCCAGCCCACTTGAGCGCTTGCGCATCCAGCGCTGCGCCACTGCTACAGGCGTTCGCGGCCGGGTTCCCGTGCCCAAGCCGCAATCGCCGCGAGAACCTCAGGGTTGATCGTGCAAACCACGGAACGATGCGACCGGCGCGTGGCCACCAACCCCGCCTCCGTCAGCCTCTGCAGATAAAGTGAGACGGACGGCTGCGGCATGCCCGTTCTCGTAGCGATCTCCCCCACGGTGCACCCGCGTTTCACGCCGGCCCTCTCTCCAGAGCCTGCCCGCCAGACGACTTGAAATACGGCGCGGCGGCGCTGATTGCCTAGCGCCTTGAATACCTTCGTCAGTTCTGATGCGCTGATCGCCACGCGTACATGTACTCCCACCCCCCGCCGCGGTTCGAGTATTTCGATATATAAATATTTTCACACTACAAAGTCAAGCGGAAAGCACGCGGCGGATCGGACGGCGGGGCGTCACGAGGTCCAGTCGACAAGCACAGGGTCGCCGCGATCGAAGAAGAGGGTGATGTCGTCGACGAACGGCGTCGCCAGGACGAACGACTCCGCTCGCGGGGCGCCGCCCGGCGGCCAAGCGAACTTCAGTCGAATGCGGAGTCCCGCAGCGGATGTTGTGACGACGGCTCCCGTCCCCGGTGCGCGCACCGCCGCAAACTGCTCATGCGCCGCGGCCGCGTACCAGACCCCGTCCGCCTCGACTGCGACGCCGAGCACCGGCCTGAGCACGGCAGGGTTCGACGCCGCGATCGCGCTGTAGTCCGTAAGGATGGGGTCCAGCGCGGCACTCGATGTATCGACCCACTCAGCAGCCCATGTCCACGCGATGCCGAGCAATTTCACTGAGCGCGGCTCGTGCGGCTGACCCGTCCCTGAGGACGGCGGCAGCATGCGCGTAGGCAGATCGAATCGGGGCGAGATGTAGAGCCCCTCGGACGGATCGCGCGGAAGGTGATATCGGCCCTGTCGGTAAAGATCCACCACATCGTCGCGATCCGCGTCCGTCACCGTCGCGGCGAGCATCACATATTCGTCCACGGTCGCGTCGGGCGCAAAATTTCCGACGGGAGGCGCCCCGGCCGTCGGCTGCCCACCCCGCTGGACACTGAAGCGATCGGATTCACCGATGCGCACCACATTGCGCTCCGACGTCAGGAGTTTGCCGAGATTCCGACAGCACTGATGCTGCTGGGCCGGCGATGCGCCGGCACCTGGCGGCACGGCCGACGCATCGTCGGACGGCAGCCGCCCCCAGTCGACGTGATAGTGAGGCCACGTCGTTTCCGCGGCCGCCTCACCCCACGCGTACGAGATGTCGTGGGACGGCGTCGTATCGCCGCTGATCCCGTTCACATACATGCGACGCGTCGGCTGTCCGTCCGGATCGGCGGCCTCGTCGCTGCGGAAGTAGTAGGCGAAATGCATCCAGCGACCGGTTGCCAGCGGATTGCGCAACAAGTAGTGAGGCGACGGTTCGAGGGTGGACGGGTGGGCGCGGCGCTGACACTGCGGATGGCTGCAGCCGGCATAGCCGCTGCTTCCGTGCCCATGATGATTCAGCGTCGGTGACGCGGCGCCATTCCAGGTCTCGGCCTGGAGTTGAGACTGAGTCGGTGATCCGGGGAACCCCGCGAACGAGGACCAGCCGAGGAAGAGCATCGACGCCGGCCGCAACGGGAAACGGCGGGCCCACGCCCCGTCCCACACCGGTCCGCCACGCGTTGTCTCCCAGCCGGGATTCTGCGAGGCGGCAAAGAAGTGAGTGAGAGAGTGGACCTGGTCGGCCGCCTCCATGCCGTACATCCCGAGGCAGTCGGGTCTCGGATCGAGCCGCTTCCAGTTCCAATAGCAGCGCGGCTTGGAGGCCATCTCCGGCGCAAACTTGGGCTTCAGCCAGTAAGAAAAGAGGACGCGATAGTCGCGCAACCCCTTCGCGAAGTCGCGCGTGACCATCTCGTTCGTCAGCATGTAGGCCAGCGTCGAGTGCCGCTCCAGGTAAATTCCGTCGATGCGCATGTCCAGCGGAGCTCCCGACTCCGCTGCGAGCTCAGGCGTTGTGCCCCCTCCGCCCGCCGGCGGCAAGCGAAAGTCGCGCGCCAGACGGTGCCAGTTCCTCCGATTCGATGTCGGATCGGTGCGCCAGGCATCGTATGGCCCGGGCGCGGGCTCGAGGTGATCCGACCAGCACTCGTTATTTTCATCGCGGTCGAGCGCGACGCGATTCAAGTTGCGCCGCTCGCCCAGCGCGTGATGCGACAGGTAGTCGCTGCGGACGAAATGGGCGTGCATCACGCAGCCGTCCAGCCCCAGGTCGCACGTGCGCTGCTGCGGATCGTCGTTGCCCGGCGGGAACGTACCGGGCGGCTTGGGGTACTCGAACTCGCCGCCGTTCGTCGGCCAGGCGACGTAGCCGCTCCAGCGGCACTGCTCGGGGGCGATCCCCAGATCGGGCTCGGGACCGATCTCGATGGACAGCGCATTGTTCGTGTTCGGAAGCGACGCGCGACTTGCCTGCCGGAATTCCCAGTAGTTGGGACCGGCCGGTCCGCTCTCGCCTTGGGCCGGAGGCGAGCCCGCACCGTAACCGTAGAAGTCGCGCTGGCTCGTCAGTCGCAGTGCGTCGAAGAGCTTCACGACCGCGCGAATCTTGAACTCCGCCGCGACCCGCGCCGGCTTCGTGCCGGTCGCGTCGAGCACATCCGTCAATGCGCCGTCGCCCGGCCGCAGCACCCGTCCGAGCGACTCGATTTCGAAGTAGCCCATCGGGACGAATGTCGCTTCCGTCGACATGACGATGAGATCGGTCTTGTCGACGAGCGCATTGCGGTTCTCGTCGGGATTCGATTCGTTGAGGTGCAGGTTCGGATTGAAATTCGCCTTCAGCGCATCGGCGATCGCCTGGGCGCCCAAGCGACGATAGATGGCCAGCTGATACCCGGACGCAGGTACCGGACCTCCGTTGCGGCCCCACTTGTCGGCCGCCGACGGCGGAGCGGGGTGCGCCGCGTACGGGTGATTCGGGCCGTTCGTACGTGTGTCCATGAGGACGCCGATCTCGACGAGGTGATCGATGAACAGGTTGAACTGCCTCCACGAGCGGAACGTGCCTCCGAACGGCGCGCGCGCGTAATCGAACTTCGTCGTACCGGAGATCGCGCGATTGCGGCACGCGATCAACTCGTCCGCGATCCAAGCCGAGCTGTTGGGCCCCGTGGCGCCGGGGGGCTTCACCGGATCCGTGGTGACTAGAAAACCGAACTGGTCGCCCTCGTCATTGCCCGTCGCGTCGTACGTGTGACCGACGTCCGCCCACGCGGAGGAGAAGTCGGGCGGCATCGCAGCCGGAGGGTTGTCGCGCAAGCGTTCGCAGACCCAGACGCCGTGAATGTCGCTCACCAGCGCCATGAGCACTTCGCGCTGCGCGGTGTTTACGTTGACGGGGGCTCGCGACGTGAGCTCGATCCATCGCGGGAAGAGCTCGTCCATGCCGTACACCGCGTGATCAAGGCCGAGCGGGCTGGCCATGACCGGCCCGCCGGCCACGCTGGCGGCGAACTTGAGGTCCGGCGCGCCGGGCAGCAGCTGATTCGCAAAGTTCTTGCGCCAACCGTAACGGAATCGCGGCCTGCTTCCGCGATACAAGTAGTTGACCCCAGTACGTGCGCCGCCTCCCTGCCAGTAGTCGTAGTAAGCGACGGAGGCCGGATCTCCGGACAGCGGGACGGGATTGGCGACGCTTCGATCGACCCACGCGTGCGTCGTCAGGAATCGTACCGCCTTGCCGAAGTCCGTCTTGCCGAGCACGGTTTGCAAGTCGCGCTTGCTCCTATACCCTCCGGATGGCCGCCGGCCGATGATGCGGTCGCCGAGATTCGAGACGCCGATCGCCTGACCCAGCCTATTGAGGATTCGGCGCAGGTTGCGCGTGACGCTGCCGAAGACCGGGCTCTCGCCCAGCCCATCGTTGACGTAGATCATCGATGAAGCGTCGCGCACGTCGAGGACCCACTGGTCGCCGTGCGCCGCGTGTGTCCCCCCGTCGCTGCACCCGCTGAAGCCCACCTGGACCGCATCGTCGCCGCCCGGCATCCGGATCCAGACAGCGCGCGGCGTGGCGTTCGCATCCATCGGATTCTGCGGCGCCTCGAGCGGCCCCTCGGCACCGCCCACGGCCTCCATGGCGAAACTCGGATTGCTCGACTCCTCAAGTACCACGCGCATCAGCGCAGCATCGACCCCGCGTTCGGCCACATCGCGGCCGAAGTATTGCATCGAACGCTGGAATTCCGGCGCGCCGAACTGACCGGTCTCGAGCGCGGCGCGCAAGCGTGCGACGGCGGTATCGATGCCCGATTTCGCGAGCTGCCGTGCCTGCACGGTGTCGTGGAATCCCCGGCGAAATTCCTCTTCCATCGAGCGCACGGACGCCAGCGTCATCACGATCAGGGCGATGATGAGCAGCACGCCCACGAGAACAATGAGCGACGTGCCGTGGCCGACGCGCGGCCGAACCGCGGAATCGCTCATTGCGACGGTATCCTCCGCAATTCGTCCCAAGCGGACTGGGTGGACGGGTGGCCGGCAAACGGAGTTCCTTCGGATGCGAGCCGCACGAGATTCAGCGCGATGAGCGCTCCCTCACGGTCCAGCAGGCGCCCGGCGCGCGCGACGTAGGCCACGGCCAGCCGGCGCTGCCATTCGTCGTTGACGCCGTCGGGAATATCGCGGGAGGCGCGTGCGAGCGCCTCCGCTTGCGGAGTGCCCGGCGCGAATCCGAGCTTCGGTATTTCCGGACCGCACGAGCGCACTTTGTCGATCGCCTGCGAGAGAGCGCTCAGCGATCCCGTCAGCAGCGTGCGGCGCGGCAGGTCGCGACGAAGTTCGGCCAAGGCGTCCGCTGGGACGGCGCTATCAAGCCCCTTCGCGAGCACCGCGAGCCGATCCGCGAGCGGCTTGAGGGCGGCACGATCGGCATCGATAGCTTGCGAGAGTTGCGCGGTGTCGAGCGCCCACGCCACGTACGACCTGCGCCAGCGGGCGTAGTTCTCGCCGAGTTTGTCGAGGACTTCCTCCCGGCGCTGCGCGACCGGAGAGTACGAGACCGTGAGCCGATACACGCCGGGGCCGGGAAGCGGAATCGTCGCCGAGAACGCTCGGCCGTGAACCTCAACGCGCTCGACGTCCGCGAGGGGGAGGAGGCGGGCCTCGACCGCGCATTCCGTGCGGGCATGCCGCAGCCGGAGCTCCTCGCGCGCGAGCTCAAGGCGCAAGACCGTACCCTCCGGCATGTCGACGGTGCCCTTGAGCCGGAGCGTGTCCTTGTCGTGCACGAGCTCGACGGCGA
>CAYXVY010000148.1:0-12362 GCA_964468745.1 uncultured Planctomycetales bacterium | reverse complement strand
GGTCGGCGTCGGCGAACTTCACGCCGGGGGTCGCCTCGCGATCGTCCCAGAGGACCTCGAAACCCGCGGCTTGGAGCGCGTCGTGCACCTCCGCCCCGATCTTCGCGATCTGCTCGTCCTTCTGGTTGATTGTGACGAGCTCCACCTGGTACGGCGCCATCTCCTTCGGCCACAGGATGCCCGCTTCGTCGTAGTTCTGCTCGATCGCGGCGGCGACGACGCGCGTCACGCCGATGCCGTAACACCCCATGATCATCGGCTTGCGCTGCCCCTTGTCGTCGAGGAACTCGCAGTGCATCTTCGCCGAGTACTTCGTGCCGAGCTTGAAAACGTGCCCCACCTCGATGCCGGTGTGGAACTCGAGGGGCGACGCGCATTTCGGGCACGGATCGCCGGGAACCGCGAAGCGCACGTCCGCGAACGTCTCGGGCCGGAAATCGCGGCTGACATTGACGTTCAGCTGATGCTTGTCCTTCGCGTTGGCGCCCGTGACGAAGTTGCTCATGTCGTTGAGCGTGTGGTCGGCGATGACGCGCACGTTTTTCAGGCCGACCGGTCCGCTGAAACCGATCGGGCCCCCCGTCACCTTCTGGATGTACTCCGGCGTCGCGAGGTCGAGCTGGCTCGACTTCACGACACGGGCGAGCTTCATCGGATTCACTTCGTGGTCGCCGCGCACGAGCACCGCGAGCGCGCCGTCCGACGCCTGGAAGAGGATCGTCTTGACGATGTCGCGCGGGCGCACGCCCAGGAACGTCGCGACCTGCTCGACGGTGTGCTGCCCGGGGGTCTCCTTCGTCACCATCGGAATGAGCTCGGCCGTGTCCTGTCCGGGCTTGCCCGAGTAGCGCGCCTTGCACTCGGCCTTCTCCTTGTTGGCGGCGTATCCGCATTTCTTGCAGACGACGACCTCGTCCTCGCCCGCGGGCGCGAGCACGGAGAATTCGTGCGAGACGTCGCCGCCGATCAGGCCCGGATCGGCCTCGACCGGGTGCGCGTCGACGCCGCACCGCTTGAAGATGCGGATGTACGCGTCGTACATCGCCTGGTACGACTTGTCCATCCCGGGCACGTCCAGGTCGAACGAGTACGCGTCCTTCATGAGGAATTCACGCGTGCGAACGACGCCGAAGCGCGGGCGCGCCTCGTCGCGCAGCTTCACCTGGATCTGGTAGAGCGTGAGGGGAAGCTGCCGGTACGACAGGTTCGCGTTGCGGAGGATGTCCGTGATCACTTCCTCGTGCGTGGGGCCGAGGACGTTCATGTGCCCCTTGCGGTCCTTGAACTTGCACAAATTGTCGCCGTACGCCTCGAAGCGCCCCGTCTCCTGCCAGAGCTCCGCCGGATGCATGACGGGGAGATAGAGTTCGACGCCCCCTGCGCGGTTCATCTCCTCGCGCACGATTTTCATGACGTTGTGAATGGCGCGTGTGCCGAGAGGCAGGTAGCTGTAGACACCGGACGACAGCTGTCGGACCAGCGCCGCGCGGACCATCAACTTGTGGCTGACCGCCTCCGCGTCCGCCGGGGCGTCGCGCAGCGTCTGGATGAACGTGCGGGTCCATCGCATAGGGACGAGCCTTATAGCACATTGCCCCGCGTCCGTCGACGCCGCTATACTCGCCTCGCATGGACGCCCGCCATCTCTGCACCGTGGTCCTCGCGAAGGACTACAAGAAACTCGTCGCGTGGTATCGCAAGGCGCTGGCGATGAAACCGAAAACGGTGGTCACGGAGGGATTCGACTGGACCGAGCTTGCCCGGCCGGGGCTGCGCATCGGCATCACGCCGGCGAAGCAGATGGGGTCGAAGCTCGTCACGCCGCGCCGGAACGCCGTGATTCTCCATCTCGTTTCACGCGACGTGCGCGGCTTGATGAAGCACGTGAAGAAGGCCGGGGCGCGTACGCTGTTTGGCCCGAACTACGACGAGAAGGGGAAGTACTGGTACGGCGCCTTCACGGACATCGAAGGCAATCCTGTATGGGTGATCGACCTTGAAAAATGACGAGCGCCGCTCCGGATGGCACGCCCTGGCGTGGATCGGCGTGGCGTTCGGCGCGCTCGTGATCGTCGGGGGAATCGGAGTCGTCCTCGCGGCGGGCTCCATGCCGAAACGCGCGCCCACCGGGGAGGACTATCAGAAGAGCTGCGCGCTCTTCTTCATCACCGTCGGCCTGTTCGCCGCCGTGTGCCTCGGGGGCTTGTGCTCCGTCATCGCCGTCATCGTCGCGCACCTGCAGAAGCGGCCGTTGTGGCCGTCGATCCTCGCGCTTCTCCTCAATATCTTGCCCGTCGCCGCCGCGTTGGTATACGACATGGTGTACACGCGAATGAAATAGGAGAGGCCCATGGCGGTGACACTCGTCGTCGGGACGGAAAAGGGCGGGTTCGTCGTGCGCTCGGACACGAAGCGCGAGACGTGGAAGGTCGAGGGTCCCTTCTTCAAGGGCTGGAAGGTCACCACGTGCGAGCGAGATGCACAAGGACGCTTCATCGCCGGCGTGACGAGCAACGTCTACGGCGCCACCGTCCAGATCTCGAAGGATCTCAAGAAGTGGACTCAGGCGACGAAGAACCCCGCGTGGCCCGCGGGCGGCACGCGGAAGATGAACCAGATCTGGCGCATCTTCGCCGGTCCGCATGCCCTCCTGGCAGGAGTCGATGACGCGGGTCTATTCGCGAGCACGGACGGGTTGACCTGGGCGCCTGTCGATGGCCTGAACGAGCATCCGACGCGCGCAGGGTGGCAGCCGGGCGCCGGCGGCAATTGCGCCCACTCCATCTTGGTCGATCCGATGAACCCGCAACGCGCGTGGGTCGGCATCAGCGCCGTCGGCGTCTTCCGCACCGACGATGGCGGGGGAACGTGGGCGACGAAGAACGTCGGAATCCCCGTGATCCTCGCCGACAAGAAGCACAAGGACATCGGATACTGAGTCCACGCGATGGTCGCCGATCCCGGCGACGCGAACACGATCTGGCGCCGCGAGCACAACGGCATGTTCCGGACCAAGGACGGCGGGGACACGTGGCAGCGGATCGAGAAAGGGCTGCCGTCGGAATTCGGGTTCCCGCTGGTGATGGATCGTCGGACGAACACGCTCTTCTGCGTGCCGCTCGAGAGCGACGAGCAGCGCATGCCGAAGGACGGCAAGCTGCGTCTCTACCGCAGCACGAACGGCGGTGCGTCGTGGGCCGGACGGGCGATCGCCGACAACGTGTGGTGCGCAGTGCTGCGCGGCGCGATGAGCACGGATCAACTCGATCCGTGCGGCCTCTACGTCGGCACCGGCAGCGGTACCCTGCACGCCAGCCGCGACGCCGGCGATACGTGGAAGACGCTGCCCGTCACGCTGCCGCGCATCCTGCACGTGAGCGCGTACGCGCGATGAGTTCGGTCGTCGTGCGGCTGCCGGGTCTGCTCGCCCCCATCGTCGGCGAGTCCACCGTGAAGCTCGAGGCGTCGACGCTGGCGGGCGCGATCGACGCACTGATGAAGCGCCATCCGGAACTGCGCGTTCACCTCTACGACGAGTCCGGCACGTTCCGCCGTCACGTGCTCTGTTATCTCAACCAGACGAACTCGCGCTGGCTTGAGCGGCTCGACGTGCCGGTCGCGGAGGGCGACACGATCACGATCATGCAGGCGGTGACAGGGGGCTAGGAGACTCGCCCTAAGTTCATCATCATCAGGGCGTACAGTCCACCGCAACAGCAGCCCGCCGCGAGAAAGCACGTGCCGATGATGCTGCACACCTTGGCCGCCTTGCCGGCGCCGTCGATCTCGTAATTCCGCACGCGGCACCGCTCCTCGTACCGGTTGGCGAGGAACCAGCCGATCGGCCCGCAGAATGTGCACGGCGCGATGAGCCCGATGATGCCGAGGACGAGCGGCAGCGTTGCGTCCGGTCGACCCGGCCTATCCTCCCGCGAGGGCGTGAGGACGGGGGGCGGTGAGTAAGCGCCGGGATTTCCGGCCGGGCGCGCCGCCAGGGACTCGCGGCACCAGCGGCACGACGTCGCGTCGGGCTGGATCGGCTGGTGACAGAACGGGCACGGCATGTCGGCCCGATCGACAGGCGCAGGAGCGGGTTGGATCACGCCTCCGCACCACGGGCACATCGAGAGGTCCGCGTTCATCGGGCGCTTGCACTGCGGACACTCGCGGACCGGCATGACGCTACTTCACCTTCCACTCGAGCGACTGCGTGATGGCCCGCTTGAGGCCGCCCTGGTCGCTCGAGAGACTGATCGTCGCCTTGCCGCTGCCGCCGCGTTGCTTCTTCGTATGGAAGTCGCTCGTCGCCGTGCCCGACCCCTTCACCTGCACCATCCCCTCGATCGGCACCTCGGTCTCGGGCGACGCAAACGTCATGCTCCCCGTCAGCGGGATCTTTTCGTCGGCCGCCGCCCCCGCCGCGCCGCCGTACCCGATCGTGAATCCGGAGAAGAGCTCGTAGCGCCGCTGATCGGTCTTCCACGTCCTGCCCTTGCCCAACGGCGTCGCCAGTCCGATCAGCGCGCTCGGCGAGAAGATGGGGAAGAGATCGTAGAAAGCGCCGAGGCCGGGCGTGACGACCATCCCGTTCATCTGCGCCTTCAGCTTGAACGGCTTCTCGAGACTATCAAATGCCTCGAACTCGCGGCCCGTCGCCTTGCGTCCCGCCCCCTTCTTCCACGTGAACGTGAACTCACGGTTGCGCATCGTGCCGGCGACCTTCGCCGACAGCACCTCGCCGTCGAACGTGATCACTCCCTTGTCCACCGACGCGCACTCGTAGGAGATGTCGAGCTCCACCGTGTGCTTCGAGTCGAGCCCGTCGCTCGCCGTGACTTCGGTCGTCGACTTGATCTCGATCTTCAGGCGGTCGTATTGCTCGTACTTGAGGGTGAGGTCGTCCTGCATGAGGAGCGCGAGAAGGATCAGCATGGTTGACATTGTAACGCACGCACGCCCCAGCCGAGCGTCCGTATAATATAGGAGCCCTATGACCCCCCTTCTCGCGGTCGCGGTCTTTCTCGCGCAGGCGGGCGATGAAAACCACCGCAAGGTCTATGACGCGACGGTCGAATCGGTCGTCGCGATCCGATGCTTCATCGGGACCGAGGAGCGTTCCGGTTCGGGCGTCGTGCTCACGAAGGACGGCCTTCTGCTCGTGTCGTCCGCCGTCTGCCCGAAGCGTGCCACCAACGTCCGCGTGTGGATGAAGGGGCCGAAGTTCTACCGCGCGGAGGTCGTGGACACCTCCGAGAAGGACGAGATCACGATCATCCGCATCAAGCCGAAGGGGGACCTCAAGCCGATTGAGTTCGGAGCGTCGGCAAAGGTGAAGCTCGGCGACGCGGCGTACACGCTCGGCAACGCCTCGAACTCGTACATCAACAACGACTCGCCGTCATTCAACGCCGGCGTCATCAGCGGGACGTACCGCCTGACCGAGGCGAAGCTCGGCTCGCAGTACATGGGCTCGGTCTTCGAGACGACCGCCGCGGTGAACGTCGGAATGAGTGGCGCCCCCCTCCTCGACGCCACCGGCAAGATGATCGGCTTTGTTACGCTCAATTATTCCGGCGCGCGCTTTCTCGGCGCGGCGATCCCGATCGACTCGACGAAGTACGCGGTCGAACGCCTCCGCGACGCGAAGTCCACGGAGACCCCCCCCGACGAGCACGGCGGCGACGCGGCCGAGGGGTGGTTCGGCGCGAAGGTGGTCGATCAGGGCGGGAAGGTCGTCGTCGACGACGTGACCGCGGGCAGCCCGGCGGAAACGGCCGGCCTGCGCAAAGGGATCGTGATCCTCGGCGCCGGCGCACAGGTCTTCACGAAGGCCGCCGAGTTCGTCGCATTCCTCAAGCCCCTCCAGTCGGGGACGCTCGTCACGCTGTCGGTCGACGAGGACGGACTCAAGACCGAAGTCAAAGTTCTGCTCGAGAAGAAGAAATGAAACTTGTCGCATTCCTCTGTCTGTGCGCGCCCCTGTCGGCCCAGGACGATCCGATGGGCCGCATATTGCAGAAGCTGAGAGAGAACGTAGCCAAGTCGGTCGTCTCGATCGAGGTCATCCGCGACAAGGATCCGGAAGGTCGCGGCGGCAGCGGTTCCTCGTCGGCGCATGCCGATTATCACAATCGCCCCGACGGCCCGTGCACGGGTACGATCTGGAGCGACGACGGCTATATCGTGACGAGCTCATTCAATGTCTCTGGCGAGATCCGCCGCATCACCGTGCGCACGGCCGACGGCAAGGCGTACGAGGCGAAGAAGCTCGGCTACGACGGCACGCGCGATGTCGCGCTCCTCAAGATCGAGGCGACGGGACTTCCCGTGCTGTCCAAGGTGAAGCTGGGCGACATCGCGCAGGGATCGTTCGTCGCGATCGTCGGCCGCGCGCCGGATCCCGACGTGCCGACGATCAACCAGGGCATCGTCAGCGCGATGAACCGCTTCAAAGACACGTCGGTTCAGACCGACGCGGAGCTGAACTATGGCAATGCCGGCGGCCCGCTGGTCACGCTGAGCGGAGAACTCATCGGCATCACGTGCCAGGTCAAGCCGCGCACGAACTGGGGCCAGTCGGGCGGCGTCGGCTTTGCCTGCAAGCACACGGACATCGACAAGATCCTCCCCGAGCTCAAGGCGAACAAGTCCACGGAGCGCGGCAAGGAGCCGTGGACCGGGATTACGCCTGCCGAGGGGGCCGAGGGAGTCGAAGGCGTCGTCGTGGCGCAGGTCGCCGCCGACAGCCCCGCGGACGAGGCGGGCTTCCAGGAAGCGGACGTCATCACCGAGATCGAAGGCAAGCCGGTGAAGTCGTGGGACGAACTCAAGGCAGTGCTCGTCACGAAGAAGGTCGGCGACGTCCTCAAAATCAAGATCCTGCGCAAGGACAAGAACCAGAAGGACGTGCCCAAGGACATGAAGCTCAAGCTCGGCGACAACCCGAACTAGGTGACATCGAATGAAACTGTTCGTGCTCTTGGCGCTCTTAGCTGCCCCCGTCTACGCCCAGGACGCCGACGATCTCAAGAAAGTCCTCGAGCAGCAGAAGAAAGTCCAGGCGGTCATCGAAAAGGTGAAGCCCGGCTTCGTGTTCATCGGCGGCGGCTCTGGCGTCTGCATCGATTCCGAAGGGTGGATCCTCACGAACCATCACGTCGCCGGCGGCGCGCAGAACTGGAAAGTCCGCTTCACCGGCGGCAAGCAGTACGACGCCGCGCTCGTCGGCTTCCATCCGGCGGACGATGTCGCGCTGCTGAAGGTGAAGAACGGCAAAGATCTCCCGTTCGTCGAGCTCGGCGACTCCGACGCGCTCAAGGTCGGCCACAACACGATCGCCGTCGGCAATCCGTTCATGCTTGGCAACGGCAGCTGGGAACCGACGGTCACGTTCGGCATCGTCTCGGCGCTGCACGTCTACCTCGACAACCCCGGCTACAAGGACGCGGTGCAGACCGACGCTCAGATCAACCCCGGCAACTCCGGTGGCCCGCTCATCAACATGGATGGGAAGGTCATCGGCATCAACGGGCGCATCGACGTGAAGCGCTTCATGAATCGCGTCAACACCGGCATCGGGTACGCGATCCCGTCGAACCAGATCAGGCGGTTCATGCCGCACTTCAAGCGCGGCGGTCGCGCGTTCGGCGGCTACGTCGATGGCGCCACCATGGGCGAGTGCGGCGACGACCGCTACGAGAACACGCTCGAGTACGGCGACGGCGTCTTTATCGCCGGCGTCACCGAGGAGACGCCCGCCGAGAAGGCAGGCCTTCAGACCGGCGACGTCCTCTTCGACATCGAGGGGCACAAGCCCTACAACCTCAACCGCTTCCACGGGATCGTCGGCACGTGGCCCGCGGGCAGCACCGTGAAGATGAAAGTGAAGCGCCTCGCGGGGGGCGAATGGAAGGTGCACGAGATCAAAATCCTCCTCGGCGATCCGGAGAAGCTGCGTGCGCAGGAGGCGCTCATCGGCAATCTCTATCTCGGCTTCACGCCGGCGTACGACTACGACGATCTCGGCGTGGAGATCGACGATGTGCAGGACAAGGGCCCGGCCGCGGCAGCGGGGCTCAAGGCCGGCGATGTGATCCTCAAGGTGGATGGCCAGCGCGTGCGCGACTGGAAGGAATTCAAGGCTGCGCTCACCGCCAAGAAGCCCGGCCAGAAGATGAAGCTGACGGTGCGCCGCGACGGCAAGGAGAGCGAGATCGAGCTCGCCGCGGAGGAGCGCAAGGCGGAGGGGATGCCGGACAAGAAGGACGGGGAAGAGAAGTAGGAGACCGTCCCGGCTCGAGGCTGTCGGCGCGACATTTCATTTTCCGCCGCCACGAGGAGCTGGAGCATCGCGAGTCCGATGCCGCGCTACGCCGCTCCGACGGGTCGGGCTTGCGTCGGCGCACTGTCCAATGTATAACATATATGATATAGTCAAGTCTGCGAGGGGCGGTGACTCGTTTCAAGTGGATCGAGTGGAATGTCGGCAAGGTCGCCGCGCACGGGTTGAGCGTTGAAGAAGTGGAGTTCGCTTGGGAGCATCGCATCGGCCTGCATCAGGAGAGGGAGGACGGCTCGTTCGAGACGATCGGCCGGTGCCCTTCGGGCCGACTGATCATGATCCTGTGGCGTTATGACGAGGAATTCGACGCGTCTTCGGAAGACTATGCTGTTGAGATGGTCTTCGTGATTACGGCGTACGGAGGACGAAAATGAACCGACGCAACAAGTCGAAGCCGCCACGACTGGACATGATCTGGAGTGAGAAGCAAGGCATGTGGCTCGATCTCGATACGCGGACATCGGAGCAGACGGAACAAGACAGGCGCATTGCCAGGGCCGTGGAAGCGGACCAGAAGCGGCTTGAGTCGGCGCTCAGGGCCGCGGATCGGGCGCAGGATGACACGCGAGCCGCGATAGACGGAGCCGCCCAAACGCTGGCGATGAGCGTGCTCAAGGCGCTGATCCAGGCGCGTGAAGAGAGGGCGCTGTCCCAGGCGGAAGTCGCCCGACGCATGGGAGTACCCCAGCCGGCCGTCGTGCGACTCGAGGCCGGCACGCACAGTCCCACGCTGACCACCGTGTCGCGCTACGCCGCCGCGATCGGCGTTGCGCTTCAAGTACGTCATCAACCCCGTCCGAAGCTCGCGCGGCCACGACTGCGGCGACGCGTACGCGTGAAGCGCCTCCGGGCGCGTGCGCGCTAATCGGCGCCGCTTGGGCGCGGCTGATTGAGTTCGCTGAAGTGCCGTTCCAGCGCCTCGAGGTCGCCCCCCGGAGCGAGTCCGAATCCAAGGACCCCGGCCGAGCCGTATGTCACGGCGCGATCGATCGAGAACTCCCGTTCCTCCCATTTTTGCGGGGGATGCTGCAGCGCTCCGCGATCCTGGCGCAGCGCGAGCACGCATTCGCCCTTCTCGTCCTGGATCGCGATGATCAGGACCGGGTGCAAGATCGTCCCCCGTTGCGAGGCGATGATCTCCCTGTGCCAGGACCGCGTGTACCTCAGAGGGAACTGGAAGCTTCTCCTTGCGGACCCGTCTCGCAACTCCAGGAATGCGATCCCGTCCGTGCCGACGATCACTCGATATCGCGCACGGAACCAGAGCACCAGGAGCGGAGCTGCGGCGAAGATCAGTCCCGCGGCGCCGCCGCAGCAGAGGGCGACCACTTTCATGGAGGGCGTATCGGACCCCATCGAGAAGCCGACCACCGTGAAGACGAGGGCCACGAATCCCAGGCCGACGACGCCGCCGAGAACGGAGAGTTTCCGCTGCGGAATCACCACACCTTCGACAATCGTTCGCTCGTCGTCGCCGCCTGTCATTCCTGCATGGTAGCCAACGGGAGGACGGCTGCCCGTGTTCGAGCTCATCTCGCCGATCGCGAACTCCCCTAGTCGCGGAGCTTTGCTCTCATCCCTTCGAGTTCCGTCTCCGCCGCTGTCCGGAATTTCCAGTTCGCCGGCGCCATCTTCAGCGCCTGCTCGAGATCGGCCACCGCGGCGCGCACGTCGCCGAGATCGCCCCGCGTCAGGCCGCGGCATCGCACCGGATCGGGATCCCGCGGTGACAGGGCCATCGCCTTTTCGTAATCCACAATCGCGCCCTGCGGATCGCGCGCCTCGCGCTTGACGTTGGCCCGGTTGTACCAGGCCGCCCCGAACGACGGCTGAATCTCGATCGCGCGCGTGCAATCCGCGATCGCGCCGTCGTAGTCGCCGCTCGCGCGCTTCGCCGATGCGCGGTTCGACCAGGCCTCCACGAAGTCCGGCTTGAGGTCGATCGCGGCCGTGTACGCGGCGAGGGCACCCTCCCGATCGCGCAACCGCGTCCGCGCCGTGCCGAGCAGGTTCCATCCTGTCGCGTTGCGGGGATCCAGCTCGACCGCCCGCTCGAGGTCGCTCCCCCCGCCCGAAGCGTCCTGCAGGATCAGGCGCAGCCGGCCCCGGTTGCGGTACGCCAGCGCAAACTGTCCGTCGCATCCGATGGCCTTCGCGTAATCGTCGATCGCGCCGACCGTGTCTCCGCGGCCCTCGCGCACCTGCGCGCGGCCGTTGTACGCGTCCGCGTTCCTGGGATCCATTTCGATCGCCCGGGTGTATTCCGCCTCCGCGCGCTCCCGGTCGCCCGCTTCAAAGTGCACACCGGCGAGATTCACGATCAGCCCGACGTCCTGCGGATCGAGCTCGGCGGCCCGCGCGAAATCCGCCATCGCGGCCGCGCTGTCCCCCCGCGCCAGTCGCGCCAGCCCCCGATGCTGGTAGGCGTGGGCAAAGTCCGGCTGGAGCTCCATCGCGCGATTGGCGTCCGCCTCCGCGCCCGCGAGATCGCCGAGGTCCTTCCGCGCGGCGGAACGGTTGCCGAACGCGACCGCGAACTCGGGCCAGCGTTCGATCGCGAGCGTGTACTCCTTCCGTGCGCCGTCGGCGTCGCCCCGCTTCTGCAGGCAGCGGGCGTACGCGAACCTCGACATCGCGTGGCCGGGCGCCCACTCGATCGCCTTGAGGCACGTCTTTTCGCGGGTGGCGGGATCGGCGTGGACGCGCATCAGGGCGAGCACGAAGTCTTCCGAGTGGTATTCGGCGATCGCGGCTTGGATCCGATCCGCGGCCGCCTTCAGATCGTTCACGACGAACAGAATCCGGTAGATGTCCACGATCGTGCGCTGGACGAGATCGTCCGACGTCGCTTCGAGGCCCCACGCCGCGCCTCCCGTCTTCTCTCCCGCGCGGCCCAGCGCCTGCATGGCCTCGCGGGTGCGCGCCTCCATGGTGCCCTGGTTTGAACGCTTGAGCGTGGTGAGGTCGCCGTCGGCGATCAGCGCGAAGGCGAGCAGCTCCCAGCCGGGCGAGAAATCGTCCCGGAGTTCGATCGCTTTGCGGGCGCACTCGATCGCCTCCCGCGGCCGGTCCAGGTAGAGCAGCCCGCGCGCCTTCACATAGTGTGCCTGCGGCTCCCCGCGGAACTCCGCGATCAGCGCGTCGACTCCGCGAACCGATTCGTCGAGCAGCGCGCGCGCCCGTCCCGGCTCCGTCTTCTCCTGCCGCAGGTCCCGCTTGAGCTCGACGATCCTCATGTGCGCGAGCGAAAGGCGCTTCGCCCACTCCGCGCGGCGCCGGCCGAGCTCCTCGGTTTCCGCAAGGGTTCGCTCGCCGCGACGCTGCTGCACGACAACCAGCGCAGCGCCGACCGCGATCGCCGCGAGAAGCAGCACGAGCGCCGCCGAGAGCGCGCGATTCCGCTTCACGCGACGCCATAGACGCTCGGGGGCCGCGATGGGCCGCGCCGCAATCGCCTCTCCGCGCAGCCAGCGATCCAGATCGTCCGCCAGCGCGGCGGCGGTCGCGTAGCGTCGCTCCGGACCCTTCTCGAGACACTTGAGCGCGATCGTGTCGAGATCGCGATCGACCCCGGGCGCGCGCACCTCGCTCTGCTGCACGTTTATCAGGATCTCGTAGATGCTGGATCCGCCGAGCGGCGCCCGGCCCGCCAGCGCCTCGTAGAGCGTGGCGCCGAGGGCGTAGACGTCCGACTTTGCATCGACCCGTTCGCCGCGCGCTTGTTCGGGCGCCATGTACGCGGGTGTTCCGACGATCGAACCGCTGACGGACCGCTCCCCCCGCACGCTGCGCGCGAGGCCGAAGTCCATGACGTACAGGTGCCCGGCCGTCGTCACCATGAGGTTGTCCGGCTTCACGTCGCGATGCACCACCCCCCGCTCGTGCGCGAACTGCACGGCTCGCGCCGCGTCGCGCAGCAGCGTCACGATCCGCCGTCGATCCGACTTGGGCTCGTCGCGGAATGTGCGTCCCTCGACGTACTGCATCGCGATGTAGTCGTCGCGCGCCTCGTAGATGGCGG
>CAYXVY010000147.1:0-2758 GCA_964468745.1 uncultured Planctomycetales bacterium | reverse complement strand
AGGAGGCGGGGCGTCCACGCGGCGATGCGTGGGTCACTCAGCGCTTCGGCGGCGGCGAGAACCGTGTCCGGATCGGGGTCGAGCAGCAATTCGATGAGCACATCCCGCGACTCGTCGGCATACGCGGCCATGGCCCGGGCGAGGGCCGCGCGCTGCTCGGGGCGGCCGCACAGCAGTACCGTCTCCGCGTGTGGAAAGACTTCGAGGACGCGGAACGAGATGCGGCGGCGCACGCGGGAGGAGTCGAGCAGGTGGCGCGCGCGCGCGGCGATCTCCGCGTCTCCGCTGGCCGTCGCGGCCTCCAGGGCAGACCAGGCGGCGCGGCCGGCGCGGCGCAGCGTCACGGTGGCGGCGTCGCGCACCTCGGGGCTGTCGTCCCCGAGGCGATCGATCGACTCGCGATAGTCCGTCGCGCCGCCCTGCTGCAGGGCCAGAAGAGCGCAGGCGGCGAGTACTGCAACTTCCATACGCCGAACCCCTTACCCTCTCCCGCCTGACACATGAAGTATGCGCTACGGAGTGCGGAATGTCAATGCGATATTTGTAATTTATAAAATATAAACCGAGATCCGGATCCCGATCAGCGGACCCGCATCCGTGCTCGCGATCGGCATGCGGATCGGGATCTCCGTTAGTCGTTGACTCGCGGAGGGTCGATCGCTAACTTCGTGCTTCTCGTCGCTGCGCCGCCGCGTCGCCGCTCGCGTGGGAACCGAGGAAGTCGGACGATGGACGTCTGGCCGGTTCCGTCCGCGCAATCGGTGGCCGGGGGAACGGTCGGCACCCATGACCCCGGGGTGGAGGCGTTCAGCGCGGTCCCTTTCAAGGGTCCTTGTAGGAGGAATCGATGCCGGAGACGTTCATTTCGCCTGAGGAGCTGCTCAAGTCGGGCGTGCACTTCGGGCACAAGGTCAGCCGCTGGAACCCGAAGATGGCGCCGTACATCTACGGCAAGCGCAACCTGATCCACATCATCGACGTCAAGCACACGATCAAGGGCATTGCGAAGGCCTACGGATTCCTCGAGAAACTCGCGTCGCAGAACGCGCTCATCCTCTTCGTCGGCACCAAGCGCCAGGCAGGCACCGTGATCAAGGAAGAATCGCGCCGCGCCGGCATGCCGTACGTCTCGGAGCGCTGGATCGGCGGCACCCTCACAAACTACGCCACCGTCCGTGAGCGACTCAAGCGCCTCGAGGAGATCGAAGCCTGGGAGAAGGACGGAACGATCAACCGTTACGGCAAGAAGGAGCAGTCGAGCATCCAGCGGGAGAAACGCAAGCTCGTGCGGAACCTCGACGGCCTGCGCACCCTCAAGGAGCGCCCGAAGTGCCTCGTCATCATCGACCCTCATCACGAGGCAATCGCTGTCGCGGAAGCGGACAAGATCGGAGCCGCCACGGTCGCGCTCATCGATACCGATGGCGACCCCGATGCGATCGACATCCCGATCCCGGGCAACGACGACTCGATGAAGGTCATCGACATCGTGGTCCGGAAGCTGGCCGATGCGGTCATCCAAGGGAAGTCGCACGCGGATCCGATCGTCGAAAAGCCCGAACCGGTGGTCCAGCAGATGGTTTCAGCGGGCGGTCGCGACCGCGATCGTCGCGGCCCCATCGGTCCCCGCGGTTTCGGCGGACCCCGTGGCCCCGGCGGACCTCACCGTGGCCCGCCCCCGCGCCACGCGGCACCGGCGGCCCCTGCTGCCCCGGTGGTCCCTGCCGCCCCGGCGGCGCCCCCGTCTTAGGAACAGCACATGGCCATTGATCCGAAACTCGTCATGAAGCTGCGCGCCGAGACCGGCGCCGGCGCGATGGATTGCAAGAAGGCGCTCGAGGAAACCGCCGGCGACTTCGAGAAGGCCAAGCTCCTGATTCAAAAGAAGGGCTTGGCGAAGGCTGAGAAGCTCGCCGGTCGCGAGACCACGGTAGGCGCCATCGGGTCGTACATTCACGGCGGCCGCATCGGCACGCTCGTCGAGATGGGGTGCAACACCGACTTCGTCGTCAAGAACGACGAGTTCCAGGAACTTCTCAAGAAGCTCGCCGTCGCCGTCGCCGGATTCAACCCGAAGTACGTGTCCAAGGAACAGGTGCCCAGCGACGTCGTCGAAGAAGAGAAGAAGAAGTTCGAAAGCGATGTGAAGGGGAAGCCGCCGCAGATCGCCGAGAAAATCATCGCGGGCAAACTCGACAAGAACTTCTACGCGCAGGTCTGCCTGCTGAGCATGCCGGTCGATGGCGACGAGAAGAACGGCAGCTACGGCGATCTCGTGAAGGCGAAGAGCGGCAAGATCGGCGAGAATATCGTGGTGCGCCGCTTCGTGCGCATGGAGCTCGGGCTGTAAGGCCGTCCGCCGAGGAGGGGGATCGTCCACCATGCCGGGGGCACGCTACAAGCGCGTCGTGCTGAAAATCAGCGGCGAGGCGTTCTGCAAAGAGGGCGGGCACGGTATCGATCCGGATGAGATCCGCTCCATCGCGAAACAGGTGATCGACGCCGCGAAGATCGGCACGGAAATCGCCGTCGTCGTCGGCGGCGGCAACATCGTCCGCGGCGGCGAGCTCGCCAAGCACGGCACCGACCAGGCGACGGGCGACTACATGGGGATGCTCGCGACCGTGATCAACGCCGTCGCCCTGCAGGACGTCCTCGAACAGCTCGGGCAGCAGACGCGCGTGCTGAGCGCGCTGCCGATCCAGGCGGTCGCCGAGCCGTACATCCGGCGTCGCGCGATCCGGCACCTCGAGAAGGG
>CAYXVY010000146.1:0-5091 GCA_964468745.1 uncultured Planctomycetales bacterium | reverse complement strand
TGATCCCGTCGGGATACTCGCGCACGGTTCCGTCGGGCAGGGTGACTTTCGTGACCATATGTGGGGGCGCGATCCTACTGGAACCGTTTGGGGGGGTCAATGGCAGGGGAAATGCGAAAAACGAGAGGCGAGAAGCGAGAGGAATGAGGCCGATTCAGAAGGACATGCGATAAACCGGACGCGCCGACCTCTCGTCTTCGGTATCTCGTATCTCGTCGGTTCCGCCGCTATTTCCCGACGTGCAGTCCGATCCCGGAGTTCTCGCACGTCTTGCGCTCGCCCTTCTTTTTCGTTTCGTCCTTGTGGGTCTCTTCGTTGTGCTTGAGTTCGCCCTTGACGAACGCGCCCAAGCCGCAGCCGTCGCAGATGAAAACGATTTTGCAGCGCTCGACCTGCTCCTCCAGCGGCTTCTTGCACTTGCACTGGCCGGACTTGGAGCCCGCCGATTTCTGGCACTCGTCCTTGCCGCACGTCGGAAGGTAACCCCGCTTCACGCAATACTCGATCTTCTTGGGCTCCTTGCCGCAAACCTTGCAGTTCGTGCCGCTCATCTCGTCCGGCTTCAGATTATTCTGGCACTGCTCGCAGTGAAAGCCCGCCTCGAGCTTCTTGTTGTCGCAGGGCTTCAGTTCCTTCTTTTTCTTGGGCTCGTCCTTCTTCTCCGGCGGCTTCTCCGGCGGCTTGTCCTGCGCACCAAACGCCCAGCCGGCAATGGCGAGGAACGCCGCCAGCGCAATCACTCTCGACATGTCTCTCTCCTTCGTCGCTACTTCGGGGTCGTGGAGTGGGGGGCTTGACCGGACTTCTCGCAGGTCTTCTTCGCTTCCTTCTTGGCCATCGGATCCTTGTGCTTGTCGTCGTCGTGCGTCAGCTCGTCTTTCACGAACGCCTTCGCGCCGCAGCCGGGGCAGAGATAGACGACCTTGCATTTGTCCGACTCCTCGCGGAGCTTCTTGTTGCACTTGCACTTGCCCGGCGTCGGCGAGTCGTCCTTGCAGCACTTGCCCCCTTCGCACGGGCAGACATAGTGCTTCTTCACGCAGAGGTCGATCTTCTTGACCGGCTCGCTGTGCTCCTTGCACTTGCCGTCCTTGTCGACCTTCTCCTTGTCGCAGAGATGGTCGCCCTTCTCGCAGAGCTGCGCGGCTTCCGTCGTCTTCGCGTCGCACGGCCCGATCTTCGGCGGTCCACCCGGGCCACCGGGTCCCCCGGGACCTCCCGGTCCCCCCCCTCCCGGACCTCCCGGCGGTCCGCCGGGGCCCTGCTGCGCGATGGCGAGCGACGCAATCAAGGACAGCGCCACGAGCGCGAGCGTCTTCGGCATGATCGGTCTCCTCGAAAGGGTGAAGTGGATTCGGTTCCCCAGTATTTAACGCCTTTTGTCGGGCGACTTCTTGCTAATTCTGCACGACGCTTTCATTGACCGCCGCGAAACGCAGCGGTACGGTACCCCGTTCATGGGCGATGCGAAGGTCCTCAAGGGCGTGTTCAAGGAAGGCTCGATGATGGCCTCCGTCATCCAGGACGGAACCTCCGCCCGCGTCATGCTCAAGGGCGCCGAGCCGAACGTGCCACGCGATCCGACATTTCTCATCGCGCTGAAGAAGGTCGCGCAGGTCTGCGCCGAGCACATCGCGAACTTCAGCACGCGCGAGATCTGCGCCGTGCTCCTGCAGCGACCGACGCAAGCCGAGCACATCGAAGTCTCCGCGGACGATATTCGCGCCATGGGACTGACGGCCGTGCTTGCGATGGACGGCGACAGCGGCCTCGTGGTGCGGCGCTGCGACGAGAGTCCGCCCCCCACGCCGCTCCCGTATTCAAGCCTGCGTTCCGGCCCGGGAATCGCGCAGCAGCCCGGCCTCGTCGAAGTCCCCGCCGCGTTCATCCGCAAGACCTACCGCGAGCTGAATGCTCACCAGCAGCAGGTGTTTGCGGCGGCGGCGCAGATCGCGCGCGAATCGCTGCTCCGGATCCTCTGCCTCGAGGACGAGGGGCTCAAGCTCGTCGTGGCCGTCAAAGATCTCCCCCCCGCACGGGCGCGATCCCTCAGCATCCCGATCAGCGAATACGCCGCCGACCTGGCGAGGGGGGCCCCGCTCGAGGAGATCGCGAAGCGCCTCCAGGCGTTGCAGTCCGCCTGAGAACCGCAGAGCACGCGGAGTTTGCGCAGAGGGGTGGGGGCGCAGAGCTGCGCCTACCAGGGGTTCTCAGCGCCCCCTGGCAACTCTGCGTCGTCTCCGCGCGCTCCGCGGCTATCCGGAGCCGGGCTGTTCCTTCGGCTTTGCCTCGGGCTCAACCACGCGAATGTGCAGCTCTTTCAGCTGCTTCTCCGTCACCGAGCCCGGAGCGCCCATCATCAGGTCGGTCGTGCGCTGCGTCTTCGGGAACGTGATGACGTCGCGGATGTTGTCGAGACCCAGGATAAGCATCGCGATGCGGTCGATGCCGAGCGCGATTCCGCCGTGCGGCGGTGCGCCGTACTCGAACGCCTCGAGCAGGAAGCCGAACCGGTCGCGCAGGTACTCGTCCGACAGCCCGAGCAGCTTGAAGATACGCTGCTGGATGTCCTTGCGATGAATTCGAATGGAGCCGCCCCCGATCTCGAAGCCGTTGAGCACGAGGTCGTACGCCTTCGCCTGCACCTTGAGCGGCTCCGCCTCAAGCGACTCGATGTACTCGTCCTTTGGACTCGTGAACGGATGGTGGCGTGCGGCAATGCCGTCGTCCGCCTTCTCGAACATTGGGAAGTCCACGACCCAGCAGAAGTTGAACCCCTCGGCTGTGCTCGGGGCAGGCTGGTTCTTCGGGATCAGATTCAGTTTCGCGCCGAGATGGTTGCGAAGCGCGCCGAGCACACCCGCCGCCATCTCCATCTCGTCAGCGATGAGAAAGAGCATGTCGCCGGGCTTGCCCTGCGCCAGCAGCGTCTTGATCTCAGCCTCACCGAGGAACTTCACGACACCGCCGGCCAACTTTCCATCAGCCTCTACCTTGAGCGATACGAGTCCCTTCGCGCCGTTCCCCTTGCAGAATGTTTCAAGCGCGTCAACGTCCTTGCGTGAGAACGTGCCAGCGCCCGGCGCGGTGATTCCGCGCACGACGCCCTTCTTCGCCGCCTCTGCGAAGACTTTGAAACCGGACGACGCGACGTCCTTCGTAACATCCCACACCTTCATGCCGAAGCGCAGGTCCGGCTTGTCGACGCCGTACACCCGGATCGACTCCTCGAACGAGATGCGTGTGAACGGCCGCGGCACGTCGATGCCGAGCGCCGCCTTCCACACATCCACGATCACCTGCTCGATGACGCCCATGACATCGTCCGCCTGCACGAACGACATCTCGATGTCGAGTTGGGTGAACTCCAGCTGCCGGTCGGCACGAAGGTCCTCGTCGCGGAAGCAGCGCGCGATCTGGAAATAGCGGTCATACCCCGCAACCATCGACAGTTGCTTGAAAATCTGCGGCGACTCTGCGAGCGCGAAAAACTTCCCGGGGAAGTGCCGGCTCGCGCAAAGAAAGTTGCGCGCGCCGCCGGGCGTGAACTTCACGAGCACCGGCGTCTCGATCTCCACGAACGACTGCTTGTCCATCGACGCGCGGATCGCGTGCGTGATCTTGTGACGCGTGATGATGTGCCTCTGCATCGTCGGACGCCGCAGGTCGAGATAGCGGTACTGCAGACGCGTCTCCTCGGACACGTTCAGGAAGTCGTTCACCTGGAACGGCGGCGTCTTGGCCTCGTTCAGGATCTCGAGCTCGGTCGCGTCGATCTCGATCTCGCCCGTCGGGTGCTTTGCGTTGATCGTGTCGGCGTCGCGCTTGCGGACGGTGCCCTTCACCGCGACGACCCACTCGCCCTTGAGGCGATCTGCGGCGGCGGCGAGTTCCTTCACACGGTCAGCGCTGAAGAGGATTTGCGTGCGGCCATAGCGGTCGCGCAGGTCGACGAACAGGAGGTTGCCGAAATTGCGCCGGCTGTCCACCCAGCCGTTGAGAATGACGGTCTGACCGGCGTGGGAGGCGCGAAGCTCGCCGCACGTGTGCGTCCGCTTAAGTTTCCACATGGGTCCTCACTATGACTCCTGGATAACCAACCGCACGGTCCGCGTCGGGTTCATCGTCCGCGCTGGTCGCGTACTTTACGATCTCCGCCGATTTCGCGCCACGAGCGCGAGCGTACGTGATGAGCGCCGCCGTCGGGGCCACTCCGCACATCGTCACGTGCCGCTCCTCCACAACACGCCAGAAGGCGTCGACGTCGAGCGCGCGGATCGTCTCGAGCACCGCCGCATCCTGCTCGCGCGCCCATTCTCGGGCCGACTTCCCCGGGGGTGCCGGCGCGGCATAACTCTCCCCACAGTGCGTGAGATCCGTCGTCGCGACAACGAGCGCGTCGCCCCCGGCACGAGCCAGTCCGTGCGCGAAGACCGCGATGGCCTCGCGATCGTGCGAGTCGACCGACAGGGGCGCGATGCGGACGTCCGGACGCAATACTTGTAGAAGTGGCACCTGTACTTCGCCGGAATGCTCGCGCAGAAACGGCGCTTCGTCCGGCTCAGCCAGTCCCCGAAGCCGGTCGACGAGTTCCGTCGCGATCGGCACCTGGCCCAGCGGCGTCTGCCACGCACCCTCCGACCAGATCGATAGCTTCGGACGCTGTGCGCGATGATTGAAACTGAGCAGTACGACGTCGCGCGTGACTGCGACCCGCGACAGTGCGGCGCCGGCCACCGCTCCCGAGTAGTCGTACCCCGCGTGCGGCACGAGCACGCCCAGTGCGGGTTTCGGATCCGGCCGGATCATCGCCTCGATCTGCGCGCGCAGCGTCGCCGGATCCGCTGGATAGAACGCGCCTGCAACCGCCGCCCGGCGCAGCGACATCGCTACTTGCGCACTCGCTTCGACGTCGTCTTCGACCGCAGCCGCGTCTCCGCCGCCGTGTCCTTCGCGTGCACGTACCCCATCAGGCGGTACGCGAGCTTCGCCGCCGCGAACTCGCTGATGACCTGGCCCTCGAGCGGGCAGAGCTCGACGATGTCCGCCGCGACCACGTCTTTCTCCTTCACGATCTCGCGCAGAAGGTCG
>CAYXVY010000145.1:0-3994 GCA_964468745.1 uncultured Planctomycetales bacterium | reverse complement strand
GCGGGCTCGCGCGGCGAGCATCATGGCCGAGATTGAACGTCGCGAGCGCATCCTGGCCGTCCGTCCGGCGACGAGATCAATCACGCTCATCACGAAGGACGAACCGCTCGGGAAGTTTCTGCGGCGATCGGCGCTCGATCTCGGATTGAGTCTGCGGCGGTTCTCGCAGGAGTGGATTGACAGTCTCGACGAGCAATCGATCACGCTGTCTCTCCAGTCGGTGCGCTACTGGGAGGCGGTCGACGCTGTGTGCGGCAAGCCCAAGATCGGTTACAGCTGGTGGACCGGCGCAGGACAACGTTGCGGCTGGGCGTGGGGACAGGCCCACTGGAGCAGCGCCCGTGTCGACGCGGGCGATGCCCGAATCCGCGCCGAACTCCAAGTTCCTCTGAATGGGGACGGCCCCACCCATCTATCGATCACGGTCTACCTTCCATACGGACACCTCCCGTGGTCGTGTGCGATAGATGGACTCAAAGTGACTTCCGACGATGCGCGGGAGCTGCCAGCCACTGTCGTCAAAGACGCACTATTCGACCGCTCGGGACGATTCGATCGCGGATCCTTAACCGAGACGAACGCAGCCGCCCTCACGCTACGTACCGCCGATCTCGGCAAGTCGCTGCGTGTAGAAGGCACCTTGGTGCTTTTCTACCCCCGCGATCTCGAGCGCTGCGCTGTCAGTCTTCAGGACACGCCACTGCCGCAGACTAAGACCTTCGCGAAGCACACGTTCGATCTCGGTCTCTGGAAAGACGCACATCCGTCCACACCGCCAGGCTTTCGAGTTGAATGGAGTCGCGATCCACGCAATGCCTCGGGGCGTTTCTGGATCTGGCTGGAGAACGACGCGGGCGAACGCCGCTACGACGTGCTCGGCATTGAGACGAGCGAAGCCAAGTCGTTTAGTGGAACAACTGGGCTCTACCCCACCGAAGAGAAGGGCAAGCTCGTCCTTGTCCACTACGTCGGTGAGGACACGGTAAAGATCCCCTTCGTCATCAAGGAGCTGCAGGTCCCCACCGAGACGAAGAAGTAACCGCACGCCACCCCGAGCGCGCACCGGCGCGAATGCACGAGCGCACCTTCAGTTAGGCGCGTGATCAGACACTTCCGTGCGTCCTCGTCATCGCCTTGCGTCGACAATCTCCGCTGAAACCGCTCCTCTTTCGTCCCCGGATGCCAATAACGAGCTCATTAAGAATAAGGGGGCCGATGCTGCCCTTGCGGGATTCCACGGATTTGTCCCCGGATGGCGAAAACGCCCTCTTGAAAAGAAGGCACACGTGCGACGCACGCGGGGCCTGCCTGCATGACAATCGAACTCGACGACCCAGGACCGCAGCTACGACCACCGCATCCGCAGGCGACACGCGCTGCATTCAAGCTGTGCGTGGCCGGCAAGCGCGTCGGCTGACGCGCCTTGATTCAGTTCCTCGCGCGGTGGCGAGAGGACGTGCTTTGGTACCTGGCGCCCGAAGGATCGCGACGGTACCACGACGCCCAGGACGCGGTTTCGGATGCGCTGCTGGCGATCTACCAAGAGGGGCTTGCGGGCGAACTACGCGAGCCGCCGGAAGATTGGAGCCGCTGGCTCTACGGGCGGGCGCGCAGCTTCTTCAAGCGTCGTCGCCGACTCCCCCGTCCGGGAAGCCGCTTCCTAACGCGCGAGAAGCGCGCTGCGCTGCGCCAGCGCGCCGCCGACCTCGTGGAGGCCGTTCTCGACCGCTACGGCCCGAGGCTGACCCCTGCGGAGCGCGCGGTGCTCGTGGAGCGATCGAAGGGGCTGTCCTACTCCGAGATCGAAGCCATCCTCGGGTTCTCGGCGGACTCGGCACGGACGCACCTCAAGACGACGAAGGCGAAGCTCCACCCGTTCGGCCCGTTGAAACGCATCGCCCTATGAATTTTGCCTTCACAAACAGGGTTGCGAGAATGCCCTTTAGGGTGAGGGCACAATGTCACCGGATGGCACGGGGGATGGATATGCTTCAGGAGACATGACCCCATGCCGACGACAGTGCTCTGGGTGCGGGAATTGCGCGAGCACGCGCACGATCGCGACGAACTCGTCGCCGACCGCAGGGTTCATGAGGGTGTCCCGGCCGCTCCGGGGAAATACCTCTTCACCGTCGAGGAACGTCGGCTGCTCGCCGAGCTCTTCCGGCTCCTCGACGCCATGGATCGCGCGAACGCGCGCCGCGAAAGGAAACCCGCATGACATCCCCGCGTAAGGCCGTTCTTTTCGTCCGCGTCTCCTCCAAAGAACAGCAGGACGGCTACTCGCTGGAAGCGCAGGAGCAGGCGGGCGACGAGTGGGCCGCGCGCCACGACCTCGAGATCGTCAAGCGCTGGGTCGTCGCCGAGACCGCACGCACCGACGAACTCCGCAAGTCCTTCAAGGACCTGATCGCGTTCGTCCGCTCCAACCCCACGATCCCCGTCCTCCTCTTCGAGAAGCCGGATCGGATGACGCGGAACTTCAAGGACCTCGTCACGATCTACGAACTCATCGAACGGCACGACAAAGAGGTCCACTTCTTCCGCACCGGGCTTCGCCTCAACAAAGACTCCAAGTCGAGCGATCAGATCCAGCTCGACATCCAAGTCGTTCTCGCCCGCAACTTCATCACCAATCTTCGTGAGGAGGTAAAGAAGGGCATGCGCATGAAGGTCCAGAGCGGGAGCTTCCCCGCCGTGGCCCCCGTCGGATACCGCAACAACACCGCGACCAGCGAAATCGAGCCGGATCCCGCACAGGCCCCACTCGTGAAGAAGATCTTCGAGCTCTACTCCACGGGCCATTACGCGATCCGCGATCTGGATGAGATCGTCGCGGACCTCGGGCTGCGCTTCCGTAACAACCCAAAGCCGCTCAGTCGCGGCTCGATCCACTCCATGCTCCACAACCCGATCTACTACGGCCTCGTCCGCTGGGGCGGCGACGAAGCGATGGGCAAGCACGAACCCCTCATCACCAAGGACCTCTACGACCGCGTCCAGGAAGTCCTCGGCGGCGAGGCGCGGCCGCAGCAAAAACACGAGTTCGCCTTTCGCGGGCTCGCGTACTGCGGCAAATGCGGCTCGTACGTCACCGCCGAACGCCACAAGAAGCAGCAGAAGAACGGCGTGAAGCGCGAATACGTGTACTACCACTGCACGGGCTGGAAGAACTCCGGCGTCATCTGCAAGGGCTCCTACCTCCGCGAGGAGGAACTCATCGCGCAACTCGCGGAGCCGCTTAAGCAGTTCCGCATCGACAAGCGCGTCCTCGCCGAGATCAAGCTCGCGCTCAAGGAGAGCTTCGCAGGCGAGAAGGAGTACACGAAGGCGCGCGTGACGACGTTGCAGGCCGAGGAATCGCGCGTAAAGAACCGGCTCGACCAGGCGTACCTCGACAAGCTCGACGGCACGCTCACCCCCGAGGAGTACCGCGAGAAGTCCTCCGCGTGGCGTAGCCGTCTCTTCCGTCTCCGCGAAGAAATCCGCGGCACCGACGGCGCGCACGACCTCTACCTCGAAGAAGGCTACCGGATCCTCGACCTCGCGCAGCGCGCCCACGCGATCTTCACGGAGTCGAAGGACGCCGCCTCGCGACGCAAACTAATCGAGCTGATCGTTTCTAAAGTGGTCATTTCCGGCAAGAAGGCCGTCTCGAACCTCCGGGAACCCTTCGCCGCGCTGTCCAAACTGGCCGTAGCGGCCAACTCAGGCAAAGGCCGTCAGGAGTGGTACCCCGGGCCGGATTTGAACCGGCGGCCTGCGGTTTAGGAAACCGCCGCTCTATCCAACTGAGCTACCGGGGCATCTTCCCAGTGAGTCGGCCAAAGAACGAAGCAGTCGAAGAACCCTTCGGCGACGCATCCTACACGCGCCGCGCCTCTTTCACAAACCGGCGCGAGGGCTCCCGGTTTGCCTACACCGGCTGCTTCGCGGCCCCCGGCGCGTCCGCCGGCGGCAACAGCACCGCCAGCGTCGCCGACGAACTCTGCGG
>CAYXVY010000144.1:0-12482 GCA_964468745.1 uncultured Planctomycetales bacterium | reverse complement strand
GCGCACGAAGACGACGGACAGCGCGAGACCGATGAGTGAGATGCCGATGCCCATGACGAACGGCCATGGCCGCGGCCCATACGTCGCAGCAATCGCTCCGGTGACGCCGGCGGCAAGTGCGACCGCGCCTGGTACAACGAGTTCCTCTTCAAGTCGGGCAAGGGCCTGCTCCCCGCGCAGATCGGCGAGGTCGCCGGATCGCCCCCCGACCAGGAGCCGCGCGTCCCCGTGCGCATCCAGAACTACCGCGAGGCGCACACGCTCTTCCGCACCTTCAAGAAGGGCCTCGCGAAGCAGCCGCGCGACCTCATCTTCTACCAGTACAACAAGCTCGAGAAATTCGACGCCGAGAGCGTCATCGCCGACTTCGACGATCCGCTCTCCACGCCCGTGTGGCTCGAGAAGACGTTCGGCGAGGGGCGCGTCCTCCTCTTCAACAACACGGTTGACGACGGCTGGAACCTGCAGGTGCCGGGGCGCATCCCGTACGTGATCATGATGATCAACGCGTGCGAGCACCTCGGCGCGCGGCCGTCGGCGCGGAACAACCTCTTCATCGGCGACTTCATCGCGGTTCAGATGACGAGCGACAAGTTCCAGAAGACGTTCGTGCTCGACACCCCCGGCGAGGGACAGATCTCCCTCTCTCCGGAGGCGCCCAAGGGGGAGACGGCGACGTTCTGGGTCCGCTATCCCGCCGCGCCGCCCGACCGCAAAGAGGGGGAAATGCGCCCGACGGAGAACGAGGGACTGCGCTTCGCGGGGAAGTACACGCTCAGCGTTCAGAACGCCAAGCTGGACGAGCGGCCGCTCGCCTACTTCGGCGTGAACCTGCCGCCGCGCTCGTCGAGCCCCGAAGAGCTGCACAAGGCGGAGGGGAATCTCGACCGCATCAAGCACGACGAGATCCGCCGCCGCCTGCCGGACTTCAAGTTCGAGGTGATCGGCAACCGAAACGAGAAGGATCAAAGCGTGGACCTCAAGCCCCCCGCGGCGGGCCTCTGGAAGCACCTGCTCTATGCGCTCATGATGCTGCTGGCTCTAGAGTCAACCCTGGCGTGGCTGTTTGGCAGGGCGAAACAATGAAGTACGGGAATCGAGAAGTGAGAATCGAGAATCGAGGGGCGGTCGCTCCCCGCTCCTTGCTGCCCGCTTCAAGGGGCGCGGCATGCTAAGTCTCCTCGCCCAGGCCGCGACGAAGAAAGAAGACCTGATCTCCCGTCTTCTCGGCGTCGACCGCTTGAGCCTCAAGGAAGGGACCGTCGGGCTCGACTGGCATCATCCGCTCCCGCTCTGGCTCATCCTGCTCGTCATCGTCCCCGGGTTCACGGCGCTCGTCTGGTTCCTCTATCGCCGCGAGCGCAAGGACGTCGGCGCCGGCGCGAAGATGCTGCTCACGGGCCTGCGCACCGCGATCCTCCTCCTCGTCTTCCTGATGCTCCTCGGTCCCGTGCTGACCGTCGAGATCATGAAGAAGCGGAAGAGCTACATCCTCGTCCTCGTCGACGACTCGATGTCGATGAAGAAGGCGGACACGCCGACGCGCACCGACCAGAAGCTCGCGCTGGCGAAGGTCGCCGGGATCATCCAGGGCGAGGCCAAGGATCTCACGCCCGAGCAGGAGGCCGCGCTCAAGCAGCTGACGCGCGCCGACCTCGTCCGCAAGGTGCTCGAGGATCCGGAGAAGCAGATCCTCGACAACATCGAGGCGAAGCTCAACGTCGCCTACTTCACGTTCTCGAAGGGCGCCCGTGCTCTCGAGGGGCGCGACAAGTTCTTCGAACAATACCAGCCGATCAACCTCGTCGGCGCCGAGACGGCGCTCGGCGACTCCATCCGCGGCGCGCTCGCGATGTACAAGGGGCAGCTCGTCGTCGCGGTGGTCGTCTTCTCCGACGGCAAGAACAACTTCGGCACCGAGCCGGAGAAGGTCGCCAAACAGCTCGGCCAGCGCCACATCCCGATCTACACCGTGCTTGCGGGAATCCCGCAGACGGAGCGCAACCTCGCGCTGATCGAGCTCGAGGCGCAGCAGGCGGTCCTCGTGAAGGACGGCCTGCGCATCCGCTACGGCATCAAGAACCAGGGATACGAGCAGCTGGAGACGTCGCTCAACCTCCACGTCTACCGCATCAAGGACCTGATCAAGGAGCTGCCGCAGGATCCCAAGGACATCGAGCAGTACATCCAGGAGTCGACCGCCGAGACGCCGGTGGCGATCAAGATCGACGCGCCGGGCAAGGTCACGGGCGACCTGACGTGGATCTCGCGCGAGCCGGGCGAATATTTGTTGATCCTGCGCGTCCCGCCGCGCGCCGACGAGCGCACGGAGCTCGACAACACGCTCGTGCACCGGGTGCGCGTGGCCGACGACAAGATCAAGGTGCTCTACGTCGATCACCCGCCGCGCTACGAGTACCGCTTCCTGAAGTCGGCCCTCGTGCGCGACCAGAAGATCCTCGTGCACTGCCTGCTGACGAGCGCCGACGAGGGCTTCCCGCAGGAGCACTCGCAGGGGGCGCAGGATCCGGATTTCAAGGAGCCGCTGAAGGAGTTCCCGAAGCAGCTCAAGGATCTGCTCAAGTACGACGTGATCGTCATCGGCGACGTCGATCCCAACAAGCTCGGCGGCCGCGAGACGTGGGAGAACATCGAGAAGTTCGTCGCGAACTTCGGCGGCGGTGTGGTCTTCATCTCGGGCGGGATGAACAACCCGCGCGCGTTCAAGGACACGCCGCTGGAGCGCCTGCTGCCGGTGATTCCGGAGGAGCTCGGGCGCGATGTGGACGTCGTCTACGACAAGGAGTTCGGCTACCGGCTGACCGACGAGGCGCGCGATGCCCGCGAGGGGAAGAGCGGCGGCGGCCACCCGATCGTGATGTTCCCGATCCACGGCAACGACTTCAACAAGGTGGTCGAGACGTGGGAGGACCGCGACGGGAAGCGCGACGGCCTGCCGGGGCTGCGCTGGTTCCAGCGCGTGCAGAAGGTGAAGCCGGGCGCGAAGGTGCTCGTCGAGGTCACGGGCGTGCAGTCGAACGACGCGAAGAAGCCGCCGCTCTTCGTGACGATGCATTACGGCGACGGGCGCATCTTCTGGAGCGGGACGGACGAGACGTATCTGTGGCGGTATCTCGCCGGCGATAGCCCGTGGTTCTATCCGTTCTGGCAGCAGGCGATGTACTGGACGCGGTTCGGAAAGCTGCTCGGCGCGAAGCGCTTCCGGCTGCGGCTCGACCGCCACGATCGCCGCTACATGACGGGCGATCCGGTGACGTTCTTCGCGACGGCGTTCGACAAGAATTTCGAGGCGCTGCAGGACCAGGAGCTCGAGATCTTCGTCGAGCCGCCGACGGGGCAGCGCATGCCTGTGAAGCTGCTCAAGGACAAGGAGCGCCACGGCTACTACGAGGGGACGTTCAAGCCGTCCGAGGTCGGGATGTACCGCGCGTGGGCGGGCGAGTCGGACGACGAGTCGTCGCGCTCGACGGAGAAATTCCAGGTGTACATCCCGAACCGCGAGGAGGATGAGCCGATCCTGGATCGCGAGGAGATGCAGCGCATTGCGCACGCGGCGCATCCGCCGGGGACGAACAAGGAAGGTCACAAGGAGCACGAGTGTCCGTCGTTCTTCCCGATCGAGCTGGCCGCGGGGCTCTCGCAGGCGCTGGTGCAGCAGGAGCATTCGCTGACGGAGACGAAGGAAGACGACTTGTGGGACTCGCCGGCGGTCTACCTGCTGTTCGGTCTGCTGATCACGGCGGAGTGGATCCTGCGCAAGGTCTTCCGGATGCTGTAGCCCCCGCCTCGGGGCGCCCGAGTTGAAGCGCGAGGCGCCGTCGTCGCACCGTCCGGACGATGATGGGCCTCCCGCCTGTTGTAGAATCTCGTCTCGATGATGAACGACTCCGGAAGGTCGCCCGAGACCGGCCTTCCCGCGCGGCTGAAGAATCGTTACGAGCTGCGCGAGCGGCTCGGCGACGGCGGCATGGGCGTGGTGCATCGCGCCACGGACCTCCAGCTCAGGCGCGATGTCGCGATCAAGATCCTGAAGGAAGACTCGGCGCAGGGCCGCGCGCGGTTCGCGCGCGAGGCGACGGCGGCCGCGAAGCTGACGCATCCGAACATCGTCTCCGTGTACGACGTGGGCGAGGACGCGGGTTCCACGTACATCGTCATGGAGCTCCTGACCGGCGGGACCCTCGACGCGCTCATCCGGAAGCGGGCGCCCGCGCGGTCGCTCGTGGAGCTGATCGAGAAGGTCGCGCGCGCCGTGCAGTTCGCGCACGACGGGGGCCTCGTCCATCGGGACCTCAAGCCGCAAAACGTCCTGATTGCCGGCGACGGCACGCCGAAGGTCGCCGACTTCGGGCTCGCGCGCCTGGTCGACGCGAGCGACCGCGTGACGCAAACGGGGGTCGTGATGGGGACGCCGCATTACATGGCGCCTGAGCAGCTCGAGGGGGCGGTCGAACTCGACGCGCGCACCGATGTCTACGCGCTCGGCGCGATTCTCTACGAGGCGCTGACGGCGCGTCCTCCGCACGCGGGCCGGACGATGGCCGAGCTCTTCCACCGCATCCTGAGCGACGAGCCCGCAGCCCCCCGGGCCATCGACCCCCGCGTGGCGCCCGAGATCGAGGCCATCACGCTCAGGGCGCTGGAGAAGGAGCCCTCGCGGCGATACTCCACGGCCGGCGAGTTCGCGGACGACCTGCGCCGCTGGCTCGCGGGCGAGGCCGTCTTCGCTCGTCCTCCGTCGGCCGGTCGGCGATTTGTGCGATGGACCGGTCGCCACCGCGTGGTTGTTGCGGCATCCGCCATCGTGCTCTGCGCGGCCGCCGCCGCCGTCGTCGTCGTTCCGCGGTGGCGCGCGGCGGAGTCCAAGGTGGTCGCGACCGAAGGGCGCCTCGAGGAGGCGCGACTCTTTCTCGGCATCGAGAAGGATCTCGACGTCCTGCGAATGAAGTTCTACCAGCGCGACTTCCGCCTCGGCGATCCGGACTTCGCGGAATACGAGGCGCTCGTCGCGCGCATCCGGAGCCACATGGCGCGCTCGGCGGAGAGCGCGACCGGGCACTCCCTCGTCGGACGCTGCCTGGAGGTGGTTGGAGAATTCGACGAAGCGGATCGCGCCTACCGGCGCGCCCTCGAGCTGCAGCCGGACCACGCCGCCACCCTCGTGGCCGCCGGCCGGCTGCGACTCGAGTGCGCCCTGCAGAAGCGGGCGTACAGGGGATGCACGCGCGCGCGCGCGGCGCAACTCGAGCGCGAGGCGCGCGCCGCAGTGGACGGTATGAACAGGGCCTCCGCCGGCGGCATGGAGCGCGACTTGGCGGAGCGCTACTGGGAACTCATCCGGAAATGGGACGATCCGGCAGTCATGCCCGCGGCGCCCATGCTGGACAAATGGCGCGGCCGGCCGTTCGTCGAGGAGTTCCTGCTGCTCGAGGCTCTCTCCCGTCGCGGGGACGATTTGAAGCCGTCGCTGGACCTGCTCGTGGAGCTCCAGCAGCGAATGCCCGCGTACGGGCGGGCGTGGTACTGGGGCGGGCTGATGCGCCGCGACGTGGACGGCAAGTGGGCCGATTTCACGCGCGCGCTGGAGCTCAACCCGAGGGATCTGGCCGCGCGCATGGACCGCGCCATTCTCGCCGCGGATCGCGGCGATCATGCGGCGGCGATCGAGGACTACTCCCGCATCATCGAGCGGGCCCCGGACTCCGCGGCGGCGTATGTCAATCGCGGGCGCGCTTATTCCGCCGCCGGCAACCTCGAAGCGGCCTTCGCCGATATGCGTCGCGGCGGCGAGAGCGACCCCCGCAGTCCGGACGCGTGGCACAACCTCGGCCTGGTCCGGAGCAAGACGGGCGATCTGAAGGGGGCTGTGGGCGATTACACGCGTGCGATCGAGATCGATCCACAGATGTGCGACTACTTCGTCAGCAGGGGTGTCGCGCGGCAGGAACTCGGCGAGTACGACGAGGCGCTGGCGGATGCCGATCGCGCCGTCGAGATCGATCCCCGGGATTCGAACGCGTACAACAACCGCGGCGCCGTGCGGCTGCTGCGCGAGGACGTCCAGGGGGCGCGCGAGGACATCGACCGTGCGATCGAGCTCGATCCGGCGAGTGCCGATACGCTGATCAACCGCGCCTCCCTTCAGCTCCAGACGGGCGACCCGGAGAAGGCGGCGGCGGATATCGTTCGCGCGCTGGAGTTGAATCCGCGGCTGCCCGAGGCGCATCTCTGCCGCGGCCTGCTGCTGCTCACGCGCCGGGACTACGCCGGCGCGCGCACGAGCGCGGACCGTGCGCTCGCGCTCGATCCCTCGCTCGCACGCGCGTACCTGGTTCGCGGCAGCGCTCGAGGAGCCCTCGGCGAGGTGGACGGCGCCCTCGACGACGTGCGCAAGGCGCTGGAACTCTCGCCCAGCCTCCTCGAGGCGTACATCGCGCGGGCCGGCGTGCGGCTCGCGAAGGGCGATGCGGACGGCGCCGTCTCCGACTGCACACACGTGCTCGCCCGGAAGCCGCGTCACATAATGGCCTTCGCGCTGCGCGGATTGGCGCACGCGGAGAAGAAGGACAAGGCCGCCGCCCGGGCGGATTACTTGAAAGCGCTCGAGCTTTGTCCGCCGGGCTGGTACTACGGAGACACGCTCCGCGAAGCGCTGGAAGAGCTCGACCGGCCGCCCCGCGATTGACGCTCCCTCCGGGACGGAGAGCTGATCGTCCACCGCGAGGTGCAGCGGCAGGACGACGATCCGTGGGATGCGGTACCCGTCGAGATCCTCGAATGCCCCGCCGTTGATATCCCAGCATGGGTTGTAGGACGGCACGCTGCGGAACCCGGCGGCGAGCATGCGAGCGCACTGCTCCTCCCGCGCCGCCTCCTCCGGGATGTAGAAAACGCGGAGGTGATCCCGCGTGGGCGCCGTGCCGACGCGGTATCCCCGGTGCGCGGCGAATTCGATTCGATTGGACGGACCCGGATGGCCGAGGATGAGTCCATCGAATCCCGCATGATCCGTGAAGTCACGGATCACGCTGTACCCGAGGCCGTGCCCGTACATCGCCGCGAGGTTGTCCGTCGGGCGCGCGACGCGCATCGTTGAGCCGGGATTCATGGTGGCGTCGCGCCCATCGAGCCAGAAGCGCCCTCCCGAGCAAGCACTTCCGCGTCGGCGAAGCCGCGGAGCTACGGCGTGGAAGGGAACGTCAGCATCCAGAGCTGCGGAGTCTCGGGCACGAGCCCGTTCATCGTGGCGAGTTGCAGCACGATCCGAGTGCCGCCGCGGTCCCAGTCGAAGTCCGAGACGATGTACCGCTTGGCGGGGTCGCCCGTGGCATTGAACTGCGTGAGCTGTTCAATGGCCGTCCCCGACTGGAGATAGAGCTCGGTCCTCAAGGAGCAGATGGATCTCATGTACTCCCGCTACGCGCAGGCGTTCGGCTTCGACGAGCTGCTCGCCAAGCGGCCGAAGATCTTCTACTACCGCGACGAGGTGAGCTATCAGCGGCAATCTCCGCCCAAGGGGTCGATCGCGTACTACTCGCCCGCCACGAAGCAGCTCGTCGCGTACGAGGGGGCGCATCCGTCGGCCACGCCGTTCCAGGTCCTCTGCCACGAGGGGTCGCACCAGTTTTTCGATCTCGCCTTCCCGGGCTTTTACCTCAGCCCGGACATGCCGCGCTGGTTCAGCGAAGGGCTCGCGGAGTGCTTCGCCTCGAACGAGGTGAAGGCGAACCAGATCTACGCGTTCGGCGTCACCGGTCCGGCCGCGGGGTGGTTGCCGTCGCTGCAGACCGCGATCAAGGACGGGCGCGTCACGCCGATCAAGACGCTCGTGTCGATGACGCACGAGCAGTTCGACGGCGACGCGACGCTGCACTACGCGCAGTCGTGGAGCCTCTGCCACTTCCTCTGGAGTCACCCGAGTCTCACGCCCGGCGACAAGGGCACCTGCCGCGAGGTACTCGTGCGGCTGGTTGACGGATTCAAGCGCGGCCGGAAACGGGACGAGGTCTACCAGGCGGCCTTCGCGCGCGGGGGCAAGGCGATGGACCTCGACGCGCTCCACAAGGAGTGGGCCGACTACGTGCTGCGGTTCAAGACGAAGTGACGTGGGGGATCCTGATCCGTCCCTTCCCGCGTTGGATCCCCGCCTACTTTCCGCCGGCCAGCTTCTTCGCGCGTTCCCGCGCCGCATCGAACTTCGCCCCCCAGGCCTTCTTGATGTAGTCCTGTACCTGCGCCGGCTCCTTGCCGGTCGAGAGCTTGTCGCCCGCCATCGCGTCCGCGATCGGCAGCCATGTGCGCACGACGTCCCGCGCCGCATCGCTCTTCGGATGCGCCTCCGCCAGCGCGACCAGCGACGGGAACTCCTCATAGAGGAACTCCCCCCAGTCGTACGAGGTCGTGGGGTACTTGCCTGAAGGCTGGATCGGCACGGTCCACGCCCCGTTCTTCCCGGACGCCCCGTCGAGACACGCTCGGAACGCGTCGCACGCGTCCTTGAGCTCCGCGTCGGTCATCGTGGCGCGGCCCTGGCGCGACGGGACCTCAAGCAGGCGCTTGCAGAGCCTGAACTTCATTCCGAGAAACTTCTCCGCGACGGGCCGCGTCCCCGCGACCTCGTCCTCCCACGCGTCCTCGCAGTCGTAGCGGATGCGGATGTCCGAGTCGATCGTCGGCTCCAGGTCCTTGAAGTCCCAGATCCACACGTCCCCCTCGCGACGCATGGCCTGCAGAGGCGACACGTTCCACACGCGCGCGGCGGGGAGGCCGTCGAGCTTGAACGTCACCTTCGCGCGGCCGATCGCGTTCTTCCACGGCGCGCCGGTGTGCAGGATGTAGCTCGTGTCCACGGTCGTGTAGAACCTGTGGTGCAGGTCGATTTCGTAGTGAACGACGTGCTTGCTCGCGGCCTTCGCGGGAAACTTCGCCTTCCAGAGGTACCAGTAGTTGTGCTCCGCGTCCTCCGGCGGCACGTCCTTCTTCTTCGGCGCGAGGTCGGCGAGCTCGGGCTTGATCGCCGTGCCGTCGATCTCGATCGTGAACTTGCTCATGTTGTTGATGGGGCCGACGGGGAACCCCTCCTCGAGCTCGACCGCGTCCCCGAGGTTCTTCATGTGGAAGACGGCGTCGACGATCAGCTTCTCGTGGCGCTCTTCGCCGGTCGCCTTGAGCGTCAGGGAGACTTCCTCCGCGCTCATCTCGACGTTGAGCCCGGCCAGATCGCCGCGCACTTCGAGTCCCGGGGCGTATTCGCGTGGCTTCGGGCCGATGTCGGCGCGTGCGGCGACGGTGGCGAGCAGAATGAGGGTCGAGATGCGGCGAATCATGAGCGTTCTCCCGTCTGAGTTTCCCTCATAGACGTCACGGACGGTCGATTGGGGAACCGAATCGGAAATCGCGTGATCGCGCACGGAGCGCCGCGAGCAGCGGCGGCCGGTGTACATATAAGAGATGCTTCTCCTCGCGCGACTCCTGGCGCTCTCCCTGCTCGCGTGGATCCCCCTGCAGGACGCGCCCGCGCCCGACAAGAAGGCGCCGCAGCCCGACGAGCCGCAGATCTGCACGAAGTCCATGGGCTGCCACAAGGAGCACGACGCCGAGAAAATCGACTGCCCCGAGTGCAAGAAGACCAAGATCCCGAAAAACGACGCGCTGTGCTCGTCGTGCGGCACGAAGGCGAAGCGCTGCCCTCACTGCGGGCTGCCCAAGACCGCCGGCGGCACGATCAAGGATGCGTTCAAGGTGTTCGTCCCCGCCGACATGCAGAAGGTGATCACGCAGATCGCCAGCGACGAATTCCAGGGACGCCAGACCGGCTCCGAGGGGATCAAGAAGGCGCGTGCCTACATCGTTGAGAACCTGAAGGCCTGGGGCGTCAAACCGATCGGCGAGACCTATGACCTTCCGTGGGGCTCGTGCTGCAACATCGGCGCGATCTATCCCGGCAGCGACCCCAAGCTCAAGGACGAGGTTGTCGTCGTCGGCTCGCACTACGACCACATCGGCCTCGGCGGCGCCAGCGGGAGCGACAAGGACAACATCAACAACGGTGCGGACGACAACGCCTCGGGCACGACGACGAACATGTTCATCGCCCGCTCGCTGGCGTCGTCGCGCGTGAAGACGAAGCGGACGATTCTCCATCTTTGGTTCTCCGGCGAGGAGCAGGGGCTCAACGGCTCGCGTGCGTACTGCGACGCCCCGAAGATTCCGATGGACAAGACCGTCGCGATGCTCAACTGCGACATGCTCGGGCGCAACCCGGGCAAGGCGGCCGACCTCTTCGGCGTCGGCAGCTCGCTGCAGTTCGCGGCGGCCGTCGCCAAGGCGCAGGCGTTCTGCCCCGACGCGAAGGTGAAGGAGATCGAGGGGCGCGGCGGGTACTTCGATCGCAGCGACCAGGCCAACTTCTGGGCGAAGGGCGTGCCCGTCATGTTCCTCTTCTGCGGCATGCACGCGGACTATCACAAGCCCAGCGACCATGCGGAGAAGATCGACTGCACCCGGATGGCGGCGCTCGGCCGCTTCATGCTCACGGTGCTGCTGGAACTCGCCAACGCCACCGTCAAAATCGAAGTCAACAAGGACTTCAAGTAAGCGGTCGGTACGGGAACGTCGGTTCAGGCGCCCCGCGGCATTGCAACTCGCGGACTGTGTCGCAGTGGGGCACACGTGTGAAGTGTTTCCCCGGGTAACGCGGCGTTTCCCAGGTACACGCGACGATTCGCGGAACGCTCGATTCCCGCGCGCAATCGCAGAGGCACGGGACTTGCGTTGTCGTCGCGATGGCGACGGCGACGTACGAGCGGCGAAAGCCTGAAAACACCGTGCTCCACGAGGTGGTGCGCGAGCACCTGCCGACCTTTCTCGATGCGGCGAAGGCGCGCGACCCGGACGGGCGGGGGCTTCCGAAGTACGTGTCGCAGGCGCTGAAGCGCTATCTCGACTGCGGGATTCTGCAGAAGGGGTTTGCGAGGGTTTGGTGTCCCAAGTGCCGGCTGGACATGCTGGTGGGATTTTCGTGAAAGGACCGCTCGATTTGTCCGTCCTGTGCGGGGCGGAGGATGGCTGACACGGCCGCGCACCTGGTCGATGCGGTGTTGCCGAGGGCGCCTGTCCGGCAGTGGGTGCTGTCACTACCGAAGCAGGCACGGTACTGGCTCGCGCGGGACGCGAAGCTGCTGGGGAGTGCGGAGCGGATCTTCGTCGAGGAGATATTCCGTGCCACGGCGCGTCGTGCCGGATTGCGGCGGATTCGCGACGGGCGATACGGGGCGGTGACCGCGGTGCAGCGTTTCGGGAGCGCGCTGAATCTGAACGTGCACTTTCACACGCTCGCGCTCGACGGGGTGTATCTCCCGAATGGGGCGGGCGGGGCGGTGCGCTTCCGGCGGTTGCGCGCGCCGACGCAGGATGAACTCGGCCGGGCGCTCGACCGTGTGCGGCGGCGGATCGGCCGGATGCTCGTCAAGGAGGGGATGGTCCTGGGGGAGGAGAACGGCGGAGAGGAACCGTCGGCGTTCGACGTGATGCAGGCGGCGAGCATCCGCGAGTGGATCGGGCTGTCGGGGGAGCCGCGCAAAGTGCCGTACTTGGGCGGCTCGGATGATGCCGTCTCGATTTCGACGTCACCGAACCTGTGCGTGGCGGCCGACGGCTGGAGTCTGCATGCGACCGTGCGCATTCGGGCGGGCGACCGGGCGGGGCTGGAGAAGCTGTGCCGGTACCTGCTGCGGCCGGCGTTTGCGGGGGAGCGGCTGGAGTGGCTGAGCGACGGCAGGGTGTCGTACGAGTTTCGGAAGCCGCGGATGGACGGTGCGACGCATCTGGTGTTGCGGCCGGTGGAGTTCATCGAGAAGCTCGCGGCGCTCGTCGCTCCGCCGAGGTCGCACCTGGTGCGGTATCACGGGGTGCTGGCGGCGCGGAGCCGGGTGCGAAGCGAGATCGCCCCGCGCCGGGGTGAGGATTCGTTGCGTGATCGCGCGGGCTGCGGACGGGAGGATCCGCCGGCGGGCGCGCGGCTCAGCGGGGGTCGCCGGCGGCGGCAGTCTCGGACGGACTGGGCGACGCTGATGCGGCGATCGTTCGGCATGGATGTGCTGGCGTGTCCGAAGTGCGGAGCTCGCATGCGGGTGATCGCGTGCGTGACGAAGAGATCGGCGGTGCGGGCGATCCTGGAGTCGCTGGGGATGGCGGACGACGCGGCGGGCTTGGGTCCGGCACGGTCGCCGCCCGAGAGCGCGGCGGACTGCTTCGAAGTCGATCAGTCGTCTGAATTCTAGACTTCGCCGACCGGGCGCAAATGCATCATAACCCCCGCTTATCGGCTTCGGGTCCGTCCGCATGCCGTCTCTACCCCCTTTGGAGCCCTTCGCGGGTGACGTTTGGGGCACCCGTGGAATGCAACTCCGACGGCGTCGCCCACCGACCTGCCTTCCCACGCCCGTTCAAATGGCTTATCC